>NZ_QFFJ01000001.1:927076-1236101 GCF_003308995.1 Chitinophaga flava | reverse complement strand
TGTATTTTGTTAAGCCACTGCTTTGAAATAATCTGTTTGCCGTTCCATTCCCCTCCATTCAAAATAAGACAGCCAATTTTTGCAAAGTCGTAAATGGAAATGTGCAGATCGCCCCAGCCGTGATTAACTCCTTTGTAATTGGTAAGCCAGTAAGATGCTCCAAAATCCAGTGGTTTAAAAAGATATTTTTGGGCAAATCCATGACAGCTCATTTTGGTAGCCCTTTGCAGAATTTCTGCGAGCAAATAAAAATTACCACTGCAATAAGAGAATTGCGCATCAGGATTATTTGCAAATCGCAATGTCAACATAAATTTAACCCAGTCTGTGGTTTTTCTCATTTCGCCTAACTCCCTTTCCCCGTCATCCCAGCTGCATTGAAAACCAGAAGACATATTGAGTAGATCCTTTATTCTTACGGATTTCAGCGTGTCATTGTTGATTTTGTATTCTGGAAAAAAATTTACAATCGGTTCATTTTCGCTGCTGATAAATTTCTTATCTATTGCTATACCGATCAACAATGATGTAATACTTTTAGTGACCGACGCGAGATCATGCGCGTAGGTGCTTTTGAATGGGTAGAAAGAAGCGTCAAGAACAAGATGATTGTTTTTGATGACTAAGAGACTGTGAATATTGGTGCCGTCATGCTTAATCTGCTTTATGGCATTTGCAAGCAATAATGAACTCATTCCCTGCTCTTCGGGAGACGAAGTTTTCCATGTGTTTTGAGATTGAGCTAAAACTGCAGAAACGTGCAGCAAGAATAAGGATATCCACAAACAATTTTTGCATAACATGTTGGCTGTATTTGGTGGTCAGTAAATAACATTTTTTCAAAAATAGAAAAATACTGCTAATCCCCAACTGAATGGCGGATCAATTGTTTTTTACTTACTTGCCCTCAGGTACTTAATCTCTTTTTCTCACCCCACACCTTGTTTGGCAAAATAAAAAAAGGCTAGCAAGTTAAACTTACAAGCCTTTGGTACTCGCTGGTGGAATATTATCGAACCTGTTCTTGACGAGACCGACTAAAACAACAAAAAACGTTCACATTTTAGCGAACGTTTTTATGGTAGTGATTTTAATGCCTGGTATTAGTTAGAACTTGCATCCTTGATGAGCTGCTGCTTATCTTTGTTCAGGTCTTTTTTATCCTGTTGCAGGTCTTTACGTTCGTGTTTCAGTTGTTGTCTGTCTTTACCCAGGTCGCGTTTATCGCTGTTGATGTCTTTGCGGTCTTTCTTCAGGTCTTTGAAGTCGGCATTACGATCAGCCCTGTCTTTGTTGATATCTTTCCTTTCTGCATTAATGTCTTTTTGCTCTTTCCATGCATCTTTATAGTCGCCTTTTTTCACGTCAGCATTCTGTTCAGTGCGTTCCTGTCTGATCTCTGCTTTATCGTGGGCGATGTCTTTGTTGTCTTTGTTCAGGTCTGTCCTGTCTTTAGTAGCATCTTTGCGGTCTTTGTTCAGATCAGCCTTATCTTTTGCGATGTCTTTTTTCTCACCACGGATTTCTTTAACATCTTTATGGATATCATGACGATCATGTTTGATATCATGTGCATCGTGCATTAAGCGGTGAGCATTCTGTGCTTGTGCAGTAGCACCAATTCCTAAAGTGGCAGTAGCTAAAATCAAAAGTGCTTTCATGTTGCTTATGGTTTAGTAGTAAAACAGATTACATGAAAAAGTAGACTGAGCTATAAAATAAAAGTTTAATGCATGTGGGAAAAAATTCATCCCGTGTAAGTACCTTTTCGCAGGTAGGAACTGTGTCCAATTGCTTTTCATTTGAATAAAGAAGAATGGGGTTCAATCAAAATAGAGAGAGATTTTTTGGCAGCGCAACAGCGCACGTGTATTGGTTAACTAAACAAGCTTCCAATATCTTTAATTGCTCCCTGAGAATAAAATGTTTAGATAAAAATAACTGTTCGGTTCACAGAAGATACTTCGGCTGAGCTAAAGTCAACAATGAGTTGCTTTCAAAAAATAGATATTTTTTTGAAAGCAGAAGCTATGGTAATGACGGTGTAAAAAGGTAGCCATAAAGATGGTGTCACTCAAAAATGGAGAGCAATAATTTCCTGTAGGTTATCTGAATGAAAAAGAAACAACAATAGACAAACTTGTTCTTGTAGTAGATGAGAAGGAGTGCCGTTGGTGAGATGGGCATTGAGGAAGTGGGAGAGGTGTGTGTGATCAGAATGATTTGATTATTGAACCTGACTCAATACCGGAACTAATTACCAACCAATGAAAAAATGGGAAGTACATAAAAAAAGAAAGGCCGGATTTTCATCCGACCTTTTCTAGTGCCCAGAACTGGATTCGAACCAGCACACCCTTGCGAGCGCTGCGACCTGAACACAGTGCGTCTACCAATTTCGCCATCTGGGCTGCTCTCCCTCTTAAAAGGGATTGCAAAGGTAGGCTTTTTTGAATATCAGCCAAATTTATTTTTGAAGAACAGCAATAAAACAGAAGAAACCCGCTGTTTTATTGCTGTTACGTATGATTATACCGCTACGTTAAACTCACGCAGGGTGTCATTCAGACTTGTTTTCAGGTCGGTAGATGCTTTACGCTGACCAATGATCAGTGCGCAGGACACCTGGTATTCGCCGGCAGGGAATTTTTTGGTGTAGGTACCTGGGATCACCACGCTGCGGGCTGGTACACGGCCTTTGTATTCAATAGGCTCGCTACCGCTCACATCAATGATTTTGGTAGACTGTGTCAGCACTACGTTAGCACCCAGTACAGCTTCTTTCTCTACGTGTACACCTTCTACTACGATGCAGCGGGAGCCCACAAAACAGCCGTCTTCGATGATCACAGGGCTGGCCTGCAGTGGTTCCAGTACGCCGCCGATACCCACGCCACCGCTCAGGTGCACGTTTTTACCGATCTGTGCGCAGGAGCCTACCGTTGCCCAGGTGTCTACCATCGTACCTTCGTCTACATAAGCACCGATGTTAACATATGAAGGCATCAGAATACAACCTTTGGCAATAAAAGCACCATAACGGGCAATCGCATGCGGAACAACACGTACACCCAAATCTTTATAGTTGGTCTTCAGCTTCATCTTATCATAAAACTCGAAAGGAGGAAGCGTCATCGTTTCCATCGGTTGAATGGTGAAATACATCAGGATAGCCTGTTTTACCCACTCATTCACTACCCAGCCATTTTCTGTGGGCATAGCCACTCTCAGTTTCCCTTTATCTACTGCTTCAATCACTGCTTTAACAGCATCAGCGTACTGCGTTTCCTGTAAAAGGCTGCGATCAGCCCAGGCAGCCAGTATTTGTTGTTGTAAATCCATTTGCGCTTTTTTTGCAAAAGTAATATCTAATAAATGAAATAGCGAATTACGAATTTCTTTCGCCGGACTTCGTATTTTCGCAACATATGAAGATTGGTTTTGATGCCAAGCGAGCCTTCCAGAACGATACAGGGTTAGGAAATTATAGCCGTACCCTTATCTCTTCCCTGGCTGCTGGTTTCCCGGAGCACCAGTACTACCTGTTCGCTCCCAAAAAAACGGATATGTACAAAGCACCGGGCCTTCCGGTGATATTACCTGAAAAAACCTGGCACCGCTGGTTTAAGTCGGCATGGCGCAGCCGTTATGTCGTAAAAGATCTGCAACGTCATGGAATAGACCTCTACCATGGCCTCAGCCATGAAATACCTTTCGGTATCCCCGGCAGTGGTGTGAAGTCCGTCGTTACTATGCACGACCTGATTTTTGAAAGGTATCCTGCACAGTACAACCCGATAGATGTGTTCACCTACCGGCGCAAAGCGCGCTATGCCTGTGATCAGGCCGACAAGGTGGTAGCCATCAGCGAACAGACCCGACAGGACCTGATCACCTATTACCATACAGACCCGGAAAAAATAGCGGTCGTGTACCAGAGCTGTGATCCTGCTTTTGCGGTACCCCATACCCAAACAGATATCCAGGCTTTCCGTACCCGCTATCAGCTGCCTGCGCAATATTTCCTCTACGTTGGCTCCGTGATCGAGCGGAAAAATCTGCTTGGTATTGTAACGGCCATGAATACACTGAAAGGATCAGTCGATATACCCCTTGTGATACTGGGCAACGGCAGTGGTTATAAGAAAAAGGTAAAAGAATACGTGCATGCTAACGGACTCTCTCAACAGGTGATATGGCTCAATGAACAGGAGCGTTTGCCCAACAGTGTATTACCTTTGCTGTACCAGGGAGCTGAAGCGTTGTTATATCCTTCTCTCTTTGAAGGTTTCGGTATCCCCATCCTGGAAGCACTCTGGAGTGGTACACCAGTCATCACTTCCCATGGCTCCTGTTTTGGGGAAACTGGTGGAGATGCTGCCCTGTATGTTGATCCACTCAGTAGTGCCGATATTGCCACGGCCATGCGCCGGGTACTGGCAGAACCTTCACTGGTGGAAGATATGCGCCGCAAAGGCTTGGAACATGCCCGCCTGTTTACACCGGAAAAATGTGCAGCGGATATGATGAAGGTGTACAACAGCCTGAATAAATAAATGAATACGAATGGATTTTGAACAGGATATAAATGCCGCCTTGCCCGTACTACGCAATGGTGGCCTTATTCTTTACCCTACAGATACAATCTGGGGAATAGGCTGCGACGCTACCAATGAAGCGGCCGTAAAAAAAATCTTTGACCTGAAACAACGCAGCGAAAGCAAAAGCCTGGTCATACTGCTACCCGATGTGCGTGATCTGCTGCATTATGTTTCCAATCCCAGACCCGACATGGCTGATGTGATCGCCGGCTTCGACCGGCCTACGACAGTAATATATGAAGGCGCCCTGGGCCTGGCACCCAATGTAATCAGCGAAGATCAGTCTGTGGCTATCCGCATTGTGAAAGACACCTTCTGCCGCCACCTGCTCAAAAGGCTGCGTAAACCCATGGTGTCTACTTCTGCCAATATCAGCGGTCAGCCATCTCCCGGTTCTTTTCAGGATATTTCGCCTGAAATTATCAACGGAGTGGATTACGTGGTAAAATACCGCCAGGAAGAAACCGCTTTCGGCGTGGCCTCCAGGATCATCCGCATAGGAAAAGACGGATCGATCGCGATAATCCGGGATTAAACCTCATTATTTCTTACATTTGCGCCCTGATTTCAGCGAAAGGAATAAATTTTTAATATGATCAGCAGCAAGCCATTAGACATTCCCTGCTCCCTGCAGGAACGGAAAGTGTTGGAGAAGATTGCGCTGGCAGCCCATGACCTGGGTACGCCTGCCTATCTGATCGGAGGCTTCGTACGCGATAAATTATTGGGTAGAAGAACAAAAGATATGGATATTGTGTGCGTGGGCGATGGTATCGCCCTGGCACATAAAGTGGCAGAGGCCCTCGGTGATAATATTCCGGTCAGTTTCTTTAAAACCTATGGCACCGCCCAGGTGAAATGGAATGACCTGGAAATTGAATTTGTAGGCGCCCGGAAAGAAAGCTATCGCCAGGAGTCCCGTAACCCCGAAGTGACAGCCGGTACTCTGGAAGATGACCAGAACCGCCGCGATTTTACCATCAACGCACTGGCCATCAGCCTGAAAGAAGATAACTACGGCTCCCTCATAGATCCATTCCAGGGGCTGGAAGATCTCGACAAAAAAATCATCCGTACCCCCCTGGAACCAGCACAAACATTCAGCGACGATCCGCTGCGTATGATGCGGGCTGTCCGTTTTGCCTCCCAACTGCAGTTTACTATTACCGACGAAGCCTTCACGGCCATCCGGGAAAATGCAGAACGTATCCGTATTATCTCCCAGGAAAGGATCTCCGATGAATTCAATAAAATCATGCTGTCCCCCAAACCCTCTGTGGGCCTCGACCTGCTCTATAAAGCAGGCCTGCTCAAAATCATTTTCCCCCAGATGGTGGACATGATAGGGGTGGAGATGTATGAAGGTAAAGGACATAAAGACAACTTTTATCATACCTTGCAGGTGGTAGACAATATCGCGGTTAATACCCGCGATCTCTGGCTCCGCTGGGCTGCCCTCCTGCATGATATCGGCAAACCAGCCACCAAAAAATTTGAACCAGGCCACGGATGGACCTTTCACGGCCACGATGCAGTAGGCGGAAAAATGGTGACCCGTATCTTTACCCGGTTTAAATTACCCCTGCATGATAAAATGCGCCTGGTGAAAAAACTGGTAGAACTACACCTGCGTCCGATCAGCCTCACCAAGGAAAATATTACCGACTCGGCTATCCGCAGACTACTGTTCGATGCCGGAGATGATATCGAATCACTCATGATGCTGTGCGAAGCCGATATCACCTCTAAAAACAGGTCCAAAGTAAAACGCTACCTCGAAAATTTTGAACTGGTCCGTAAAAGACTCAAAGAAGTAGAGGAAAGTGATCGTATCCGCAACTGGCAGCCTCCTGTCACCGGCGAAATGATCATGGAAATATTCGCATTGAAGCCCGGCCGGATTGTGGGTGACCTGAAAAACGCCATCCGGGAAGCTATCCTTGATGGTGAAATCCCCAACACCTACGAAGCTGCCTACGCTTTTATGCTCGAAAAAGCAAAAGCCCTGGATCTTACCCCAGTTAAATAAAATTGGTAATTTAGGGAAACAGGAAATAATAAACGATTAATTAACCATCAGCGCCCTTGATGATGCGTTGAGAATTAATATATTTAACTAACTTATAACCACATTGTCATGCCGGTTTTGAAATTCAGAGTATACTGGGAAGAAGATGAAAGTGTTTACAGGGACATTTCCATTAAGCCGAATCAGACGTTTTTAGCCTTACATACGGCCATTTTACAGGCTTTTGAATTTGACACCAAACATGGAGCTACCTTTTTCCGCAGCAACGACAACTGGCAACGCGGCCGGGAAATTATTCTGCAGGAAGATAAACAGCCCCGTAAAGTTGAACCGCTGCTCATGTCGGAAACAACTATCGCTGACGCAGTAAAGGCTCCCAACCAGAAATTTATCTACCTCTATGACTTCGCCAAAAACTGGTCATTCCTGGTAGAACTGATAGGCGTGTCCAAAGATGAAAACGCCAAACTCACCTATCCCGTTTGTGTACGCAAGGAAGGCCTGGCCCCCAGCCAATACGGCACCAAAGGCCTCGTAGGCGACAAACTTGTGGAAATGGAGGAAAAATATGACCTCAATAAAGAAGGTATGGACGAAGAAGGCTTCGGTGAAGAAGGAGAAGAAAGCGAAGAAGCCAGCGACGGCGGCGATGAATTCGGTGCCGGTGAAGATGAAAACAACTACTAGTATTTTTTGAAGACAGTCATTATCATAGCAGGACCCACCGCTTCCGGCAAAACAGCGCTGGCCATAAAACTGGCGCAGTTGTTCGGTACATCGGTAATATCTGCTGATTCAAGGCAGTGTTACCGCGAAATCAGCATCGGCACGGCCAAACCTACACCGGAAGAGCTGTCCGCAGTGCCGCATTATTTTATCGATTCCCATTCCATCCGTGAAGAAGTGAATGCCGGTATCTATGAACAGCTGGCCCTGCAGTATGCCGCAGAAATCTTCCAAAAAAATGATGTGGCCATTATGTGTGGGGGCACGGGACTGTATATACGCGCTTTCTGCGAAGGTATCGACGACATGCCCGCTATACCACCCGGTATCCGGGAAATGCTGAATGCCCGCTACGAAGAACACGGACTCTCCTGGCTACAGGAACAACTCCGCCAACGGGACCCGCAGTTTTATGCCACGGCCGAAACGCAGAATCCCCAACGCCTTATCAGGGCGCTGGAAGTGCTGGAAGCCACCGGACAGTCGATCACCACTTTCCGCACGGCCGTAAAAGCACAAAGAGACTTCCGCATCATTAAAATCGGACTTACACCGTCCAAAGAAAAGCTCCATGAAAATATCCATAAAAGGGTAGATCTCATGATGGCTGCCGGACTCGTGGAAGAAGTAAAAAGCGTATTGCCCTACCGCCAGCACAATGCTCTCCGGACAGTAGGCTATCAGGAAATATTCGATTACCTGGATGGCAAACTATCCCTCGAACAAGCCGTAGAGGATATTAAAACACATACCCGCCAGTATGCCAAAAGGCAACTGACCTGGTTCAGAAAAGACAAGGAATACCAGTGGTTCGACCCTACAGAAACAATGATAGAGACGATCATTGCTGATATTTTATGATAAACAAAGATAAAAGCGAAGAAGCCATTGATTTTACATCAATGGCTTCTTCGCTTTTATACTGATATTATAATTCTTTACTTCAATTTCCCTTTATTAGAACTTAAGACCGACGGTCATTACCACATTGCTACGGGTATAATCCAGCAGGGCGGCATTGGGTGTTAAACCCGGCGTGGTGCTGGTGTAGAGGCGGTAACGGTCATTACCCTGCGTATAGCTGTAGGTAAGGTCTGCATAGAGGCCTTTGTTACGGTAGCCGAGGCCGCCGCTGTATACTTTACGGGAAGCGTCTACGTTGGCATTGTAGCTGTCATTGCTGTAAGGGTTGCCGTAGTAGGCAAAACCGGCTCTTACTGCATACAGGGTAGCAAATTTCAGTTCGGCGCCCACTTTGATATTGGACACTGATTTGTACAGGGCGCTGATATTGTCGTTCAGTGCTTTTTCATCATCAGGGTATTTATTCATCTTGAATTTACCGGATGATTGGTTGACGAATTCATAATCAGCGGTGATGAAGCCCTGTGTATTGCTGACATGGGTGATATCACCGAAGAAGTAGGTAACACCGGCCATTGCGCGCAATGGAGTAACATAAGTATAGTCATTGTCTACTGGATAGCCGCCGGTTACCTGGCCGGAATTGGCAGACAGTACACCTTGATAACCTTCCGTGTTGGCGGTGATGTCAGCAGAATAGCTGTCATGCAGGCTGTAGAAGGTGGGTGTGTGGAAGGCGCCGCCTAATCTGAAGCGGGGAGAGGCCTTGTAAAGTATACCCAGTTTGGCGCCGATACCCAGACCAGTCCTTTTCAGATACTGATGGTAGTCGAAATAGGCAAAGTCGTTGTTGGGTTTGTTCGCGCCGTTATTGGTAGCATCATCTTCCATTACGGTAAGGTCTGCACGGTAGTTGACACTCGGTACGTTGATACTACCGCCGATGTATAAACGGTTACCATAGTTGCCTGCAACGGCGAAGGCAAATTCGTTGAGGCCACCTTGTGTTTCAAGGATACCACGTTGCTGGATGGCGGTGAGTCCGCCGGTAGGCCGTTGTGGAGAGGCGTTGCTCATCGGGTCTACGATGCCGTTTGAATGGCGGTAGCGGTCGATGACAGCGGAGAGGTAGCCGATACTGCCACCCAACGGATAGTCGTTCACGATACCGGTAGAATCAGCGTTCCACATCTGGTCCACCCAGGTGTCGGTATAAGAAGAAACGTCATTATATCCCGCGATGGCAATTTTGTTGTTATAGTTGGCCAGGCGGGTATAGCCCAGTGAAAAGGTCACGTTGTTCCAAACGTTGTCACCGGTGTGTTTGTTGGTAGCAAAGATAACACCGATGCTGGGCATCTGGAAGTTGGTTTTGCTGCCTTTGTTGTCCATCGAACCATTTCCCAGGTAGGTGGAGTTGTTATTGGTAATCCCCAGACCGGCAGATATCAGAAATTCGCCTGTTTTGAACATGCCGATACCGGCAGGGTTGGTGTGTGCTGAAGAGTAATCACCGCCCAGACCAACGCCTGCGCCTCCCAATGCCTGTGCTCTTGCTGTCCCGAAGGGTTGGTTGGGTGAGTAGAGCAGTGCGTCATTCGAGCTCTGCGCCATTGCTGTAACGGATAAAAAGATTCCTCCTAAAAGAGGGTAAAGTCTTTTAATCATAAAACTATAAACTTAAAAATTGAGATGTATTGGCAGATTGTCTGATAGATAACGAGCTGCGAATGTAATAACGTTCCGGAATGGACAAAACTTATGTCCAATAAAAAGATAAGCGTAGTTTTTTGCTACGCTTATCTCAGAATGTCTTGTATTAACGTCCGCCTCTTGCAGGACGGCTGTAGCCGCCACCGCCACCACTGCTACCGCCACCTACACGGCCACCGCCGCTGGGTGCAGAATAGCTTGGGCTGGGAGATGGTGCAGGTCTGTATTCAGATCTGGAAGGACGGGAGTATCCGCCGCCGCCATTATTGTTATTGTAGCCACCACCGCTGTTGTTATCATAGGAAGGACGGGAAATAACCGGTCTTTCTGAATTAGACTGCTGGAAGATACGACGGGGTCTGTCTGTATTGGAAGGAGCATAACCGCCGCTGTTGCCACCGTTGTTGATAGGAGCTACGCTACCTCTGGCAGGACGGTAGTAACCGCCACCGCCGGCATTGCCGCCATTGCCACCGCTGTTGGTATAGTTGGAAGCACGGATGATGCGTTCGTTACCGCTTCTAACGGGTCCGTAGGAGTTGGAAGGACGGCTGTAGTAATAACCTCCTCCGTGGCCATAGTAACCACCACCATAGTAACCGCCGGCATATACAGGGTAGTAATGACCATAGTATCCGCCGCCATAAGGCCAGTAGGAGCCATAATAAGGGTATCCCCATCCACCACCGTAGCCACCATAGCTCCATGGGCTATAGAAACCGCTGCCCCAGCCAAAACCCAGGCTGAGAGATGGGCCCCACAGGCTGTTGTAACCAAAGCTGCTGTATGGGCTGAAGCCGTAGCCATAACCACCCATGTACAGGTTGGAAGCTGCGCTGTAACCATCCATGTAGCCACCGGTGTAGCTGTTGGAAGTGGAACCAAAACGATTCAGACGACGTTGGTAATCCCCCTGGTCATCATTATAAGTCACATAAGTTCCTCCATCTTCATCGGCTGACTGGGTATAACGGGCATTCTCATCCTGCTGGGAATTGCCATTAGAGCCGTTGTTGGATGCATAGGTGCGCTGTTGCTGACGCGGAGAATAATATACATCGTCCGGTGTCTGGGCCGTTTTGTAAGTACTGGAACAGGCGCCCAGAGCGAACGAACCAGCCAGTGCAATGTATAGTATAGGTCTCATTTGAAATATATTTTAAGCTTGATTTATGTAGTAAATTTACAATTTTTTAACGGATTATAATACCACAAAGTTACAGGAAGAGCTCCCGGTTATTTTATTTTAGCCAGACTATTTGCACCTTTATGATTTTCATGTAGGTTTGTAGCATTTTCTTTTTAAATATTTGGGACAAAAACTACGCCGGTTTGATCCATTCACTGGGCACCGCCGGAAGTTTATTTTTCGCTGGATAAATTCGTGGATTTTTGGCTTAAATTTAAAGATATATAAATTAGTTATTTTATTTATGAGTAAAGAGATTACAGCCCGTTCGGAAGATTATTCAAAATGGTATAACGACCTGGTGCTGAAAGGCGGTCTGGCAGATTATTCTGCCGTTAGAGGCTGTATGGTAATCAAACCATACGGCTACGCGCTATGGGAAGCCATGCGCGATGTCCTGGACAGTAAATTCAAGGAAACCGGTCACCAGAACGCCTACTTCCCCTTGTTTATCCCCAAAAGCTTCCTCAGCAAAGAAGCCGCCCACGTGGAAGGCTTCGCCAAGGAATGCGCCGTTGTAACACACTACCGCCTCAAAAATGACCCCAACGGCGGAGGGGTAATAGTGGATCCGGATGCTAAACTCGAAGAAGAGCTGATCGTCCGCCCCACTTCAGAAACAATTATCTGGAATACTTATAAAGACTGGATACAGTCTTACCGCGACCTCCCCCTGCTGGTAAACCAGTGGGCCAACGTGGTACGCTGGGAAATGCGCACCCGCCTCTTCCTCCGCACCGCCGAATTCCTCTGGCAGGAAGGTCATACTGCTCATGCCACCGCCGAAGAAGCGATCGCTGAAACAGAACAGATGCTCAACGTCTACGCTGATTTCTCCGAACACTACATGGCTGTGCCCGTTATCAAAGGCGTAAAAACGGCAAGCGAAAGATTCGCCGGAGCTGTCAATACCTATTGCGTGGAAGCACTCATGCAGGATGGTAAAGCCCTGCAGGCAGGTACCTCCCACTTCCTCGGCCAGAACTTCGCCAAAGCATTTGACGTACAGTTCTCCAACAAGGAAAACAAACTCGATTACGTATGGGCTACCTCATGGGGCGTATCCACCCGCCTGATCGGTGGCCTCATCATGGTGCACAGCGACGATCAGGGCCTGGTACTGCCTCCCCGCATCGCTCCGCTCCAGGTAGTAATCGTGCCTATCTATAAAGGCGCCGACCAGAAAGCGGCCCTCGACGAAAAAGTAAACACCATCGTTGCCGAACTGAAAAAAGCCGGCATCCGCGTGAAATACGACGACTCCGACAATAACCGTCCGGGCTGGAAATTCGCTGAATACGAACTGAAAGGCGTACCCGTTCGTATAGCCATTGGCGCAAGAGACCTCGAAAACAATGTCGCCGAAGTAGCCCGCCGTGATACCAAAGAAAAAATGAGCCTCTCCCTCGACGGACTGGCTGGCCGTATCAGCGATCTGCTCGAAGAAATACAACAGAACCTCTTCGAGAAAGCCAAAAACTATCGCGATAGCCACATCACCCGGGTAGATACCTTCGAAGAGTTTGAAAAAGTACTCGACGAAAAAGGTGGTTTCATCGCCGCCCATTGGGATGGTACGCCTGAAACGGAAGAAATCATCAAAGAACGCACTAAAGCAACAATCCGTTGTATACCGCTGGACAACCCTCAGGAAGCAGGTACCTGCATCCTGACCGGTAAACCTTCTAAAGAACGGGTGCTGTTTGCCAGAGCATACTAGTATCAATTATGAATTTGCGGACTACGAATTACAAAAAACGTAATTTGTAGTTCGCAATTCATAATTCATAATTCGTAATTCGTAATTTTAAGTTGATGTCCATTACCCGTTTCATACTGTTATGGTGGCTGGTCATCTTTTGCACAGGTTACAACGCACTGGCCCAGGGCCTGATGATCCGCAACTATAATGTGAAAGATGGGTTGGCTAATGCTACTGTATATGCCGCCGTGCAGGACAAAGACGGATTCATCTGGTTTGCTACTCCCACCGGCGTCAGTAAATTCGACGGAAAACGCTTTCGCAACTATGCCAAAAAAGACGGCCTCACAGACAATGATGTCGTAAAACTCGCCGCAGACACTCAAGGAAGATTATGGTTCTTTACCCTCAACGGTAAACCATCTTTCTACGCCAATTCCCGTATCCATAGTGAATACAACGACTCTTCGCTGGCATTCAACAGCGGTAGTCACTACATGCAGTACGCCTTCGAAGGTAAAAAAGGCGTTATCTGGTTCTTCAATACCAACAGCCGTATTGTACAGTACAATGGCAAAAAAACAACCTACGAAAAAGGCTCAGCCTCTGGTACTAACCTCCTTTTCCTGATCCGGAATGATACCATCTTTCACCCCCTGCAAAACTCCTTTCATGTTGATGGGCTGAGAGATCCGGCAAATCCGGACCAGAAAATACTGTCCCTCTGCCCTTACCCCTTTGATCCGGAACTGACAAGCCGTGTTAGGGACCACTCCATCCTGATACTCAAAAATGCCTTATACTCCTATACCATCAAAGATCTGGTGTGTTTTTTCAACGGCGCAGACTGGGGTATCAAAGACGAAATCAGTAATATCTGTCTCGATAACGATAACCTTTGGGTAGGTACCCAACGGACCTTATACTACATCAAAGACTTTTTTAAGGGAGAAAGAAAGATCATCAAACTGCTGGATAACCACAATATTACCTCCCTCCTGAAAGACCGGGATGGTAATATCTGGATTACCACCTTTGGTGACGGCGTATACAATATCCCCTACAAAAACTTTTATTTCAGCTATCTCGATAATACTAACGGACTCTATTCCCACTCTATCTTCAGCATCTGTAAAGACAAAAAAAATGATATGCTGCTGGTAGGACAAAATGCCGGTATTCTGAATACCATCAGCGGAAACGGGACTATCCGCCAGTTCACTATCGATACTGCCAGTGGCCGTAACAGCCTGCTCACCATGGTGCCCTATAAGGAAAATCAGGTGCTGATCGGTACAGACAACGGCCTGGCGCTCTTTAATACCGCCACCTTTAAGACTTCCCAGCTGAAAGCTGTTAAAATGCTGAAGGACGTGGAAGTATCGCCTTCCGGCAAAATCAGGATAGCCGCCAAAAATCAGATCATCGCCCTCGATGATTATACCATCGGCGACCTTGATATGATGGTCACCTCTATTGCCTGTGTAAGCGATTCTACCTATTTTGTAGGTACCAGCAATGGCCTCTATTGGTGCTCCGACAACAAACATAAACTGGAACCTTCCCGCAACGATACCTCCCGGAAACTCAGTATCAAAGACCTTAAATGGATCAATGGTTACCTGTGGATCGGTACCAGCGACCAGGGCATCTATGTCATGCACGGCGATTCGATGGTGAAACACCTGTCGTCTGCCAACAATCTGGCCAGCGATATCTGCCAGCAACTGTACTACGATGGACAGGACCGCCTGTATGTGGCCACCAACAAAGGAGTATCTGTTATTGATATCCACAAACTGGCTATCACCCGTAATATCACTTCCAACGACGGACTAATGTCTGACGATATCCGCGGTGTGTATACGGATGACGGCAAGCTGTACATTGCTACCTCCAACGGTCTCTGTTACTTTAAAGGCGATCATCTGCCTGTAGATACCATACCTCCCGTGATTTACCTCAGTTACATCCGGTATGGCGACAGTACCTATATGCCTGGTAATGATTTTATTCACCTGTACAAACGTAAAGCCTCTTTTGAAGCAGAGTTCGGGACCATCGTGTTCGACCTGCCCGAGCTGGTGGAATACCAATATAATTTTTCGGGAGATACGACCAACGGATGGGTGACTACTATGTCCAATATCATCCCGTTCCCCGACCTGCAACCCGGCAGCTACAAACTGATGGTGAGGGCCCGTAAGTATAAAAGCGACTGGTCCAAACCACTCAACCTGAATGTCAGTATCCTGCCACAATGGTACCAGCAATGGTGGGCCAGGGGCATCCTCCTGCTGGCAGGGCTGCTGCTGATTCTGGTGGTGCTGCGTTATATCGTAAAACGTATCAAACAGGCCGAAAAACGAAAAACAGAATACAACCGGCGTATCGCCGAGCTGGAAGCCAAGGCATTGACTAACCAGATGAACCCGCATTTCATCTTCAACTCCCTCAACTCGGTACAACACCTGATTCTGGAAAAAGAAGAAAAGCAGGCATTGAACTTCCTGGCAGACTTTGCAACGCTGATGCGCCAGATGCTCAACAATTCCCGCAAATCCTACATTTCCCTGGAAGAGGAAATCGCTTTTCTGACCCGGTACCTGGAGCTGGAAAAAATCCGTTTTGCCCACTCCTTTACCTACCATTTTATCATGGAAGACACTTTGAAAGATTATACCATATATATTCCGCCCATGATTATCCAGCCCATTGTGGAAAACGCCATTAAACACGGATTGGCGCCTAAAAACAGCAGTGGGACCCTGGAAATCCGGATAGAGATGGTAGATGATCTGCTTTACTGCTCCGTAGATGACGATGGAATAGGCTGGGACAAGTCCAATAGTATCAAGAGTTCCAGACTGATCAAACATGAATCTACCGCGCTGAGCGTGATAAAGGAAAGATTGCAGATTATAAAATCTTTTAATGGAAGTGTTGGAAAGTTAGAAATTATTGATAAATTTAAATCTGGTTTCGGCAACAAGGAAGGTACCTTGGTCGAAATCCTGATTCCCATTGTTAAGATGTTATGAGTAATATAAAAGCTGCCATTGTAGACGATGAAGTCCGCAACATTCATATTTTGCGCAATATTTTGGAAAACTACTGTAAAGATGTTACGGTAGTTGGAGAAGCGCAGAATATTAATGAGGCGGCAGAAATGATTAAAAATAACCCCATTGATGTGCTGTTCCTGGATATTGAAATGCCTCCGCACAATGGGTTTCAGTTATTGGAAATGTTCCCTGTACTGAATTTTGAGGTCATTTTTATCACTGCTTTCCAGGAATACGCTTTACAGGCCATCAAATTTGCCGCACTGGACTACCTGCTGAAACCTATTAAGGTGAGTGAGGTGGAAGATGCCCTGGAAAAGGTAAAGAAAAGCAAAAAAGGCCGTCTCAACGAACTGGCCTCTATTCTGAAAGATTACGTTAAAAACAACGATAACGCCTTCTCCAAGATCGTTATCCCGGTAAATGACGGGTATAATGTGATCGATCTGAAAGATATTATCTACTGTGAAGCATTTGACAGTTATACCAAAATCCAGTTGATCAACAACGTTTCCCACCTGATTTCCAAATCACTGAAGGAATATGAAGAAATGTTGTCCGACAAGGGATTCTATCGCGTACACAAGTCATTTCTGATCAATATTCACCATATCGTTAAGATTATCAAAGGACTGGGAACAGCCGTGGTGATGAGCGATCAGAAAAATATCCCGATCTCTTCCCGTAAAAAAGACGAGTTCTTTACCCAGCTGAAAGGGGTGATCAACCTGTAATTTTACGTTTTATAAATATTTTAAGCCGGTGGCCATGCGCTTAACCGGCTTTTTTGTGCGTTCCCTGTCTGGATTACTATGTTCACGAAGTTGTGTAAAAGAACGTCATATACTTATCTTATTTTCATTATGGGTTTTCATAGATCTAGCTATTACTTGTTAGTTTGTCCAGACTTTACTTGTACATTAATGAAAAAGCCCCGCTTCGTATTATGAAACGGGGCTTTTTTTATTACGAAATACGAATTACCAATTACGTGGGAAAAATTCGTAATTGATAATTCGTAACTGACTTAGAGGTCTTCGGCTCCTTTACCGCCAGTATTGATATTGTAATAGTAGATATTACCACCTCTTTGCGGATAGAAACCAACCAGTTGTACATTCTTTTCCTTTTCCAGAACAGCACTCAGCGCATTTACGGAAGTAACCGGGGTATTACCGGCTTTAAGGATTACAAAGCCGGGTACCATGCTGGTTTGTTTTTTCAGGATACCGGTATTGATATCATTTACTTTAATCCCGCCTTTTACGCCAATGCTGGCTGCTTCATCTTTGCTAAGATCAGACAGGTCAGCGCCGAGCTTATCCAGATTGGTAATTCTTACCACATCTGTGGTGCCCTGAAGGTTTTTAAGCGTGATGTTGTTGGCAGTAAATTCCTTATCGTCGCGCAGGTAGGTGAGGCTGATTTTATCGCCTGGTTTGTAGCGGGCAACCTGTTCGCTCATTTGGGAAGAACCGTTGATGCCTACGCCATTGATTTTAGTGATCACATCGCCCTGACGGAGGCCAGCTGAAGCTGCGGAGCTGTTGTCCATTACTTCGGTGATCTGTACGCCGTTTACATCTCTTCTTACACCGATTTCCCGCAGCTGGTCATCACTCATAGAAGCGATGGCGGCAGGGGAGGCATATTTCACGCCGAGGTAAGCCCTTTGCACACTACCATATTTCATAAGATCGTTCACCACTTTTTTCACCAGGTTAACCGGTATAGCGTAGGAATAACCTGCGTAGGAACCGGTAGGGGAGGCAATAGCGGAGTTGATACCGATCAGTTCACCGGCTGTATTCACCAACGCGCCACCACTGTTTCCCTGGTTTACGGCAGCATCGGTTTGAATGAAAGATTCGATGGAATTATTGATTTTGCCACCGCTTTTATTGATACCGATAGACCTTGACTTGGCACTTACGATACCGGCAGTAACGGTAGCATCGAGGTTAAGCGGGTATCCTACAGCCAGTACCCATTGACCGATTTCCACATTGTCGGAGTTACCATACAGGAGATAGGGCATGTTCCGGGCGGGGATTTTGATAACGGCGAGGTCTGTGCTGGGGTCTGTACCAACCAGTTTAGCTTTGAAGGTTTTATTTTCATTGCTGAGGGAAACGGTGATCTCGTCGGCATCGGCGATCACGTGGTTGTTGGTAACGATATAACCATCATCAGAGATCAGTACACCGGAACCGGAAGCCATCTGGCCGGGAATGTAATAACGACGGCCACCTCCGCCTCCGTTAAATTCGTCGCCGAAGAATTCGTCGCCGAAGAGGTCCTGCAGGATACTGCGCTGACGCTGCAATCCATTTGTAACCTGACGGGGATTTATCTTTGTTTTGATATGAACTACGCCAGGAACCGCAACCCTGGCTGAAGTAACAAAGTCGGATGGGGGAGCAGCGTTGCTTTTGGTTTCTGTGCCAGGCATGTACCTCGCGTAATTTACAGGGATGTCATTGGAGCCGTTCTGAAAAATGCCCGGTTGCCTGCCTTCGAAGTATTTGCCATACACAAATATGGCTGCAGCGGCAGTTACAGCACTGATCAACACTGTCGTAACAATTTGCTTGAATTTCATATTATAGTGTGTTTAGCGTTGTGATACTATTTAAGTTTATATATAACGTAGAAAGTTAAGATCAATTTATGTGCCTTCGATACAAATTTAGCCGCGGCCGCAAATGAAACGCAATAGGTGGCATTTACTTTAACAGATTTTTATACCATTCGTTAAATACGATTAAAAGTATGCTGACAGGATAACACCGGGGCAGTGACAATATAACAAAAAGAGAGACAAAAAGTTAGGAAGCGGCTACGGTAAAGGGTAAAGGTAAAGGAAGGCAAAGTTCATCACGTTGCCTCCCTTTGAGTTTTTTTGCTGACTACAGTTCCAGGAGGAAAGCCAGCGTATCCACACCGTCTGCATAGTCAGACAGGGAAGGTTGCTGGGCTTGCCCGAAGGGGGTAAACTGTTGCCCTACCAGGCATTGCAGATCCGGTTCGGCGGTCATGTCGGCTTTCAGCTGCTGTATATCTTTATAGTATCCATAGTGCAGCACACTGAGAGGAGAGAACAGGGAGGCTGCCTCATGAAGCAGTATGCTGCCGTTGGTCAGATAATGGCTGCTGTTGAGCAGGAACAGGGCCAGATTATAGTCGTAGTTGTTTTTGTATTTGTGGTGATCAGCCAGGTAATCGTATTTACGGAGGGCGTTGAGTAATGGCTCAAAATCATACTCTTCGGGTACCATTATTTTGGTTACGTTACGGCAGCCCAGGCCAAAATACAGCATAACATCGTCTGCCAGTGCTTCCAGTTCGGCAGCATTTTCCCTGCCGGTAAGAATAGCTGCGGAAGTACGGTTATGCCGGATGATATGAGGGTATTTGGAGAAGTAATAGTTAAAGTAACGGGCCGAATTGTTGCTGCCGGTGGCGATATAGGCGTCACAATTCTTCAGCATGTCCATTATTTCGGTCTGCTGGGCCTGTTCGGGGTACCATTCTGCCATTTTTTCCAGGATATGGCGCATGAGCACCTCATCTTTGGAAGATAATTTCATTTTTACATGATGGCCGCTGATAAATCCGCAGAGCCAGTCGTGGAAGCCTACCAGAGGAATATTGCCAGCCACTACGATGCCTACTTTTTTAGGCTCCCTCTCCAGGGCGGCGGCAGGGTATTGCCCGAGCCAGCGCTGAAGGGCTTCGGGATCAAGGTAGTATTGACAGATATTCCGGATGGATTGATTAATAAAAGCAGGTGTAAACCAGCCATTGGCGAGATAAGCACGCTCCTTTACTGCTTCCAATTCCGGACTGTTGCCTGCCAGATACTGGCCCAGGCGTACCAACGCTGCTTCTTTTTCTGCTATATTCATGAAACTCTTATAAATATTTGACTTAATTAAACCGGGAAAATTTTATTTTTGTTGCACAAAATTAATGGCTTACTTCTAAAAAAGTTTACTCTATGGCAATTAAGATAACAGATGAATGTATAAATTGTGGCGCCTGTGAACCGGAATGTCCCAATAATGCAATCTATGAAGGCGGTGTGGAATGGGCACTTTCTGATGGTACCACAGTGAAAGGTACGTATACCCTGATGGACGGAAGCCAGATGGACGCTGACCAGCGGAATGCCCCTATCAGCGTGGACACATACTATATAGTACCGAATAAATGTACTGAATGCCAGGGTTTCCACGAAGAACCACAGTGTGCGGCTGTTTGCCCGGTTGACTGCTGCGTTCCGGACGAAATGTACCAGGAAACAGTAGATGAACTGATGGCTAAAAAAGAGAAACTGCACCTCTAATATATACCTGGAAAATCATTAAAAGCCGTTCGGTAGCTTCCGGACGGCTTTTTTGTACCGGAGTCCCCTCCCATAAAAGATCCCCCGCCGACCACCGGAAATTAATGAAAAGGCCAACTGACCTGCTGTTGACAATTAACAAATAACATTTAACTTTACCCGCTTATTGTTAAAATATCTTATGAAGAAGAACATAGCTTTGGTTGCCGGTGGATATTCCGGAGAATATGTGATATCCGTACAGAGCGCTGTAACGATAGAAAAAAACCTGGACAGCAGCAAATATGCTGTATATAAGATTATTGTTACCAAACAGGGATGGAGCTATACTGCCCCTGATGGTTCGGTCCATGAAATTGATAAAAATGACTTCTCCCTGAATATCGGGGGTAACAAGATAAAATTTGATGCCGTGTTTATCGGTATACACGGTACACCCGGAGAAGACGGCCGTTTGCAGGGTTATTTCGAAATGCTGGATATCCCTTACACCAGCTGCGGCATGGTGACCTCGGCGCTGACCTTCAACAAAAGCTATTGCAATAAGGTGGTGGCAGCCCTGAATGTGGTAAATGTGTCCAAATCCGTACACGTATTCCGCGATCAGCCTCACGATGTGAATGCCATCCTGCAGCAACTGCGTTTGCCCGTTTTCGTTAAACCGGCAGAAGGTGGCAGCAGCATCGGTATGTCTAAAGTGAAAACGGCGGAAGAGCTGCCGGCAGCCATAGAAAAGGCCTTTAAGGAAGATAACCAGGTACTGATCGAAGAATTTATTAAAGGAAGGGAACTGACCATAGGTCTGTACCGCGCCAATGGTACCCTCAATGTACTGCCTATCACAGAAGTGGTGAGCAGCAAGGAGTTCTTCGATTACGAAGCGAAATATACACCGGGAGTGTCCAACGAAATTACACCTGCTCCGGTGTCCGATGATATTACCCTGCTGGTGCAGCAAACAGCGTCTTCCTTGTACGATAAGCTGAACTGCAAAGGCATCACCAGGATTGATTTTATCTATGAAGAGGCTACCGGAAAACTGTATTTCCTGGAAGCCAATACCATGCCCGGCCAGTCTGAAAACAGCCTTGTGCCGCAGCAGGTAAGGGCCGCTGGTAAAACCTTACAAGAGTTTTACGGCGCTCTCTTAGAAGAATGCATGAAAAAGTAATTTTAACTAAATATTTTATTATCGTGTTTGACTTTATTACCAAGCGCTCCTTTGCATTTAACCTGTTGATTGTGATTGCCTTCTTTTTTGTGCTGGCGCTGTTGTTTTTTTCTATGCTGGGCATCATTACCAAACATGGGAAACATCTGACTGTACCTGACGTGCGGGGGAAAAATGTTAAAGAAGCAATGGCCATCCTGGAAAATGCCGGATTTGAGGCTGATGTGAGAGATTCCATCTATATCGATAGTATCCCTCCGCTGTCTGTTTGGGTCCAGACTCCTGAAAAGGGCGCCGAGGTAAAAGTAGGCAGAACGATATACCTGACTGTCAACAAGGTAGTGGCTCCTATGGTGAAAATGCCTGATCTGGAAGGCCTCACTTTCCGCAGCGCGGAAATGATGCTTAAAAGCATGCGTCTCAACGTAGGCGATACTATCTACAAGCCAGACTTTGCCACCAATACTGTGCTGCAGCAGCTGCTCAATGGTAAACGGATCAAACCCGGTACACCTATCGCCGAAGGTAGTAATATCACACTCATCATCAGCAGTGGCACCGGCAGCATCGAGAATCCCGTGCCTAACTTTGTAGGGCTTACCTTTGCAGAAGCAAAGGAAACATTGAGCGCCAGCAACCTGAGCACCGGGACTATCATCGTCGATCCCAACGTAACCGATACAGCCAATGCCTATATTATCAAGCAGGTACCTGCCCGCAAAAATGAAATAGGTGACTACAACATGGTGAGGGCCGGTGAAAGCGTGGACCTGTGGCTGTCTGCTACCAAACCCGCAAAGGACTCCGTCCAGCCACAACCCGCTGACCAACAGTAGAATAATATCTTTTAACCGACCATAATTTTATATCATGCAAAATATCACAAAGGAAGAACTGAAACAGCGGATAGATAACGGTGAACACGTGAACATCCTGGACGTCCGTGAACCGCATGAACGCGCCGAATTCAATATCGGTGGTTTCCATATTCCACTGGGCCTCGTGCAAACTATGCAGATAGACGAAATTGAACACCTGAAAGACGAAGAAGTCGTTGTATACTGCCGCAGCGGTAACCGTAGCGGACAAGCTTGCATGCTGCTCGAAACTATGGGCTTTACCAATGTAAAGAACCTGGTTGGTGGTATGCTCGCCTGGCAACAGTGATAAATACTGATTTTACTGATGCTCCTGATCAGCGAAGATAAATGCGAAGATGATAGTGAAATGTATTGATTTTTCACTTTTTCCCCGCTTATATCTCCGCTCCATCAGGAGCATCAGCATTTATCATATCCATCACAGTTGCATTTATCACATATATCACCGTTGCGGTGGAGCAGTTCTGAATTTTACCACCCTCCCCAGCAGGTCAAACCAGAAGGGTGCTCCCAGCGAGATGGCCAGTGAGGTGATAATCCATCCAGCCAGTACCATCCAGCCATTTTGCTGATAAGGATGTGTAAACCCGCAATGGGTCCGTTTTTTACCTCCTGTACTATCGGTTACGCAGGAACGGCTGATACCCAGTACACTTTGAGCATCACCGGCATCCTGGCGGAGGATACCATATATGCCGATCAGGGCCGTATCTTTCATGAGCACCTGGAAAGAGGTATCATGGCGGAAATAGGCGCTGTCACGGTGCATTACGTTTTTTTGCAGGAGCGTGTCCGTCATAGCGGCAAAAGAAGGCTCCCGGCTGGTTACCAGCTGTACCATCTGTTCGCGGGCGCTTTTATCTTTCATCAGGATACGCGCAATCGCGATGGAGTCTACATTAAAGACAGCAGCAATGCCCATTCCCAGTATCAGCAGCCATACCTGTGTTTGTCTGCGGTACCAGCCGCTGGCACGGGTCATCGTTTCATTGAACCAGGTTTCCATGTTTTTACGGAATTGAGGAACATCCTCCTGGGCATCTTCAAACAGATTGCGCAGATGGGCGAGGGTATCCGGTCCCAGTTGCAGGGTATTGTGGGCTAGACATTCGCTGATAGCTGCCTTTTCCGGTTGATTTTCCGTTGCCTGGCCCCGTAGCAAATGGACCATTGTCTGTGAAAATATCTGCGGGCTGATATAGGCAGGCCGCGCTGAGGCACTGTTTTCCCCCAGGTATTTGATGGATGGTGAATGATAAAACTTCTTCAGAAAAGCACTCTTGTGAAAAGGTGAAAAGAAGTATACTATACTCCATCCCATCTCATAAAACCAGTTAAAAAAGGTAAATCTCCCAAAAATCCCCAGCGCTCCGCTGTGGTCATTATCTTCCAGCAACCGGCGAAGCCCCTTCGTCAATATTCGCGCCCGCGCATTAAATAATCGGGCAATCATTTCCTGTACAATGGAGGCCAGCAAACTGTACAAAAGAAAAATAAAAATCAGGCCCAGCGCCACATCTATGGCAAGGTTACTAAACATAAGGATAGTTTGTTAGGTTGACATATTGTTATAAAAGTAAATATTTATTATAAAGATAGTACAGCTCAGCGCAGTGTATTTGTGTGATAAGTTTATCACGAAATCAAACGTTGATACCAGTCCGCTTATGGTTGTTTTTTATTCTATTTGCAGGTGAAATGTGTAGCATGTTAACCTGAGCGCACCCCTATGTCTAAAAAATAAACCTATACTCATATGAAAAATGTCCGGTTGTTTGCCACCTGTATGGTGCTGCTATGTTCTTTTTTACCGAAACTTTATGCACAGACGGAAACTCCCTGGAAGCTTGTCGGAGCAACCCAGGAACCGAATTCTCCCTGGAACCTGTATTATTATAAAATAGCTCAGGTGAATGAAAACGGTGCGCGGTATGCCTCTTTAATAGAAGTTTCGATACAGGGAGATGCGAATTATTTTGAGCGGCAGGGTACCTTTCTGGTGAGGATTGATAAGTTTGACTACACCGTTGGCCGGTTTGATGGTATGGAAATCCGTTGTACATCCGGGAATCCTTACGCAGCTACGTTTTATGTATTTAACAACGCGCTGTGGGTAAAGTCCAACTTTCAATGGGGTGGAATTTATTGCAGAGGAACTCATCTCATCACTTATGGAAACCCGCTGACAGAAGGCAATTTTGGTCAAACACTTGTAGAACCTACAGGATTTCTGGCCAAAACGGATAATTATGGCTTAAAATGTGATTTTGATACCGATCGTTTTTTTAAGTTGCCCTATACAGATATTGCCGGCAACACTTTTAACAGCGAAGGTCTGGTACTGGGTGAACCGGTAAGACAAGGAATGATGGCTATCAATGCAACGAATAAATTAGGAAACGATTTTGTCTATATCACCAAAAATGTTGCCTCTGCCAACACGGATTTTTATTCCAATTATAAAGGGCTAACAGATATACAGAATGGCACATTTGCTTACGGTGTGCGTCCCACAACAAAATCCTGGGACCTCTATGAAAAAGGGTATAATGCGGATTGGACCAACCTGTTCCATGTTAATGCTGATGGTAATATCGGTATTGGTACTATCAACCCCCAGTCCAAACTGGCAGTGAAAGGCACGATCCAGGCAACCAAAGTAAGGGTTACTACTGCCGCAGACGCATGGCCGGACTTTGTTTTCAGCAAAAACTATACATTGCCTTCCCTTCAGGAAGTGGAGAATTATATCAGCGAGCATCAGCATCTTCCCGGAATGCCTTCCGCTGCAGAAGTAGCGCAAAACGGCCATGATCTGGCGGAAATCAACCAGAAACTACTGCAAAAAGTAGAAGAGCTGACACTCTACATTATTGATCTTCAGAAGCGGATGCAGCAACTGGAGCAGAAAAAATAATTACGCGAACTCAAAAAAGCAGCAGCTGCCACCTACCCAGGTGTCGGTGCTGTTGAAGCCCACTCCGATCATCTTTCCCTTGCTGATCCTGGACAGGTTGTGTACCAGGATGGGCCGGGGAGAGCTGTCGGGCCATATATACATCATTCTGATCTCGCAGATGGCAGGTCCGGTGGGTGTTTCGATGACCGGGGCGTATTTCACTTTATGTTGCAGTATCCAGTTCTCCGGGTCTTTGATATTGTCAATATCAGCGGGAGTGACATCTATCAGCACACCCTGGCCGGCAAAGGAGAAAAGGGGTTTCAGCACATAGTTCTCGAGATCCGCAGGTATCACCGGCAGCTCATGGAGGAACCAGCTCTTAGGCACAAATTCGCTGTGAATAAAAGGCATAGTGTATTTGCTGATCCGGTAAAACCAGTTGGGGTGTGTGATCCATTCCACGTCCAGGTCCTGGAACAGGTTGACATGTGTGCCCAGTTCAGCGGACTGTTTCTGCAGATCATCAAAGATGATACGGTTGTAGATACGCTGCACAGGCGTTTTGACGCCATCACGCAGATAAAACAGTTTTTTACCTTCCTGGATAAGTTGTGTAAGGCATACCGTGCGGATGCCGATATATTTTTCTGTACTGTAAAAGTCGATACGTGTTTTCTGTTCTTCCGGTTTTACTTCCAGCAGGATCACTTCTTCCGGTGGAAGCTCGCCAACGATCATTTTCCTGAGCAATTGATAGTAGGTTGTTTCATCGATACCATTAAAAAAATTGCTCAGCTGTCCGGGAATATCGAAGTGGTTTTTATATTGCCGGGCCATCACGTCCTGAAAGGCGTACATGGTAGGAAATCCCTGTAATTCTATCAGTTTGGGAGCAAGGTCGCCGCCTTCTTCGCGGGTAACGGCGAAGTCGATAACAATAAAGTGCGGATGTTCGTTTTCATGCGGCACTTTCAGATCGGAAGGTATGGCGTCCTGGGTGATAGACTTAAAGTCGGGCCGCAATATCACGTTGATAATCTCTTCACAGGCCTGTATCAGTTTGGTGGTCAGGACGGCGGGCACAAATACCGGTGTTTCGGCCACACGGAAATCGGGTGCGATGCCCGCATCCTGGGCCATGCCTTCCAGGAAAGCCTGGTAACGGGCGTCGGTAAATTGTTGATTATAAGCCTTTCTGACTTCAGGTATCATGATAGTGTAATAAACGGATTAGAAAAAGGTGTTTTCGTCGTCGTTGTGAGCGGGCACCTGTTCCAGGTGCTCGATAGTGGCCAGTCTGTCTGACAGCTCGCCATAAACGGCATAGTCGAGGAATGCGGTAATCAGGCGGTCGTGGGTGAGCATGATTTTGTCCGGATCGGAGAGTTGTTCCAGCATGCTGTTGTATTTTTCCATGCCATGATTGTCTACCACCTGTTTTTTCTTTTCCTCCTGAAGAAGATACATGTGCATTCCGTCTGCATCGGCTTCGGGATGGAACTGGGTGCCGATAAAATGATCATTGAAGCGGATGGCCATGGTAGCGCGTTCCAGCGGTACATGAGGTCTTTCTTTTTCAATGGCCAGCACCTGACCGCCCATAGCCGCGAGGTTTTGATGGTTCAGTTCTATCACCTGCCAGTTACGGCTGTCTACGATATAAAAGGGATCGGGGAGGGCGCTGAAAACTTTTTCCCGGAGGCCGGCATGGGTTTTATGTACCGGGAAAACCCCGAAGGCAGGGGATTTGCGCTTACAGACGTTACCGATCCTGTAATAGCGGCACATGATCTGGTAGGAGTGACAGATAAAAAAGGCAGGCTTTTTCTGTTCTGCGGTACGGTTCCATTCAAGCAATGTTTCTATGAGGGAGAAATATTTTTGTTCCCAGGCACTGCCTTCGCTGTCTACCGGGCTGCCAGGACCACCGGTAGAGATGTAAATATCATAGGAGGTGTCTGGTACCTGCTGCTGCAGTCTTACTTCAAACTCATCAAATTGCAGATCCAGTGCATGCATAGCTGCATATTGCACCAGTATTTCCCGGATACAGCGCATGCCTTCGTTGGGCACACCTTCATACATATCCAGGACAGCTACCTTCCACTTGTTTTTGATTGGATGCATACTGCAAAATTACGAATTACGGCCGGGTAATCCGTCATTCCGGCTCAGCAGTTCTTCAGAAACTGGCCATGTATGTAGTCTGTAACGGCCACCAGGTCGTTGGTTTGCTCAAATATTTTCAGCTGTCTGTCGGCGCCGGTGCCGTTTTCGAGGATGCGGCCAGTAGCATTGATCACCTCACGGCTACCAAGGTCATCGACTACATCATCAATAAAATCGAGTAATTCGTATATGAGTGACCGTGTGTTGACTTCCATTTCCTTTCCAAAGTCGATCAGGTTGCCATCAATACCATAACGGGACGCCCGCCATTTGTTTTCATTGATGAGCGCGCGGTTGTAGAGGATGAAGTTCAGGTTCTGCATACGCAGCTTGTAGATCTTGGCACATACTGCCTGAAACAGTCCTGCCAGCGTGATGGTATCATCTACCGTCATCGGTACATCGCAGATGCGGAACTCCACAGTATTGAAGAAAGGATGTACACGCAGATCCCACCATACTTTTTTGGCATTGTCGATACAATTGGTTTTTACCAGCAGCTTGATATAGTTGTCATATTCTTCTATGCTGCTAAAATAATCGGGTATGCCGGTACGGGGGAATTTATCGAAAACCTTGGTACGAAAGGATTTGAAGCCGGTATTACGGCCTTCCCAGAAAGGAGAGTTGGTACTCAGTGCAAAAATATGCGGCAGAAAATAACGGACAGAATTGGCGATATGTATGGCCATCTCCCGGTTTTCCATGCCTACGTGCACATGCAGTCCGAAGATCAGATTAGACCTTGCTGCATCCTGCATTTCATTGACGATCTCAAAATAACGGGGATGGTCGGTGATCAGCTGTTTTTCCCATTTGCTGAAAGGGTGGGTACCGGAGGCGCCTATGCTGAAGCCCAGGTCGCCGGCTATCTGAGTAATGGTGCGACGCAACAGGGCCACATCTTCCCGCGCTTCCTGTATATTGGCACATATCTGTGTGCCCACTTCCACTACGGCCTGGTGAAACTCTGCTTTTACCTGGTCCCGTATTACCTTATGGGCCTGCTCCACAATTTTTTGCTCATGGGACCGGAGTTCCCGGGTACTGGGGTCCATCACCATATATTCTTCTTCTATACCCAGCGTAAAGGCCCTGAACATGATTAAAATTTTTCTCGAAATTACGAATTACACATTATGAAAAAAGTGTCTTTTATTTTTCTTTTGATTTGATTTTTTTTGAAGTGACACTTTTCCCGTTTATCTTTTTGCCAGCGGATTTTTCTCTTTCCGATGATGATTTTCCGGGAGTACTGGTAGCTTTTTTCGTGGCTGTTGGTACTGCAGCGTTTTTTTTCGGGGTACGATGCCGGATGAACTGTCCCCAGGTAAGGTTGTCTTTTCCTGGTTTCTGCGCCATCGCCCGCGCAATGGCGTAACGGGCGCTTGTTTCCACCACCCATTCAAAATGTTCTGCTCCGATGGAGTGGATGTCTGCATCAGGAGCGGGATTACAGAAGTCAATGGCATAAGGCACTTCACCCCGCACAGCTATCTCTACAGTGTTGAAGTCGTAGCCCAGATATTGATTGAGTGCCAGCACCTGTTGGGTGATCTGTTCCATCAGCGCTGTACTGCCTTTGAAGTCGGACTGGTAACGCTGATGGGGCGCGTTTTTCGGATTGTAGGCCATGATACGCACTTCTTTACAGCCGATGCAGTAGCAGCGGTAGTATTGACTGTAATCAATTTCTTCCTGCAGCATCATGACCAGCTGGCCTGTTTCGCTGTGTTTGCGGAAAAAATCATCCTTGTCTTCCACCTGATACACATGTTTCCATCCTCCGCCATCATAGGGTTTCATGTATGCAGGAAAGCCTATATAGTTGAAGATGGTGTTCCAGTCGAATGGATAGATAAGGTTGCGGAAAGACTTATCGGTAGTATTGTCTGGCAAAGAATACGACGGCAGTAAAACGGTGCGGGGCACGTTGACGCCTATTTTCCCGGCAAGGGCGTTGTTAAAGAATTTATCGTCGGCACTCCACCAGAATGGGTTGTTGATAACGGCACAACCAGCGGTGGCGGCATTTTTCAGGAAGGCACGGTAAAAAGGAACATCCTGGGAGATTCGGTCAATTATAACGGCATAACCACTGTCGGCACCCTGTAATACTTTATCGATGGTCACAAACTCAGCAAAGATACCGGGAGGGTTGATCTGGTTTATTCTGTCTGCCAGGGCCTGTGGGAATGTGTTTTCCTGTCCGAATAAAATGCCTATTTTTTTCATGTCGCTTACTTGATGAGTGATAGATAGTGCGGCAGCATTTCCCGCCATACGGGCCAGTCGTGCATGGCGTGGGGCCTGATGTCCAGCCAGTGGGTGATGTTTTTGGCGGCCAGTATCCGGGAGAAATGTTCGTTGTGCGGGCGGGTGACATCTGTTTCTGCGGTGCCCAATACGATGCCCATGCGCCATAGGTCAGCGTCTTGGTTGTTGGGCATAAAGTCGGCCGGGTTGTTGAAATACACCTGGTCATCGTAATAGCCGTCCATACGGGGTTTGATATCGAAGATGCCGCTGAGGCTGAAGAGGTACGACACGCTGGCGGGGTGCCGGAAGGCGAAGTTGGCGGCATGGTAGCCACCAAAACTGCAGCCGGCGGCCACAATACGTTGTTTACCTGTTTCTGCTTCCATACGGGGCAGAATTTCCTCCATCAGTAATTTATCATAACAGGTATGATTATACGCACGATAGGCGGGAGGAATGTTCTTATTGTACCAGCTGCTGGCATCGATACTGTCGGGGCAGTATACTTTTACCCGGCCTTCATCGATAAACCAGCGGATAGCATCAATCAGGCCACGGTCTTTGCTTTCATAGTAGCGGCCCATGGAAGTAGGGAAGAGTAGTAACGGATATCCGCTGTCACCGAATACCAGCATCTCAAATTCCTTTCCCAGGTTGGGAGAATGCCATTTATAGTAGTTTTCTGTCACGGGAAAGTGTTTAGTTAAATTTAAAGAAGATTATTGGTTTATTGGTAAATTGTTGAAATGCAAATCGATCATCTGACGGTCCATGCGGCCGCCTTACAGCGGGACATATTGCTGGACGTGTATTACAAGGGATCATCTCCTCGTGTATTATTGCTGATGAATGACGGACAGGACCTGACTGCCTGGCCGGCTGTTTTCCCGGAAGGCCTTTGTGCAGTAGGCATACATGCCGGCCCTATTCGGCGGCAGGAGTATGGAGTGGCCGGTATCCCGGATTATCAGGGACTGGGTAGTATGGCGTCGGCCTATAGTGATTTTGTGGTAGAAGAGCTGTTGCCCTTCCTGCAAAAACAGTATCCCGGACTATCAGAAGCCAGGCGGGCATTTGCCGGCTTTTCGCTTGGAGGACTGTCTGCACTGGACATTGTATGGCAGCACCCGCAACTGTTTTCACTGGCAGGCGTGTTTTCCGGCGCACTATGGTGGCGCGACCAGCCTCTGGGCGAGGGTTACAGCGATGAACATGACCGCATCATGCACCGCCGTGTCCGGGAAAGTAACTACCGTCCGGGACTGCAATTCTTTTTTGAATGCGGCACCAACGACGAAACCGCCGACCGCAACCACAATGGTATCATCGATAGCATTGATGATACCCGGGATCTGATATTGGAATTGATCAAAAAAGGATACCGCGTACCAGAAGATATCCACTACCTGGAAATCCCGGGTGGGCGGCATGATATGGCTACCTGGCAGCTGGCCCTGGATATTTTCCTTCGCCTGCCCTTTTTTACGGCCGCCGTTCAGGTGGATAAAAGATGACGATTTCCACCCTTCTGTTTTTTCTTCTCCCTTCTGCATACAGATTGTCAGACACCGGCATAGACTCGCCCATGCCAATGATCTGTGTAATGTGCGCCCCGGGCTTCCTGGAGCGGATATAATCAGCAACGGTAGTAGCCCTGCGTAAAGAAAGCTCCTGGTTGTATTCACTGGTACCGGCATCATCTGTATGGCCGGTAACGGTGATGGTTACACTATCTCCGGAAGGTATCCGGTTAACGAGACTGTCCAGTGAAACATGCTGCCGCACATTGAGCTCACTGCTGTTGAAGCGGAAAAGCAGGTCGGGGATGAGGAGGGTGTCTGTTCGTATAACCGGTGGGGTTATCTCTGGTGCCGGCTGGCAGCTTACCATCATCACCAGTTCTGTGGTATCCCCATCAGGGGAATATCCATCCTTACCAGTAATGACAAAATCGTCAAAACTAAATCCTTCATTATATACAAAATACCTGGCCACTTCATTCGCTCTGTCGGTGGCGATGATTTCATTATACTTTTTATTGGGAGAGAGATGGGCATAGCCGGTCAGGAAAATTTTGTTGTGTACCTGGTCACGGTCCACTTTCATGGTTTTGCGCAGCTGCTCCTGGTAGATAGGATTGATGTTCCGGCTCTGGGGAAGAAAGAAGTCGTTTTTGAGCAGGAGGGTATCGCATCGGCCACTACGCTGGAAAACGGACTGTGGTGGCAGGAAGTGGAGGCCATCTCCGGGAATATCAACATAAATAGAATGTCTTTTGTGAAAAGCATACAATGCTTTTCTTACCGTGTCTGCATCCGGACACATTTTTCCGTCCAGTGGCGTGATGGTAATACTGTCCAGATAAAGGTAATGTTCATCTTTTATGGGAGGGGATTGTTTGTTAAAGTTGCCGATGATGATACAACTGGCATCTTTGCCGGCGATGAAGGTTTTTTCCAGGATGGTCCAGTTTTCATTGGAGCCAGCTACGTCTGCCTTTCTCAATTGCAGGTCTGGCGGGATATCCAGGCAATTGGTGGAGTTACGGTAGATGAGAGCGGTATCAAAACGTATATCCGTGAACGGGGGCTGGTCTTTGTTGCTCATGGTAAAAAGCCGGATCTTATAGGAAGCTCCTTTTTTCAGGGAACAGAGCAGCTGTGTCTGGCAATAGGTGCGCAGAGCGGGATTGATACGGCTCTGCATGGTGAGCATGATAAAACGCTGCCGGTTATCATCTTTGTATATCAGTTTGCTGATATGGGGCGCTACGGCCTGCCAGCCGCTGGGAGCGCAGGGAGCATGATATTCTGTACAGATGTTTACATCCTGAAAACCGGGATTAGGAACGATATTTTGTGCAGTAACACTGGCTGTGAGCAACAGCAGCAGGAGTACGTGGATATAGGAAACAGGGCGCAAAGGAGGACAGTTTCGCTATAAACGGGCAGGGGAAAGGATTTATTGTAAAAGAAGAAGGCTGACCATTTGGTCAGCCTTCTTGTATAAAATCAGATTGTTGTATTAGAAGCTGTAACGAACACCCAGCTGACCTCTCCAACGGGAAGTGAAGTTGTTGATGAAGTAAGGAGTTTCTTTACCGTCACCGTTTACAACCCTTCTGGCGTCATATTGGAAAGTAGAAGTACCGGTAGCGGCATCAAATTTCCTGTAGGTGAGTGGTGTAGCCACCTGGTTAGTGATGAAGTAAGTTCTGCCCCAATCGCTGTTCAGCAGGTTACCTACGTTCAGGATATCGAAGGTAATTTCAACTTTGTGATTTTTCCAGATAGGCAGTACCTGTGCCAGTTTGAAGTCGAATACGTGTTCAAACGGAGTGCGGCTAGCGTTTTTCTTAGCGTTTTCACCGCGGTGTTTGCTCAGGTAGCTGTCGTTGCTGATCAGACGTTCCAGATCTTCTCTCTGCTGAGCTTCTGTACGCTGGTAAGTTACGGCACCAGCAGCGTTGGTTTGTTTGATCAGGTCAAACTTCATCGCTGAAACTTCAGTAGCAGTAGGAATGTAGATCAGGTCGTTGTTACCGCTGGAAACCAGGTCATCACCGGTAGGATCAACAGTGTTGAAGTATACCCATGTGTAAGGAGTACCGGACTGACCGTTGTAGAACAGGCTGACAGTAGTAGCGAAGTTCTTTTCTTTACCGTATTTGAAGGTTTTAGCGACAACAGCCAGTACACGGTGGCCCATGCTGTAGTTAGAGCGGGCAACGTCCAGGTTGTTCAGGCCGTTAACGTTAGGATTGAATCTCCAGTTGGAACCGGCAGTAGAAGAAGTACCGTCAGTCAGAGAGTAAGAATCGCCATAGGAATAACCAACTTTCATGAAGAGACCGTTGTTGGTTACTTTGGTCAACTCACCGGAGATGTTATAGGCATAACCTTCGCTGGTGTTCTGCAGCAGCAGGATCTGGTTACCCCATGCACCGGTTTTTTGTTTGAAGGTCGGACGTTTTAAACCACCACCCAGTGCAACGCTGTCGCCGGTAGGAATGATGTTCAGGTTGTTCCAAACGGCATTGTTGAGGGTTTTGGTAAAGTTACCTTCAATCACCGCTTTCATGCCCCATGGTAATTGTCTTTCAACTGCCAGGTTTGTTTTGAACATCTGCGGGAATTTGAAGTTCTTATCAGTCAGGTTAATGTTGGAACCTTTAGGAGTTACGTTAGCACCCATATTTGCCAGCATGGTAGCTGAGTACTGACCGTAGAACGGACTGTTTGGATCGAACTGGAAAGTAAGACCGTTTGGAACAGCAGCGTTGGCCAGGGAGATATTGGTGTAAACGTTACCGGAAGTGTTGTACTGGTTGGAGATCCACACGAACGGAACACGACCGGTGAAGATACCTGCACCACCACGGATGATGGTTTTACCATCGCTGGTCACGTCCCAGTTGAAGCCAACACGGGGAGCCACCAGTAATCTTGATTTAGGAATATTGGTAGTAGGGTATCCTGCGAAGTTAGGATCTTTATTAAAGGCAACGTTATCAGGAGGAGTAGTTGGGAAGATCGGGAAGTCAACTCTTACACCTGCAGTCAGGGTAAAGTTTCTGCGGATATTCCATTCGTCCTGTGCGTAGAAGCCGATCTGAGCAGCTTTGAAACCGATACCTTCTCTGAGGGTAGAGTCGGCAGTGGTGTAGTTGATCTGGTATTGTCTTGGTTTCAGACCATTCAGGAATCCATTGATGGAATCGTAGGTGTAGGAACCGAAGGCGCCCTGGATAAAGGTGTTTTTGATTTTGTACAGTTCAGCGTTAGCACCTACAGTGATGGTGTGTTTGCCTTTGTACATGGTCAGGTTATCGGTGAAAGTCCAGATGCTCTGGTCCAGTGCGTTGGCAGTGGAAGAGAATTCACTACCCAGGTTGATCACACGGCCGTTATCGTTGATAACAACGGTTGGGAAAGGCTGTCCCAGGTAAGATCTTCTGTCTTTTACGTTATTGTAACCTACCCTCAGCTCGTTGCTCAGTTTGTTGGAGAAGTTGGAGTTCAACTCAACAACGCTGGAATTGCTTTTGGAAGGGAAGGAGTAATAGTTATTGAAGAAAGCAGCAGTACTTGGACCACGGCTGGTGTTCTGATCGTTCGCGTCCAGGTAGTTGTGACGGATGGTCAGTTTGTGAACACTATTGATGTTCCAGTCGATACGACCAAAGAGGGTGGTAGCGGATTTTTCGCGGGTCTGGTCGGTAAAGCCGCCCAGGTCTACACCATATTTGTTTTTAACGAAGTTGTAGATTCTGCTCAGTTCGTCTACAGTTACGGTATTTGCACCAGCGCCAGGGTTGAAGTCAACCGGGTTGTTTCTGGTAGTTCTTTCCGCGTTGGCATAGAAGAACAGTTTGTTTTTGATGATCGGGCCACCAATGCTGAGACCATATACTTTGCTGCTGAAATCACCATATTTAGTATGGGCAGTGTCGGGAGATTTACCTACCATGCCTTTGTTCTGCAGGAAGAAGTAAGCGGAACCGTGGAAATCGTTGGTACCGGATTTGGTAATGGCGTTAATACCACCACCTGTAAAGCCACTCTGCTTAACATCATACGGGTTTAAAACGATCTGTAACTGATCGATAGTTTCGATGGAGATTGGATTTGCACCAGCCTGGCCACCGTTGGTACCGGAAGCAGACAAACCAAACACGTCGTTGGCATTGGCACCATCCACAGCAAACTGGTTGTATTTGTTGCTCTGGCCACCGAAGGAGATACCCAGCGGAGCACCATCGCTACCTCTTACAGAAACGTTTGCCTGAGGGCTCAGTTTAACGAAATCCTGAACACTTCTGTTAACAGTAGGGATATTGTCAATTTGACTACGGCCGATATTCAGCGCAGTACCACCATTACCCTGAGCTACGTTTTTAGTAGCAGTAATACTTACTTCTTTCAGGCTGGTAGTGCCTTCAGTCAGTTTTACACTCAATCTTTGCGGAGTACCCAGCTGAAGGAAGATGTTGGTGTAGGTTTCGGTGCCATAGCTGATAAAAGACACTTCCACTTTGTAAGGGCCGCCCACACGCATGTTCGGAAGGGTGAATTCGCCACCATTACGGGTAGTAGTTCCGTAAACAGTACCGGAGGGCGTGTGAATAGCTTTTACTGTTGCACCGATCAGGCCTTCGCCTTTAGCATCAGTTACAACACCGATCATGCTACTGGTCGTTACCTGTGCATAGGTCAAGATCGTTGTGAGTAATAAGGATAATGTAAAAAGTAATTTTCTAAATCCCATGATTAGAGAAGTTTGTTTCATGGCGCAAAGGTGCCAAAAAACTTTGGTTAAATTTTAACGCCAAATTAACAATAAGATTAACAAATTGTTAAGTAGTAAGGATCTATAAACCTTGATAATTTTTTTAGAAATCTTATGGGGTATGCCAATAATTGCAATGTGTTTATTCAAGAAAATGGAGAAAAATTATTAATCTTCAAATGTGGGATAATGCTAATGCATAACAGTGTGACAAGTTCAGTCCTAAACCTTATGAAAGCCTGATTGTTACAAAGTCAAGTTATTGGCATATTTTTTTATTTGTTAAAATCTAACTGCATAATAATCAACCCGCCAGTTTATTGTCTGTATTTAGCCCCAAATACTTCCTTCGTCATTTACCATGTATAAGTCGTAACTTTGCGCAATTCAACATTTGACCCGGAGGGATAATATATGTTAGATAAAATAGAAGCAGCAATAGAAGATATAAAAAACGGCAAACTGGTAATCGTAGTAGATGATGAAGACCGCGAAAATGAAGGCGACTTTATTACAGCAGCTCGCAACGTTACGCCGGAGATCATCAACTTTATGAGCACACACGGCCGTGGCCTTATATGTGCACCGCTTGCCGAAGAACGCTGTGAAGAACTGGGCCTGGAACTGATGGTCCGTGATAACACCGCTCTTCACCAAACACCTTTCACCGTATCAGTAGACCTGCTCGGTCATGGCTGTACCACCGGTATTTCCGCCCACGACAGGGCCAAAACGGTACAAGCGCTCATCGATCCGAACACCTGGTCGGAAGAACTGGGCAAACCCGGACATATCTTCCCGCTGAAAGCTAAAACCGGCGGCGTATTACGCCGTGCAGGACATACGGAAGCCACCATCGACCTGGCCCGCCTCGCAGGCTTCGAACCAGCCGGCGTACTGGTGGAAATCATGAATGAAGATGGCTCCATGGCCCGCCTGCCCCAGCTGCGGGAAATCGCCAATAAATTCGACCTGAAACTTATTTCCATACAAGACCTTATCGCCTACCTCCTCAGCACCGAAACACTCATCGAAGAAGGTGTAAGAGTTCAAATGCCTACCAAATACGGCAACTTCGAACTCATCGCCTTCAAACAGGTGAATTCCGGCGAGATCCATATGGCCCTCAAAAAAGGAGAATGGACCAAAGATGAACCCGTACTGGTACGTGTTCACTCCTCCTGTGTAACAGGCGATATCCTGCACTCCCTGCGCTGCGATTGTGGAGAACAACTGCACGCTGCCATGCAAATGGTGGAGAAAGAAGGAAAAGGCCTCATTCTTTATATGAACCAGGAAGGCCGTGGTATCGGTCTCATGAACAAACTGAAAGCCTATAAACTCCAGGAAGAAGGCCTCGATACCGTAGAAGCCAACATCGAACTCGGCTTTAAAATGGATGAACGTGATTACGGCGTAGGTGCACAAATCCTTCGTCATCTTGATATTACCAAACTTCGTCTCATCACCAACAATCCGCGCAAAAGGGCCGGCCTCAGCGGCTATGGCCTCGAAGTAGTGGAAAATGTGCCCATCGAAATACACCCGAACCCGCACAACGAAAACTACCTGCGCACTAAAAGAGACAAACTTGGCCACGAAATCCTTAGAACCCAGGACTAAAGTCCTGGGCTACAATTGTTTTAGCAGAAGACGTTGGTCTTTAATACCGGAGTGCAAATATTTTAGATGTATTTGTATTGGGGGTATTGTTGTTAAAAACAACATTTGTCAGGGGCTTCAGTAAAAAAGCCATGGATTAATAGGTCTCTTCAAACTAAAGTTAAAAACAACATTGGCTCGGCTTCATCGATAGATTGAAAGCTCCGAAGTAAGCCAAAACAATATTAGCCCAGGGCTTCAGCCCTGGGATTTTTATTTTGATTCAGTGGAGTCTTCTTTGGGTTTGGTAGCAGCTGCTTTACGAAGTGAGTCCAGCAGTGGTGTACGGGGGCGGCGATGACGGAAAAGCTCATTGAACCGGTTGAACTCCCGCACGTAAGAGATGCCTACACCTGATTTCGTACGGTTGTTGAGGTTATATACATCGTAGTCCGATTTGCTGAAAGCGTTGATACGGAAACGGCCGTCTGGTGTCAGCAGGTATTCTATCCGGAAGTCGCCCGCAAAGCGGTTGGCATTGGCGGAAGTGGATGATTTACCCCAGTCGTAATCGCCGCCGGCATAAAGACGGAAACGGTTGTTAAACAGTGTACTGGTAATACCCGCACTCACCTGGTTACGGTCTACGGAAGAGTTGTCGGCGTTGGCACTGGGCCCCCCCACATTGTAGGCGCGGTAGTTGACGTTAACACCAATACCACTGCCTTTTAGCAGGGCGCCGGTAATATTGTTGAGGATAGCGGAAGCCTGTGCGGAAAGAGCCTGTCCCACACTGTTTTTACCGGTGATACCAACGTTGGCTGCGGCATTGGTAGTGGCATCGTCGGGCAGGAACTGGTTAAACAGCAACAGACCATATACCTGCAACAACGCCTTGTTCTGATCATTGTTGATCTCCTTGAGTTTGGCGGCCACACCACTTTCATAGGAGAGGCTACCCACTTCCGGCAGTTCGATGGCATAGGAGATATCGGGTTTCATCAGTGCACCACGGAGATTGATCAATACATCCACCTTTTCGGTACGGGTGGCCAGCTTATCGTTGGAAACCACGGTGGCAGCCTGTCCCAGCAGATTGTAAAGACTAACCTTCGGCAGGGAATATTTGGCAGTGATATTTACCTTGGCTTCCTGTGGATCACCATTCCAGGTGATGGAGCTGTTTTTCTCTATGTCAAACTTCCAGCTGGTAAGCCTTTGGAAGGTGAAGTTATAAGACCCGTTGTTAATCTCGTAGTTGCCGAACATACTGAAATCCCCTTCGGTATTGGCAATGATCTGAAGGTTGCCGGTTCCGTTGGCAGAAATGATATCGCCGGTGGTGGCATCCAGGATCACATCTATCTGGGCATCCGGATTGGCAGCGATGTCCAGTTTTACCGTGAGCTTAGTATTATCTTTTTTCCTTTTGTTTTCTTTTATCTCTGTTCCGTAAGTCTTGAAAGTGATATAGTCATACTTACCAATGTCCTTACTGTCGGACATCGGGAGATAAAAATGGGTGCCCTTCACTGGTCTGGCCAGGATATGCATCTGCATATCATTGATGGGACCTGAGAAATACACTTTTCCATCCGCCAGCACATCCCCATAAAATAGGTCATTGTCGGCTGATGTAGTGTTGAGGAACAGGAAGTTCTTGCCGGTGACATCGAAGTCGAAGTTCAGCTTATCAAAATGATCATGACTGATATAGCCGCTGGCGGTGCCTTTGGTGTTATACTTGTCGATAATGGTGAAGTTGCCGAACTCAATCAGGTTATCATCTATATTGACGTTAAGCTTGGGTATCCGGTAGCGGGTACCGAGATAATCAACTGTTACTGCCACCGTGTCGAGTTTCAGATTTCCTTTTACTGATGGCAGATCGGTGGTGCCCGATATATTGACTTTACCGGTAACGGCGCCTGTCAGGTCTGAAACATAACCTGCCAGGTATTTGCTGACCAGGTTGATGGACATACTGTTCAGGTTGACGAAGGCATCGATATCCTTATTGCTTTTGGATAAGCCTACTTTACCCTGGGCCAGAAAGTTTTTGCCTTCATTATCTGATCTCACCAGGAAAGTAGCGAGGCCGGTCCTGTGAAGGTAGGTGCCGTCTACATTCACCACACCGATGGAATCATTGTCTATACGCAGTTCCCGGGTACGCAGGGAGGCGCTGATGTCCAGGTCCTGTGTGGGATCGGTGATATGAATGGTGCCGTCGGTAATACCTTCTATACGGGTGGTGATCAGCTGTGACGGGATCACATCGGGCAGGTTCAGGTTTTTGAGCGTTACGATAAATCTGGATTCGTCCGGATTAAATTCGTTGGTCTCAACGGTAATACTTTGGTCGTTGCGTGTAACACGGAGGTTCTTTACAGTAAGAAAGTCTTTGCTCCAGTATATTTCGTTGCCGGGAGTCACATTCCATTGCCGCTCATTGACGGTGAAGGCGCTGTTGAGGAAACTGATCTTCACGCCCTGTTGTACTGTGACCACCCTGGCATAAAAGCCATCGAGGGAGGAGGTATCCTGTGCCTGCAGGTCTACTTTGATAAAGGAGGTGTCATGCCCGGAGCTGGCCAGTATCAGCGGGTTTTGCAGCATCACATTGGTACCGGACAATACCTTGCCGATGCTGGTGCTGATATTCACTTTGTTGAAATTACCATCGCCTTTTACCTGGAGGTCCTGTATATGATAGTGCAGGTAGGAGGCTTCGGGTACATTGATGTTGAGAGCCAGGTTACCACCGTTCATGGTATTGAGTGCACCCTGTACGGTGGAATTATCGAAGCCGGAGAACTTGTTGGTAAAGCCTTTCAGTAGTTTCTCCACTTCCCCGAACTGGAAAGAGAAGCTGAAGTCTTCCTGGATGGCCGGATTAACGGGAGGCAGGAAGTAGCTGGGATAATATTTATAGAGCAACAACTGGAAGGCGTCGGGCAGTTCCATCAGTTTGTAGGAGCCTTTTACATATCCGCTTACCTCACTGCCTTCGAGGCTGAGCACCTTCATATTATCCTGCATATGGGTAGCTATGGTAAGGGAGTCGAATTCCAGGCGTTTACCATCTTTGAATACAGATACTTCGTGCATGCGGGCGGTACCATCGAAGTTGTCGATGTTGCTGCCGGCGAAGTTCAGGTCCAGTTTGGCTTGCAGGGTGATGGTATCTTCTGTGAGATGAAGTGCTTTCAGGTCGCCTTTACGGATGTCGGAATGGAAATGGAATAAGGGCAGGGCTTCGTTAAAATCGATGGTCCCGGCGAAGTCCATATCCAGATTGGGATCGTTGGCAGTAAGTGAACCGTTGAAGAATTTGCGGCTCATCTCACCATTGGTTTTGATATTCCTGTAAGTGTAGCCAAAGAGGCTGATGGCTTGTACATCCGCGTCTACACTGGCCTTCAGTGTTTTGAAGTTAAAGCCGGCCCCATTTACTTTAGCATTCAGGGAGATAGTAGACAGGTTATCGTTATTAAAGAGGGAGCCGATATTAAAATTGGTGGCGGTGAGGCTACCGGAATATACGGGCACATCACGGCTGGTTTTGAAGTTCAGGTCGGAGCTGAGCTGGCCGAGATTGGTCTGGAACTGGCCATAGGCCACGAAGTCGTTGATAAAGCCGGTATAGCTGCCCTGGAAGCGGATGGAGCTGAGGCGGTCCATTCTGATGGTATTCACTTCTTTTACGATGGGCATGATCAGCATTACATCGGCGCCGGTGGTCACCAGTTCATCAGTATGGAAATCGATGAAGGTTTCGTAAATATTGGGAAGGCCGCGCATTTCCAGACTACCTTTGAGGCGTGTGGTGGCGCCGGCTTCGAGTTCTATCTCAGAGGCTTTCAGATTGCTGACAGGGCCTCTTGCCTTTCCGGTAAGGGTGATTTCTTTTTTCCAGGAAGATAAGGGGGGCGCAAAAAAAGCGATATCGTCGGAAGACAGTTTACAGTTTTTAAAGCGGGCCTGCATAAATACATCATCGATATAGTTATTCATATCGTTGATGTCTGAATACTGCATGGTATAGTAGTCGCCGATATGGCTACGGTTTGTTTGCAGGTCCAGCCGGGAGAACTCCATTTCCACGGGCGACATTTTGAAGCGGCTGGTGAGTTTTTTTACTTCAAACCCGCAACGTTCTTTCGTGCTGAGGGTCAGGTCGCCGATGATACTGTCTTTTATCAGGCTGGTATTGGTGAGGGAGAGGTTGATCTCTCCGAAGCGGATATGGTTGGGAGCAAAATACCCTTCTTCTACTTTCGCGGTATCATCGGGGAGGTCTACGCCCAGCAAGCCGTTTTTGATATTAAGTTCCTTGATCAGCAGCTTCCAGTTGGCGTTGTTCCAGCGTAGTTCGTGGGAGGTGGCAGTATCAGCTGGAGTTGTGGTGTGTGGCCGTTTGTGCCGGAGCGGAGAGGAGGAATAGTTGCTTACGATAAAGGAGGGCTGGTCGAGCAGCAGCTCCTGTATATCGATATTATGTTTCTGAAGGTCAAGGTTTTTAGCATCGAGGAAGATGCGTTTGGCATAACCGCGCATATCTTCTCCCACCCAGGCATCAATCTGATTAAGACGGATATTTCGGAGATCGATTTTTTTTAGGTCGAGGGAAATGCCCTGGGAGGTTTTTTTGGAAGGGGGCGGACTGGTAGGGCCGGAGAGTGCATCTACCAGGAACTGATAGTTCCAGACAGAGTCGTTGCGTGGCCGCAGCAGGTTGACCTGCGCGTTTTCCAACCCAATAAACTTGAGTACTGGTTTGTCTTGAAAAAAGAACCAGTCGGTGATGCGCACTTGTAATTTACCCGCGTACAGGAGGGTGTCTTTGTGCTGATCTTCGATGAGTGCCCCTTCCAGCTGCAGGCTGTTGAACAGCCGCAGCGTGACGCGGTTTATCTCGACACGTGTTTTGAGTTGATGGGACAACCGGTCGGTAACCTCATGTACAAGCATATTCTGTACAGCAGGGATATTCACCAGTACTCCCACCAAAACGATCAGGCCTAACAAACACAAAAATATAATAGTTAGTATTTTCCGAACTTTTTTCAGGCAGCAACGTTTATCCGGCAAAAATAATAACTATTAGGGAATTCCTGGTTGCTCGTTTTGCAGGAAATGAAATCCCTGTATATTAATTGACAGCTTCCACTTTATATCCTTGCTTGCGAAGCAGTGATATCAATCCTTTGTCTCCCGCGAGGTGGGCGGCGCCTACAGCTACAAAGAGGGAGCCTTTTTTCATCAGCTGTTCTATCTGTGGTACCCAGGCTGCATTGCGCTGAAAAAGCATCAGGTTCTGGTAGTTTTTCAGGTCCGGAGCCTTTATTACGAGCTGGTAAAGTTTGTCAAGGTCCTGCTGTTTCCAGATGTTCATCATCTCACGCGCTTCTTTATCGTTTGCTTTGATATCTCTGATGATATGCATGATCATGGCTGCTTCCGCGGTATCAGGGATACTATCGAACAACGCCATCTGAGACTCCATTGTCTCGAGTGTGGCGATAGGTTTTTTCTGGTCTGTGGCCATTGCCGCCAGTTCACGATCCGGGGAGGCAATATCCTGTTCGTTGCAGGGGATTTGTCTAGCCAGCAGCAGGGTGGTGAGCATAAAAGGTTTGGCTTTGTCCAGGCTGGCCAGATTGAACTGCAGGGAATCCATGAAATAGCGGTTCAGGGTTGCATAGTCAGTGGAATCAAACAGTCGCCGAAGGGAATAGGTAGCATCTGTATGCATGATCATCGCCATCAGTTTATTATGATCGTCGTTGTTCATCAGGTCTATCTCCATACACATGGCTTTGGAACTCTTCAATGCGGTGGTTACGGCAGGTGCAAATGACAGTTCATTTTTACAGATCATGTGGACGGTGCCAAAAAGATAGGAGGGGGCAGTAAGGCCTTTGCCGGATACTTTCCAGAGTAATGATTTGCCTTGGGCATGACCGTTCATCTGGAATATCAATACCAGAATCAGGGGGCTAATTGTTCGGATGATGCGTAACATGTGGTAACCGTTTTTATGTTAATAACCATATTCTTTGAGGAACTGGTAAAGGGTTATGATATCCTGCTGGGTATGCAGGGCGGATATGATTGCCCTGTTGACCGGCCTGCTTTGAGGGAACGGGTAAGGGAAACTGGAAATGATAACATCTCTCTCAGCCAGATAGTTTAGTAAAGGTGGCTGATCGTCCGGCTGAGGCAGTATGAACATAGGCAGCCCATGTGGATTATGGATGGTTGTATTAGCAGAGAGATGAAGGAAGAAAGCGATATTCTGTTCCAGGAGATGGCGCTGTTGTTGCATAAGCGGCGCTGTCTGCAGCCATGTGTGCGCACTGGCGGGCATCATGGAGGTGCTGCCAGTAAAGAAACCGGTTCTTTTTAATGCGGCGATGTCAGCGGCACTGCCGGCAATCACGCCGCCTTCAATACTGTAGGCTTTGGCCAGAGAGGCCGTGATGAGATATTGGACATAGTCGGTGCCAGGCAGGGAATGAATGGTGCCCTGTCCTCTGGGGCCAAGGATGCCGATGCCATGGGAATCGTCTATCAGCACCAGCACTTTACGCTGCAGCTGCCGCAGCCAGTCGAACCGGTACCGTTCGCCGGTGATCGGATTCAGTGCATCAGTTACAATCACATATTGATGGTCATGCTGGCTGTTGACGGTAGCGATGGTATGTTGCTCCCATTCTTCCCGGTTGGTAGGAGGCAGCTGCGGAGTGCCGTACCACAGAGCCGGATGAGCACCCGGAGCATAACAGAGCTGCCCGCGGGTGGCCGCATAGTGTATGGCTGCCTGTGCGGCCATATAGCCGGAAGATAACACAACGGCGGCCTGTTGTTCCAGGTGAGTGCATAGAGCATGTTCCATTTCCTCAAAGAGCGACAGGCGTACATTGCCTACTCTGGAAGAGGGAAAGAGTGTACCATAGCGGTTGATTCCTTCGGTGAGGGCTGTTTTGAAAACAGGGTGCTGATGTAATCCAAGGTAAGAGAAGCCCGAGAAGAACAGGCAACTGCGGTTGTCAACAGTGACGGTTCTTCCCGGTGTGGTATCGGTGTGTATTAACATAGGTAGTTATTCTTTTCGGGTGCATAGTATAAAGTGGTAATCCCCTGACAGCACTTTCATATCAAAGTGGCTTTCGTCGAGCTTTTCCACGGTGACGAGGTTTTCCGCGGTACGGGAGCCATTAGAGGCAGTCACGGAAATAACCTTGCCATTGCTGAGCAGGAAATATTTGCCGGAATCCGGCTTGCCTGCGATAGTGGCCACAAAAACGTTGTTATCCAGGAACTGATAGTACACATCGCTATAATAGCCATCTTTCAAATCTTTGGCCTGGATGATCTGTGTATTGTTGTACGGGTCGCCTTTGGGTACTTTCACATCATACACCCGCCATTTCTTGTGTATCAGCAGTTCGTTGGTCCTGCCGGTATTACAGGCAAACAGTATACTTGTCAGCACAATAACGGTAAGGATAGTACGTAGTTTCATATATCTTATTTATTCCCGGATTTTTGTTTGTTGAATGCTTCTGACTGCCCTTTGGGGATAGACAGGCTTTGCCAGTTTTCTCCCAGGATCATTTTGCCGAGGAATACCATTTGACCAACGTGGTAGGCAACATGTCCCAGCTGGCGGTTTACTGCATCCAGCACGGTATGAGGTTCTGTTCGGATATATATTGTTTTACCAAGGTCTTCTTCTTTTAACCCGTCAACGGCCTTCAGCAGGCAGTCCCAGCCTTCTTTCCAGCGTTGAAGCACCGCTTCTGTGGATGCCTGATCATCTTCAAATTCCTGGTCACGGTGGCGGCCGGGTTTTTCTCCGTCGGTAGTCAGGAAGTCAGTCCAGCGAGAGAGCATATTGCCACGCAGGTGTTTTACGAGGAGGGCTATACTGTTAGGCTCTCCCTGTGGTTGCCAATGTAGCTGTGTGTTATCCAGTCGTTCGATGGTTTTGGTTCCCATGTCATAATAAGTGCGGAACCGTTGTTGTATGCTGTCGAGATAGAGTGACATGTATTTAAATTTTTGATAGAGGGAAGATTAATATCCTGCTGCGCTGTCATCACCGCGTTTATCGCCGGCGGCGTCGAGCATGCGGGTGCCCGGCTTTCTTTTAATGATTTCGCTTCGGCCTATAGGACTCCGTTTCACTACTTTATAACCCATGTTCTGAAGGGCAGTGATGGTGCTGTCGGGAAAATCATTTTCCACTTTCACTTCATCGGGTAGCCACTGGTGGTGGAACTTGGGCATATTAACGGCATCGGCTGGGGAGAGGCCAAACTCCAGCGTATTCATAAGTGTCTGGAATACGGAGGTGATGATGGTGGAGCCGCCGGGTGTGCCGAGGGCATACAGCGCTTGTTTCTGTTGCAGTACAATGGTCGGCGTCATGCTGCTGAGCATGCGTTTGCCGGGCGCGATGGCATTGGCTTCCGTGCCTACCAGGCCGTACATATTGGGTACGCCGGGTTTTACACTGAAGTCGTCCATTTCGTTGTTGAGGAGGAAGCCGGCTTTACCCACTACGGTCCTGCTGCCGTAATGCCCGTTAAGGGTGGTGGTGACAGCCACCGCATTACCTTCGGCATCGATGATGCTGAGGTGGGTGGTTTCCTCGCTTTCGGGGAATACACCGGCCTGAGTGGTGGTGCTGTTGCCGGCCTTCATGGGTATGAAGTCCTGCATCCGGGAGGCCAGGTATTTTTTATTGGTAAGCCTGGCCACCGGTACCTTTACGAAGTCGGGATCACCGAGGTATTGTGCACGGTCGGCATAAGCTCTTCTTTCCACTTCTATCATCAGTTGTACAGCCTGAGGGGAGTGAAAGCCCCATTTAGCTACGGGATAGTTTTCTATCATGCCCATCATTTGCTGGAGGCAGATGCCTCCGCTGGAGGGGAGGGGCATGGTAAGTATCGTATAGCCTTTATAGTTAAAAGATAGTGCCTGCCGTTCGCGGGCCTTATAGTTTTTAAGGTCGGCGAGGGTCATGATGCCGTGGCCTCGCTGCATTTCGGCTACGATATTGGCGGCGGTTTCTCCTTCATAGAAGCCGGCGGCGCCATTTTTTCGTATAAGCATGAGGGTATGGGCCAGGTCTTTCTGAATGAGGGTATCACCTGCTTTCCAGGGTTGATCTTTTACGAAGGCGGTAGGGGCGGTATTAAGCCGTTGAAAATCTGCTTTGCTGGCATTGAGGTTGACCGCTTCGCTGGCGCTGATGACGAAACCCTGGCCTGCCAGGCGGATGGCCGGGTCTATTAGTTTGGAAAACGGTAGTCTGGCGTATTTCATGGCGGCAAAGAGGCCTGCTATGGTTCCGGGCACGCCGGCGGCCAGGTGGCCGTCGAGGCTCAGCTGGGTGATGGCATTACCCGCGCTGTCGAGATACATGTCGCGGCTGGCTTTAGCAGGGGCTGTCTCCCGGTAGTCGAGCGCTATCTGTTTGCCACTGGTCAGGTGAGCGACCATAAAACCACCGCCGCCCAGGTTGCCTGCGCCGGGGTATACTACCGCCAATGCCAGCTGTGTGGCGATGGCCGCATCTACGGCATTACCACCCTGCTGCAGTATCATCGCACCTACCTGGCTGGCCAGGGGATGGGCAGATACTACCGCACCATGCGGTACTGTAATATTCTTCTCTATCTGATAGTCATAAGGCCGGAGCTGGTTAACCGGTGACTGCGCATGGGCAGCCATAACACTGCCCACAGCCATACCCAGCAGGATCATCAATCGCATGGTACTTGGTGTTTGCGTGTAAATTAAGAAAACAATCCCTATCTTACGTAGTAAACTATTAGTTGCTATGCGCCAACACTTACTTCTGGCATTGTTACTGCTTGGCTTTATCTCTGTCAGCGCCCAGGTACCTACCCCCGAACAGTTTCTTGGTTATCCGCTGGGGACACAGTTTACCCCGCATTACCGCGTGCTGGATTATTTCAGACAGGTAGCTGCAACCGCAAAGAATGTGAAGGTGGAGCAGTACGGGACCACTTATGAAGGAAGACCCCTGATCACCGCTACCGTCGCTTCCCCGGCTAATTTCAGCCGACTCGATGAAATACGTCAGCACAGCCTGGACATGTCTTATGCAAAAGGCAATGCCGGCAGCGACCAGCCCGTGATTGTGTGGCTGAGCTATAATGTACATGGTAATGAAGCCGTGTCTACAGAAGCAGCTATGAAAACACTCTATGAACTGGTTAATAACGGAAATGCACAAACGCAGCAGTGGCTTAAAAATACCGTCGTGATCATCGATCCCTGCCTGAACCCCGACGGACGCGAACGGTATGTTAACTTTTACAACGCCGTACGCAGTCTGCAACCAGACGTCAACCGCTACTCCCGCGAACATAACGAACCCTGGCCCGGAGGAAGACCCAACCACTATTACTTCGATCTTAACCGTGACTGGGCCTGGCAAACACAACGTGAATCACAGCAACGTGTAGCAAAATACAACCAATGGATGCCACAGCTGCATGTCGATTTTCACGAACAGGAAATTGAAGCGCCTTATTACTTCGCTCCCGCAGCAGAACCTTTCCACGATGCCATCACTCCCTGGCAGCGGGAAGTACAGGTGATGATCGGAAAAAACAACGCAAAATATTTTGACCAGGAAGGCTGGTTGTATTTTACCAAAGAACGTTTCGACCTCTTTTATCCTAGCTATGGTGATACTTATCCCATGTATAATGGTGCTATCGGTATGACCTACGAACAAGGTGGCAGCGGCAGAGCGGGTGTGGCAGTACTGAAACGGGATGGTGACACGCTTACCCTTACCGATCGTATCGCACACCATTTCACCACAGGAATGTCTACTATTGAAGTTGCTTCCCAACAGGCCGACCGGATTCTGAAAGAGTATGTGAAATATTTTGATACCGCTAAAAAAGATCCGCAGGGTGGCTATAAGTCATATGTGATCAAAGCTTCCGGCAATCCTGAAAAACTGAACCTGCTGGCAGATCTGTTACGTAGAAACAATATCGCCTTTGGTTTTAGCGCTAACATCGCCTCTGGTACAGGATTTAACTATTTCACCGGTAAAACCGAAGCTTTCTCCATCACGAAGGAAGACCTGGTGATCAACGCTTACCAGCCACGTTCCAATATGTTGAGAGTGCTCTTTGAACCTACCTCTCATCTGTCTGATTCCGTTACTTATGATATCACGGCATGGGCGCTGCCATATGCCTACGGTCTTACTTCCTATGCGGTGAAACAACCGCTTACACCTGCAGCAGACGCGCCTGTAACACCACAAAACGCTCCGCTGGCAGCTCAGCACCCTTATGCTTACCTGGCTCAGTGGAACAGCGTTCGGGATGTGAAATTCCTGGCTTCCCTGCTTAAGCAAGGGCTGAAAGTACGTTTTGCAGAAACACCGTTTACTTCCGGTGGCAAAACTTTCCCTGCCGGCACGCTCGTTATTACCCGTACCGGCAATAATAACGGAGGTCTGCTGTTCGACAGCTTTGTAACCACACAGGCAGACAAATACAAGATCACGCTCGACGCCGTAGCTACGGGCTTCGTAGACAAAGGCATGGATTTCGGCTCCGACAAAATCAGGTATATCAAACCTCCCAGGGTAATGCTGGTAACCGGCGACAACGTTTCTTCCCTGGGTGCAGGAGAGATATGGCATTTCTTTGAGCAACAGCTGAACTACCCTATAACGGTAGTGAATGAACGAAATCTGAACACTGTCAGCTGGGACCAGGTGGATGTACTCATTCTCCCGGACGGCGAATACAAAATGTTTACAGACAAACCTGCTGCCGAACGCATGAAAGAGTGGATCAGTAAAGGAGGAAAGCTGATCGCCGTAGAAAGTGCCGTAGCGCAGATCGCGGAAGCTGAGTGGGGCATCAAACAAAAGAAAGAGAAGGGAGAAGAGGAAAAGGACAAAAACAGGATGCCATCAGAATACACTTATGATGTGCTGAAACCATATGCTAACCGCGAAAGGGAAAGTGTGAAACAGTTTATCCCGGGTGCTATTTATAAAGTGCAACTGGATACTACCCATCCACTGGCCTTTGGTTATACCGATACTTATTATACGCTGAAACAGGACAACTATCTGTATGAGTTCATGGACAACAACGGCTGGAATGTTGGCGTATTAAAGAAAGATAACTACCTCAGTGGTTTTGTGGGAACAGATACCCGCAGCCGACTGAAAGATGGTCTGCTCTTCGGTGTGAAGGAAATTGGTAACGGCTCTCTTGTTATCCTGGCTGATAATCTGTTATTCCGCAGCTTCTGGGAAAATGGTAAGCTGATGTTTAGTAATGCAGTGTTTCTTGTTAATCAGTAACGTTGATGAATAAGATATAGGCGAAGACTCAAAAAGTAACAAATATAAAAGCGAAGAACGCATGGATACTATCCATGCGTTCTTCGCTTTTATCAATCTTTATAAATTTTATATCAATCCTAATCTTCGCTTCAATCTCCGCTTATCAGGAGCATCAGCGGTTTCTCTTGATATTACATCCCAAACTATTGGAAGTGCTGACGGTAACCGATTTACCGGCGGCGGTTTCTGAAATGGCATTGTGCAGCAACTGTACTTTGACCGTTTCTGCATTGCCAGGACTATCGTCGATGGCACCTTTATAAACGAGGTGATTTTTTTTATCGAACAAATAACACTCGGGTGTATGGTTGGCGTCGAAGGCATCGGCCAGTTCGGCGTTTTTATCCAGGATATAAAAGCATTGAAAAGACTGTGTGGAGGCATAGGCTTTCATGGAAGTCAAAGATTCTTCCTCTGCACGGTTAGCTTCGTTGGAGTTGACCATTACCACGCCGATATTGTTGTTATGGGCGAAGGAACAGATGTTGCGCAGGCGGTCCTGATTGCGCAGCATATAGGGACAGCGGTTGGCCCCAAAGATTACCAGGAGCCCGTTGGCTCCTTTTACACTGTTCAGGGAAATCTCTTTTCCGGAAACATCCATCCATTTATTTTCAGGTTTAGGTAAAGGGGCGCCTGGTTCAAGCTGGCCTTCCCTTATTGGACAGAAGGAGGCAAGCAGGAATGTACAGGTCAGGTAGAGAGCGGACTTCATCATAGTTTATGGATTTCGTGTCCAGAATAAATATAAAAAATGCGACAGTAATTTACTGGCGGGGCGCACGGTAAATCAACAGAAAGATATAATAAAAAAGTATAAAATAAAAAATTCCTTGGTTCAGGAAAGGTTATTAGTTAACCAGCTGTTTATCAGCTTTTTGTTCATGCCTGGCATCACTCAGGGCATGAATGCTGGCATTTAGTTCGAAGCCAACGAGGAGGATGAAGGAGTTGAAGAAGATCCAGAGCATGAGGATAAGGATCGTACCGATAGAGCCATAGATTTTGTTGTAGTTGCCGAAGTTGTTCACAAACCAGGAAAAGCCGATGGTGACGAGTATCATGCAGGTAGTGGCCACGGCGGCGCCGGCGGTGATGAACTTCCATTTTTTGGTGGTGGCAGCGCCGATCCGGTATAATACGGCGTTGATGGAGTAAAACAGCATGATAATCAGCACCCAGCGGGCAATATCGATCAGGCGGAGCAGGGATGCATTCTGAACGCCTATCAGATTGAAAAGCCAGCGCATTGTGGCACCTTGTGCGATGATCAGCGCTACTGTCACCAGCAGGAGCACTACCAGAATGACAGTGAGCTGGAGAGCGATGAGGCGGTTCTGCCACCATTTCCGTTTGCGGAAGCCGGCGTTCTGGATTTTGGAAAAAGAGCGGAGTATGCCCATCACACCATTGGATGAATAGAAGAAGCCCATAAGGAAAGCGACTGACAGCAAGCCATTACGATGCGTATAGAGAAAGTCGTGGATCATCTCCCGGACGATCATGTAGGTGTTGTAGTTGGGCGTCAGGTCCTGAGCCAGGTCATAGAGGGTAGGCTCTATGTTTTTTACCGGCACATAAGGTACCAGGGTAAACAGGAAGATAAAAAAAGGAGGAATGGCCAGCAGGAAGTTGAAGGAGATAGCTCTGGCCCTGTCTCCCAGTCCTCTGGCCTTGGTCTCTTGCACGAAATATTTGAGTACATCATATAGGGGCATCCCTTCAAACCCTGGAAGGAAGAGGGTTTTACTCCTGTTTACCAACCAGCGGTAGGGGCGTGAGCGAAAGATGATGTTTTCGGGTTTGAAGGCCAATATTTCGATTTTTTGATTTTTGATTTTTTCATTTTGAAATTTTGGGAAGATGTTCACTAAATCCCAAAATCAAAAAATCAAAAATTATGTTTCATACTTTTAGAAGCCTCTTTTATTCAGCTCAGCCTGATATTTTTTTGCATTTATCAGGTGTTCCGCATAGGTAGCAGCAAAAGCATGGTAGCCCGAGAAGTCGGATCTGGCGCAAAAGTACAAATAATCTGTTTCCGGCGTATTTAATACTGCGTCCATTGTTTTTTTCATGGGCGTACAGATAGGGCCGGGTGGCAGACCGTTATAACGGTAAGTGTTATACGGAGAATCGTACTGAGTATGTCCTTCGCGTATTCTTTTCAAGCCGAAGTCCTGGAGGGCGAATTTCACCGTTGGATCTGCCTGCAGGCGCATGCCTTTGCGGAAGCGGTTGAGGTATACGCTGGCAATCAGTGGTTTTTCATCGGCTTTATTGGATTCTTCATCTACAATAGAGGCGAGCACGGTTACCTGTACGGGAGTCAGGCCAAGGGCGCTGGCTTTGTTTTTACGGGCTTCTGTCCAGAACTCTTCTCTTTCTTTTTCCAGTTTTTTGAAGACGGTTTCTGCGTTGGTGTTCCAGTAAAATTCGTATGTATTGGGCACAACGGCGCACATGGCGCTATTGGTGTCAAGATTGAACTGGCGGAGATATACCTGGTCGTTGAGCAGGGCGCGGAGCGCATTGGAATCGGCTTCCAGGCTGGTACTGACTTTTTTGATCAGATCATCCTTGGTGCGCAGTTTATTGATGACGAGTGTTACGGGGGATTGTTTGCCGGAACGGAGCATTTTCGCGATGGTAAAGTTGCTCATACCATGGCTGATTTTATAGCGGCCTGCTTTTACGCGGGAAGGATATCCCAGTTCTTTTGCCACCCAGTCAAAGCTGTTGCGGTTGCGTACAATTCCCTGATCTTCCAGTCCGTCGAGCACATCGCGGTAGGTGCTGCCGGTGCGTACGTAGAAATATTTGGAATCGCCGAAGGCTTTGGTATTAGGGCCGAATACACGGTAGGATATGTATACAAGGATGCCGGCGAGCAGACAGCCAGCTATTAACAGGCTGCGTTTAAGCCATACGTTGGTAGGTTTTCTCTTTTTTGCCATTCGTGACCTGTAATTATTAAAAAAACCTCGCTTTTAACGGCGAGGTTTAATGAAATATTATTCAGCATTAAGATTATTTGCCTGGAGTGGTAGGTGCCGGTGCTGGAGCCGGTGCCGGTGTGTTGTTGGACGGCGTAGTTGGCAGCGGAGCGGTTTGGGCCGGAGCGATAGGCTGGCCACCACCTGCTCTTTCAACAGCAGTAGGAGCACTGTTAGATACTTTGGAAGTTTTCCCGATAAAGAAAGGAGCTGTCAGACACAGCACCGCAATGATTGTAGCGAGAATCCAGGTACCTTTTTCCAAAACGTCAGTAGTCTGACGCACCCCGATCACCTGATTGCCAATACCTCCAAAAGAACCGGACAAACCGCCTCCTTTAGGGTTCTGGATCAGCACGAAAAAGCCCAGCAGCACACAGGCTAATATGATCAGGATACCAAAAATGATTAACATAAATATTACTGTTTACTTTTATCTATTAGAGATTTTAGTTCTTGTATCTTCTGCGCAAAATAAGCGTTTTTGTCGGGATTAAGCAAACTTAATTTTTGATAAATCCTGATGGCTTGCTGATATTGGTGTTGGCGTACCCAGATTTCAGCCAGTGTTTCCGACACGATATCATGGTTGAAAGTAATGGAGTTCATCGCCATTTTCTCCACTGTTTCAGAAATTTCCGGTTCTTCGGTTTCCTCATAGAGGCGGTGCAGCTGCTGGTTGAACCAGTCTTTGCTGGACCTGCCGGTGAAGTTATCTTTTATCTGCCGCAGCCAGGAGGTGAAGCTTTTCATTTCTGCTTCGCCCTGTTCACTAAGCTCATCTGCCAGTTGCGGGTCTTTCAGCCGTTTATAGGCGAAGTAATCATCCGTATATAAAGGTTGGAAGGTAAGAGTTGTTTCTTCTGCCGGCATCTCCAAAGGGAATATTTTGATCGGCAGTGCCCCTTCCGTGGTATCGGTATGATTGTCTGTATGCTCCGGAGTGGCCGTTGTGTGATGGGGTGTTTCCGGTACTGCCAGCATGTCAGCGGTAACGGTAGTATCCCGTTGTAATATTGCTTCCGCTTCAGCCAGCACCCGGTCTGTATCATCTCCTGTAGCAGCGGTTTCGTCTGATCCTGCAGCAGAATCCTCCGGTAAAGTGTCGTCCGGGATAACGGGTGCTATCCTTTCTTCCACTTCTCCCAGTTCAGGCAATGGTGCCGTGGTAATAGGTTCCTCGGGCTGGGTAGATGGTACGGTTTCGTCCGGAATAACCGGAATGACCGTTTCTTCCTCTTCCCGGCCCTCTGGTAGAGTGTCATCAGGAATAACGGGTGCTATTCTTTCTTCCACTTCTTCCAGTTCCGGTAATGGAGCTGTGGTAATGAGTTCTTCGGGTTGGGAGACAGGAACAACCGGTTCTTTCGTTTCTTCTTCCTGGGGCTCCTGAGGAGCTGTATCAACAGGTGTCTCTGGTAAGCTGTCTTCCGGGATAACGGGTGCTATTCGCTCTTCTACCTGTTCCAGTATGGGTTCGTGCGTTACGATATGATAAAAATGATGAGGCTGACCGCTGTACAACATGGCCTTTTTGACAGCCGTTTCATGGAGGTTACTGTGCTGGAGATACACCTTTCTGGCGAGCAACAGCCTGGCTGCAGCGAAATAAGGGTATTCCGCCACCAGTTTTTCCATGGCTGCAACATCTACCTGTTGCAGGCCGGGCTGCAAATAGATATGCGCGATGATGGAGTTTGCGATCATGATCCTCTAATGTAATAAAATTTGATTATTTATAGATTTGATTATTTGAATATTTGACGATAAAATATGTTAATCCATTTCCATCGTCAAACATTCAGTTAACACTCAAATCATCTTACCAGTTTGCAAATGCCCTATTGAAAATATCGTCCACAATACCAGGTATAATGTTATTATCCAGCAAATTGTTCTCTACAGAGCTGGGAAGCTGGCTGGCAGGGAAGTCGGCTGAACGGGTAAAGGATTGGGTGAATCCTTTTTTATCACCGATACGTTTGATAAACGTAATATTAATGGTTACGTTCAAACGGGAAGTGGCGGCCTTGTCAACATTGGTAACGGCAGCATTGGAAAAGGAATAGCCGGTGATGGCGCCTCTGAATTCGTAATCTGCACGGGGTTCATTGTCGCCCACCTGTATAAGCCTGGTCTGGGAGGTTACCTTATCACGCAGTTTCTGTGTGACTTTCTGACTAATCGTTGGGTTGGTGATAGGTGCCCTGTTTTCTATAAAGCGTACATTCACGGTACTGGCGCCCTGGTCTATACTGGCTCCGGTGGTGGAATAATGTACACTGCACCCACCCAGTAAGGCGATGATGGCCAGGGTGATGAATGTTCTGATGCTAGTGGTCATACTACTGTTAATTCGTTTATTCGGCAATGTTATATTCTTTCAGTTTGCGGTAGAGCGTTCTTTCAGAAATACCCAGGTCGAGGGCGGCATCTTTACGTTTGCCTTTATGTTTCTTCAGTGCTTTTACGATCAGTTCTTTTTCCTTGTCAGCAATAGAAAGGGTTTCTTCCACTTCTTCATGATGATCAATCTTGTTATCCGGCAGAATAATGGGCTGCGGGTTGTTGATACCAGGTGCCGGCATGGTCATTTCACTGCTGGCAGGGTAGCTGTGCAGGACATGATTTTCCGGATGATGGTATTCCTGCGCATGTGCCATGTTTGGATTCTGGAGAATGTCGAAGAACATTTTTTTGACCTCTGTTACATCTTTTTTCATGTCGAAGAAAAGTTTGTAGAGGAGGTCTCTTTCGCTGGCAAAATCGTTGGCAGCGCCGGGCGTTTGCTGTGGTGCGGCGAGCATCGGCAGGCGGTTCACCTCCGGTATCTCAGGAAGAAACCGTTTCAGATCATTGGAGGTCACCAGTTTGTCGGATGACAGCACAGAGATCTGTTCCGCAATATTTTTCAGTTCACGCACATTACCACGCCAGGGATAGTTAACCAGCACCTGACGGGCTTCTTCATCCAGCTGTATCGATGGTGTTTTATATTTCTCAGAAAAGTCTACAGAGAATTTACGGAACAGCAGGGGAATGTCTTCTTTCCTGTCGCGCAGCGCCGGTACCCTGATAGGAACAGTATTGAGACGGTAGTACAGGTCTTCCCTGAATTTACCATGCTGGGTACGTTCCAGCAGATCGCGGTTGGTAGCGGCGATTACGCGTACATCTGTTTTCTGTACTTTGGAAGAGCCTACGCGGATATATTCGCCGGTTTCCAGTACACGCAGCAGGCGGGCTTGTGTGCCCAGAGGCATTTCCCCGATCTCATCGAGGAAGATGGTGCCGCCGTTGACAGTTTCGAAATAACCTTTACGGCTATCTACTGCGCCGGTGAAGGAGCCTTTTTCGTGTCCGAACAGTTCGGAGTCGATAGTACCTTCGGGAATAGCGCCGCAGTTGACTGCAATAAAGGGATTATGTTTACGAGCACTCAGTGCGTGAATGATCTGGGAAAAAACTTCTTTACCAACGCCACTTTCCCCGTTAATGAGTACGGTGAGGTCTGTATTGGCCACCTGAGCGGCCACCTGCAGTGCGTAGTTCAATGCGGGACTGTTTCCGATAATGCCAAACCTGTTTTTGATAGCCTGTATGTCCATAAGTGGTTACCCGATTGTTTAATGGTCCAAAAATGCGCAGGCAGCAGCGGGTGGCTACTGTACTGCCTTTCCTATAAGTGTTCCGGATGTACAGCTGTCTACCTTCACCATTACATATTCGCCCTTTTTGAAGTTCTCACGAGGGAACACAACTACCTTGTTCTGGTCATTACGGCCAAAGAGGTGTTCATCAGAGCGTTTGGAGGTGCCTTCTACGAGCACCTTGAAGGTTTTGCCGACATCTTTTTTCATATTGGCTTCTGATTGCTGGCGGTGTAATTCCACTACTTCCGCGAGTCTTCTTTTTTTGACATCTTCCGGAATATCGTCCTGGTAGCGGCGTGCAGCCAGGGTACCGGGGCGTTCGGAGTAGAAGTACATGTATGCCAGATCGTAAAAAGCAAACCGCATAATATCGAGGGTTTGCTGGTGGTCTTCTTCCGTTTCGGTGCAGAATCCTGTGATGATGTCAGTTGAGAGACCGCAGTCAGGAAGTATTTCACGGATACGTTCTACTTTTTTCATATACCATTCGCGGGTATAGGTGCGGTTCATCAGCTGTAGCACACGGGTGCTGCCGCTTTGTACTGGAAGGTGTATATAGTTGCAGATGTTTTCATACTTCGCTATGACGAAGAGCACTTCATCTGTGATGTCTTTCGGATGGGAGGTGCTGAAACGTACACGCAGCAGCGGGTTGATGAGGGCTACTCTTTCAAGCAGCTGGGGAAATGTAACGGTTTCGCTGTCATCAGCGCTGGTCCAGTAGTAGGAGTCTACGTTCTGGCCCAGAAGGGTCACTTCCCGGTAACCGTTGTCAAACAGTTCGGTGGCTTCTCTCACGATGGAATGCGCATCACGGCTGCGTTCGCGGCCACGGGTGAAAGGTACTACACAGAAGGTGCACATATTATTACAACCCCGCATGATAGACACAAAAGAGGTAACCCCGTTGTTGTCCAGCCTAACCGGACTGATATCACCATAAGTCTCTTCCCGGCTCAGGAGCACATTCACCGACTTCTGGCCTGTTCCCGCTTCCGTAATCAGGGCAGGGAGACTACGGTAGGCATCCGGACCTACTACCATATCTACCAGCTTCTCTTCTTCCAGCAGTTTGCTTTTCAGGCGCTCTGCCATACAGCCCAGTATACCTATCAGCAGTCCGGGCGTACTCTTTTTGAGCCGGTTGAACTCGGTCAGACGCTTGCGCACGGTCAGTTCTGCTTTTTCCCGGATAGAACAAGTATTGACCAGGATGAGGTTGGCCTCCTCTATATCGCGGGTGGCGCCAAAACCTTCCTGGTTGAGTATGGATGCAACGATCTCACTGTCATTGAAATTCATCGCACAACCATAGCTTTCTATATAGAATTTTTTACTATATGATTGGTTCTCAGTCGCTTCGGGAGCAAAAGCTTCTCCCTGGCGGCTTTCATCATGCACTTTGGTAACCTGATCCAGCATTCCTAACAAAATTTTGGAGAGCAAAAATAAGCATTAAAACGGAAAAAATGACAGAATGTCACGCAACCGGGTAATGCAACAAAGACGCAAAGATGTCAACATCCCTGCGTCTTTGCTGCTTTACTTTTTATCCTTGCGGAAAACGTCTTTACGCAATCTTAGCGCTCAGCCAGCTTTCCTTCAGTGGGATCAGCCATTTATTATCCAGGTCGGCCTTGGTGAGCACGGTATTATTGAGATAAAGGGTGTTTTCGTCGATAAACCCTTTTTCGAGGGCATAAGACAACTGGGCCATCGGGAGCAGTTGTACTTTATCTTTTACAATAAATCCGAGCAGCAACCGGTCAAACATATTCACATTATATTGCCTTTCAATGCTTTTGATAATACGGACAGAGCTGTCGGTACTGCAACCGCTGACGGTTGTATCCGTTTCATCTGCGATCAGTATCACTACCTGGTTCAGTATCACTTTACCCCATCCTTTGACAGGGGCGCCATGCGCATTCCATTGCTCGGTGAACTGCAGCAGCTGTTCATCGATCTCCAACACCTCCTGTTCATTAAATGGCCTGTTGCTCTGATATATCCACACCCTGGAAGCCGGTGAAAATCCGGTAGGGAGGTTTAATTCTTTCGTGTTCATGTTGCAAAGTTAAATCAATTACCTGTTACGATCGGCACCCGGATGATGATGGTTGCCAGGCCGCAACGCTATTGTGTCTTATTCCATATTCATAGCGATCAGCTCCGCGATATCCAGCACTTTTACCTCGTCTTCCTTGCCGGTCTCCTTTACACCATCCGTGAGCATGGTCATACAGAAGGGGCAGTTGGCGGCGATAACGGAGGCGCCGGTATCTACAGCTTCCCGGCCTCTCTCAAAATTAATGCGGGTGTTGCCTTTTTCTTCTTCCTTAAACATCTGTGCACCACCGGCACCACAACACAGCCCTTTACTGCGGCAGCGTTTCATTTCCACCAGTTCTGCATCAAGGGTTTCCAGCACTTTGCGGGGTGCTTCATAAATATTATTGCCTCTGCCCAGGTAACAGGAGTCGTGATAGGTGATTTTTTTACCTTTAAAGGCTCCGCCCTCCTTCATCCTGATCTTTCCTTCATCAATCAGTGATTGCAGGAAAGTGGTGTGGTGGATGACTTCATAGTTGCCTCCCAGTGCGGGATATTCATTTTTGAGAATGTTAAAGCAGTGGGGGCAGGCGGTCACTATTTTTTTGACGCCGTACATATTGAGCAGCTGGATATTATTCTGCGCCATCATCTGAAAGATGAATTCATTACCGGCTCTTCTGGCCGGGTCGCCGGTACAGCTTTCTTCTTTGCCGAGGATGGCAAACTGTACGCCTGTTTTATCCAGGATAGTGGCAAATGCTTTGGTGATCTTTTGCGCGCGCTGATCGAAGCTGCCGGCACAACCTACCCAAAAGAGTATTTCCGGTGTTTCCCCATTGGCGGCATATGTTGCCATAGTCTTTATCTGCATAGCTGTTCGCTTTTAGCTTTTGTCTGTTTATTGATTCATTTCTTCGGCCCATTTGTCGCGGTCATCCATGCTGAACTTCCAGGGGGCCATATTATTTTCTATGTTGCTGAACATACCGGTCCATTCAGTGGGTGCGCTGGATTCTTCCATTACCAGATGGCGGCGCAGCTGAAGGATGATATCGAGCGGGCTGATACTCACGGGACATTCCTGTACGCAGGCGTTGCAGGTGGTGCAGGCACGCAGCTCTTCTTCGGTGATGTAGTTGCGCAGCAATGTTTTGCCGTCATCCGTGAAAGTGCCGTTGGCATTGATGTTACGGCCTACTTCCTCGAGGCGGTCGCGGGTGTCCATCATGATTTTACGGGGAGACAGCGTTTTTCCGGTCAGGTTGGCCGGGCAGGCTGCGCTGCATCGTCCGCATTCGGTGCAGGAGTAGGCGTCCAGGAGGTTTTTCCAGGAGAGGTCAGACACGTCTTTGGCGCCGAATTTGGGGATGCCTTCGGGGGCTGGTTCGCTGGCAGCCAGTTCGGGCTGCAGCATCAGCTGTACTTCCCGTTGAACAGCCGGCATATTTTCCATCTCGCCCATAGGCTCCAGGCTGGCGAAATAGGCATTGGGAAATGCCAGTATGATATGCAGGTGTTTGGAATAGGGAAGATAGTTGAGGAAGGCCAGCACGCCCAGTATGTGCAGCCACCAGCCACCACGCTCCAGTCCAACCAGTGTGCCGTCGGACAGTCCGCTGAACAGGGGGGCAAGGCTTCCGGTGATCAGGAAAGGGCCGGTGGTAACATAATGTGCGCTGCCTCTCAGCTGCATCTGCTGATCTGCCGTGTTCATCGTGAGGAACAGCGTCATGAGCACGATCTCTGTAATAAGGATGTAGTTGGCGTCCGAACGCGGCCATCCGTCGAGGTCCTTGCTGATAAAGCGTCTGAGCTTCAGGATATTTCTGCGTATCAGGAAGATGGCACATCCCAGGATCACTAGTACGGCCAATACTTCAAAAGCTCCGATCAGTACGGGATAAAGTGATCCCAATACGGAAACGAATACACGATGGGTGCCCAGTATCCCATCAAGGATGATCTCCAGGATCTCCAGATTGATGATAATAAAACCGGCATACACGAAAAAGTGTAGCACGGCCACCATCGGGTTACGGAACATTTTTTTCTGGCCGAAGGCCAGTAACAGAACATTTTTCCAACGCAGATCAGGGTGGTCATTGAGGTCTTCATCGCGCCCCAGCAGGATATTCCGCCTTATCTGGCGCACTTTCGTGGAAAATAGGTATACTGCCACACTAAAGGCAATAATAAACAGCAACTCTTGTACTATTCGCATTATCTTGGATTTGACTCCCTAATTTATGTTTTTTTTAGCTCTCCGCTTTTAGCAGGGAAATTTTTATCAAAAGCATCTTCCTACAAACGAACTTCTTATTTTTGCGACTATGGAAAGCAGGAACATTATTCTTACACAGGATATCATCCAAAAGAAAATAGAGCGCATCGCCTATGAGATCTATGAGCTGAACAGCGATGGCACGGAAATCATTCTTGCCGGCATCTGGGACAGAGGCGTTATTGTGGCCAGAAAGATAGCAGCTGTGCTCGAACAGATTTCTCCGTTGAAAACACGGATCATATCCCTGCATCTGGACAAACAACATCCAGGTGAAGTAAAGGTTTCTGAAGATATTGATTTTAATGATAAGGTTGTAGTAGTGGTAGATGATGTAGCCAATTCAGGCCGTACCATGCTGTATGCGCTGAAGCCGCTGCTGGCCTATCTTCCCCAGAAAATCCAGACTGCTGTGCTGGTAGACCGCAGACACAAATCCTTTCCTTTATCAGTAGATTTCGTAGGTTATTCCCTGGCCACCACCTTACAGGAAATGGTATTGGTAGAGATGAGCGGCGAACAGATCATATCTGCCTACCTGAAATAGTATCCGTTAAAAATATATTGCATGCAGCTTTACCTTGCCCAGTGAATTGATCTCCAGGGTAGGGGCAGGAAATTTCATCATATTCAATACCTGGAATAATACCCTGATGCCTTTTTTACGGCTGCGTATTTTGGTGAAGTCGATATCCGGTGAGAGATAAAACTGCCGGATACGGGGGATACCGCTATAATCGTATTTTACGCCATGTGCGTCTGTCCAGGTGTTATCGCGGCCACCGTACATTCCGTCTGCTCCATATCCTACTGCTATATTGAGCCAGCGGGGCAGCCAGGTGTTTTTATTGAAAGAATACAGGTTGACAGAAGCCCAGTAGGTTTGGGCATTATAATCCTTCAGAGCCCTGGCGGGGAAAGACTGTCCAAAAAGCTGCCTGGCTTTGTCATCCAGTATGCCTTCCGGGTAGGTGGCAGGATGTGTTGAAAACTTAAGCTGGATGCGTTGCTCATCCCAGGCCAGTTCCTGACTGATGAGTAGTGCAGATCCAATGGCATTGGCACCCATATCACTCCAGGAGAAGCCCCATTCTTCCGAAAAGCCGTCCAGTACTTCTATTACAGACTGATAGGTGAAGCCGCTAAGGCCACCGATCCATATTTGTTGTTTGCGTGGCAGTCCCGACCAGCGCCACATTTCGCGGCTGTATTTCCCTTCGAAGTAAGCACTGAATATATGTCCGGCCTTATCCATCTGGTTCCATTCGCCGGCATCGTTGAAGAAGTGAAAAGAGGAGCGGGGATAACCTTTGTACCAGGCACTGTTGAGTACGGCCAGTCCGCTGCCATAGATGGCTGCGGTAGCACCGGAAAGTATCCATACCCTTTCCCTGATAGTGGTATCAGGCAGGGAGAAAAAGGAGGCCTTTTGCTGGGCTGGTGCACTCAGGGTAATCAGCAGGAGAAGAATGAGTCCCGGCAGAACCCTTCTCCTATGGAGGAGAAGGGTTGTCTGGGCAGTATTCTTTTTTTCAGTTATGATAAAAAGGTATTTTATTATTTCAGGTGCATATCCGCGATGATGCCTTCGATCTTTTTATCGAGATCGGCAGTTACGGCATCAAAGCTGGAAGCGCCATTGAGCGGCGCATTAACGCTGAAGTAAAATTTGATCTTGGGTTCGGTACCGGAAGGACGGGCGGATATTTTGCTACCGTCGGCCAGCACAAACTGCAGCACGTTGGATTTGGGCAGATCCAGCGCTTTGATTTCACCTGTTTTGATGTCTTTTATCTGTTGTAGCTGGTAATCATACAGGGTCACTACCGGAGAACCATTGATGGTAGCGGGTGAGTTTTCGCGGTAGCCGCGCATCATCTCTGCTATTTCCTCTGCTCCTTTCATACCTTTTTTGGTGATGGAGATCAGGTGTTCTTTATAGTAGCCGTATTGCATGTAAATGTTGACCAGCAGCTCAAACAGGGATTTGCCCTGGCTGCGTGCATAGGCCGCCATTTCGCAGATCATGGCCACAGAGGAAACAGCGTCTTTATCACGGACATTGTTGCCGATCATATAGCCGTAAGACTCTTCACCGCCACATACAAAGGTTTCGTTAGGTTCTTTGCGGCGGATGAGGTCTGCGATCCATTTAAAACCGGTGAGGGTGTTATAGCAGTTGATATCGTTTTGGGCCGCAAATACATCGATCAGATCGGAGGTTACCACGGTTTTGGCGATAAAGTCGCTGGGGCGTTGTAAGCCTTTGCGACGGCGGCCTTCCACGATGTAGTTGAACAGCAGTACGCCGGTCTGGTTACCGTTGAGCAGTACCCACTGGCCTTTCAGGTCTTTAACGGCAATGCCTACACGGTCAGAGTCAGGGTCGGTACCCAGGAGGATATCAGCGTCGAGTTCTTTGGCTTTTTTAAGGCCCAGGTTCATGGCTTCAGACTCTTCGGGGTTGGGATACACAACGGTGGGGAAGTTACCATCGGGTGTAGACTGTTCTTCCACAATGTTGACATTGGTGAAGCCGAAGCGCTGCAGTATTTCCGGTACCATGGTGATACCGGTGCCATGGATAGGCGTATAAACGATTTTAAGGTCGTGCTGTTGTTTGATAATATCGGGATTGATAGACAGGCTTTGCAGTTCCCTGAGGTAGGCTTCGTCTACTTCTTTACCGATGAGGGTGATATTGGCTTCTCCGCCGCTCCATTTCACTTCGTCGGGGGAGGAGATGTTTTCCACTTCCCGGATTACATTTTTATCGTGGGGAGGAATCAGCTGTGCCCCATCGTTCCAGTAGGCTTTGTAGCCGTTGTATTCTTTGGGGTTGTGAGAGGCGGTGAGTACCACGCCGCCCTGGCATTGCAGATGGCGGATGGTGAAAGAGAGCTCCGGCGTCGGGCGGAGGCTTTCAAACAGAAATACTTTGATGCCGTTGGCAGCAAATACATTGGCCACTGTTTCCGCAAAAAAGCGGGAATTGTTGCGGCTGTCATGGGCGATGGCTACCTTCACTTCTCCGCTAAAGGTCTGTTTCAGGTAGTTGGCAAAGCCCTGGGTGGCCATCCCGACAGTATATTTGTTCATACGGTTGGTACCTACGCCCATAATTCCTCTTAATCCACCAGTACCAAACTCGAGATTACGATAAAAAGCATCATTGAGGTCATCGGGGTTACCTTCCTGCATCTTTTTCAGCGTGGCCACTGTTTCGGCGTCATAGTTACCGTTAAGCCATTGCGATACTCTGTTTTGAATATTTATATCCATAATCGTGTTCTTTTTCCGGGCTGGATGCCCAAATGGACTGTAAAGTAAAAATAAAAAAACGAATGTGGGAAATTCCGGCAAGGCAAATTCATTGAAAATCGTAGGTATTGGTTAATTTTGCATTATGAGGCGGTATGAAGATACTTATAAACAAAAAGGATTACGCAAACAGCTAGTTGATAGTATCCGTCAGAAAGGTATTACAGATGAAAATGTGTTGGCGGCTATTAATAACATCCCCCGGCACTTCTTCCTTGATACGGCTTTCGAGAGCATTGCATATGATGACAGAGCCTTCCCTATCGGAGAAGGACAAACGATTTCACAGCCTTATACGGTGGCCTATCAAACCCAGCTGCTTGAACCCAGGCCGTACGAGAAAATACTGGAAATTGGTACGGGCAGTGGCTACCAGGCCTGTGTCCTGGCAGAGCTGAAGATGAACGTGTTTTCCATCGAACGCCAGAAACGGCTGTTCGACCAGGTGAAAGCCTTTCCTTTCAAAAGTAAATATCCCAACCTGCGCCTCTTCTATGGCGATGGCTATGAAGGACTGCCTTCCTATGCGCCTTTCGATAAGGTGCTGGTGACTGCCGCCGCTCCGCATATCCCCGAAAAGCTGTTACAACAGCTGAAAATCGGAGGTAAAATGGTGATCCCTGTGGGAGGCCAGGAAGTACAACGGATGCTGCGCATCACCAAAGTAAGCGACACTGAAACTGAACAGGAACTGTTTGATAACTTTTCCTTTGTGCCGATGCTCGCGGGCAAACAGTAACAGTGATGCAGTATATATGTCAACAATGTGCCTGATGGGCGGATATATAGCGAAAGCCCCTGTTGATCAATTGTCAGCAGGGGCTTCGCATTTTATGTTAGTTGATTACAACCTTCCTTTTTCTTTAGGTTTTTCCTCTTCTTTCTCTTCCTGCTTCTCTTCTTCTTCGGGCTGCACTTTCTTTTTCTTAAACAGATTAGGGTCCATTTTACCAAAGCGGTACCGCACATTAATACGGATGAAACGGGTGGCACGCTTACGCTCATAATCCTGAATAAACACCGGTGTTTCATAATGGGAACTGTACTGCTGTGTATTCAGCAGGTCTGAAATATTGAGGGCAATCACCAGCGCCTTATTTTTCAGTACTTCCTTCCTTACACCCAGGTCTATGCCGTTCATAGCCCGGAAGGTGCCCTGCGGCTGTATCCGTGGCGAACGGTAATGACCACTCAACTCGATACTGTACCGGGAAGGCAGGCGGAACTGTGTGTTGGCATTGAGTCCATAGCTGAAATTTTCATTGCTGACAGTAACACTGGTGAGTTTGTTATACTCCAGGTTCAGGTTGGCATTCACTTTCCACCATTTAAACAGATTAAGGCTGTACGATACATTGCCTCCGATATTTTGCTGGGTGGCGAGGTTCATGGGTTTGGTGGTAGTGACGCCGGTAACAGTGTCCAGGGTACTGATACGGTCTATATTGTCGTTGGTCTGCGCATAGTAGGTACTGGTGCTGAAATAGTTGTTGGACTTAGGATAATAGACGGAATAACTCATTTCAAACTTATGCGACAACGCCGGTTTCAGCTCGGGATTGCCAATACGGATGTTCTGCGGATCGGAGTTGTTGAAGTAGGGCAGCAGTTGATCAAAGTTGGGCCGGTCTATACGGGTGGAATAGTTGAATACCAGGCTCTGGTTCTGGTTTTTAGGCATGTTGTATTTAAGGAACATGCTGGGAAACAGGTTGAAGAATTTGTTGTCTACCGTTGTGTCCCGGGTAAAGGAATAACCTTTAAGATAGGACTGTTCGGCCCTGATACCTACCTGGTAGCCCAGATTACCAAAGGCATTGGCAAAGTTGAGGTAGCCCGCATGAATATCTTCTTCGTAATCGTACTGGTTGGACAGCTGATTACTTTTTCTGAATGTCTGGAGGTCCCAGTTGTAGAGCATGGCCGTATAGTCGTTACTGATATGCCGCAGGGTGCTTTTGACGCCGGCTTCCAGCTTGCCTTTTTTGCCGAAAGGCATGGTATAGTCTGACTGTATGTTCCAGAAGCGGTTGCCATTTTTGCCGGTATTCTGCTGCCAGTTGGGATTAGCGAGCGTATCAACACCTGCTTTGCGGTACTGGGTGTGGTAGTCGCTGTTGCTGGCAGAACGGTTGCCACTGTAGCTGACATAGGCAGTCAGCTCCTGGTTGGGCTTCCTGAAAGTATGTTTGTAGTTCAGGCTGGTATTGTTGTTATAACCATCGTTGCGGCTGGTATTGTTGCGGTTGCCGTCGCGGATGGTTTCGTGGTTTTCATTGAGATAATTCAGGAAGATATTGTCTTCGTTTTTGCCGAAGTTATGGTTGATACCTTCTGCGATGGTGAAGGTATTGTGGTCATCGAGGAAATAGTCGAAGCCGAAGCGGCCGCCGTTGTTGCCATTGCGGTTGTTGTTACGGCTGTCCTGGGAGAAAAAGGTGGTGTGGCTGCTGTCGGGAACGAGGTTTTGCCGGGAGCTGTATCCGCTGCCGCCGATGGATTCGTAGCGGCCGTTGTAGTTGCCGAAGAAGTTGAAGCGGCGCATACGCAGGCTGGCGTTGGCGCTACCGTTGACCTGTCCGCGGGTAGCCACACCGGCGTTAAACATCACGTTGTAGCCGATAGCTTTATCTTTTTTCAGAACGATATTGATAATGCCTCCACCGCCCTGGGCTTCGAATTTGGCAGAAGGGTTGTTGATCACTTCCACGCGGTCGATACTTTCTGCCGGAATCATCTGCAGGGCTGTTTTAGCATCACCAAAAGGAGAGGGTTTGCCATCCACGTAGATGGTAACACTTTTGCCCCGAAGGGTTACGTTGTCGTCTATATCTACATCTACGCTGGGTATGTTTTTGAGAATATCGGTACCGGTACCGCCTTCTGCATTGATCATGCTGCCGGCATCAAACACCTGGCGGTCTATCTGCATGGAGAAGGCGGGTTTTTCCGCTTTTATCTCTACTGCATTCAGCACTTTACCAGCTGCCTGCAGATGCAGGGTACCGGCAAAAGCATTTTTGCCGGCTGTTACCCGGATGGCTTTTTCCAGTTTGTCATAGCCCATAAAAGTGATACGGAGCACATATATGCCCGGTACAACACTGTTGAAGGCGAAGGTGCCCGCCGGTGTGGTGTACATGCCGGTGACCATAGAAGAATCGGTTTGCTGCAGTAATACCACGGAGGCATATTCCACGGGTTTCCCGTTGACTGCATCCGCTACTTTACCGGTTACTTTCACAGGAGTGGATTCCGGCGTTTGTGCGTTCAGGTTAGACAAGGCGAGGCATAGCAGGGCTGCCCCTGAAAGAAATCTTAGCATCCGTAATGTTAGCATCCGTTAAATCTGGCTGATCTGGTTATAAAAGTAACAGACACACTTTAAAATGTTCTCTAATTGGGATGAATGGTCTATTCAAAAAGATAGCCGGCAGTGCGCATTAGCGCTTGCTGCCGGCCTGGTTTTGCATTCACCTTCTTTTATACCTTAGAAACTCTGCATAGGGTCACCCATCTGCATGTCGTTGTTGTTTTGTGATTTTTTCTTTTTGAACAAGGCTGTATCAAACTTACCAAAGCGGTAGCTGAAGTTGAGCTTCAGGATACGGGATTCTCTTTTACGGATATAATCCTGTGTAAAAGCTGGTGTGGCCTGGTTCAGCTCATACTGACGGGTGTTGAAAACATCAGACAGGCTGAGGGTGAGCGATGCCGCTTTATTTTTCAGGAAGTCTTTGCGGACGGCTACATCTACAGTGCTGAAACCTTTGATAGTACCTTGTGAGGAGCTGGGTATCATCATGAAACCACCGCCTCCGCCACCGCGGCCACCACCACCGCCTCCACCGCCGGAAGAGGGCAGTGCAATGGTAGGCGCCTGATAAGTACCGCTGATCTGTACGGTGAAATTAGCCGGCAGTTTTGTTTCTGAATTGATCTTCGCCAGCCAGCTGAAACCACTGTTGTTGAAATGCTGGTCTTTGGTGCTGACTTTCATATCGGTCTGGTACAGGTTCACATTGGAAGTGAGGTCCCATCCCTTTACCACCTGATTTTTCATGGTGATCTCGGCACCGTAGGAGTTGCTTCTGTTGGCGTTGATAAACTGTGTCAACAGTGTGTCTGCACCAATAGGCGTGGTAATGGTGGAGATCATATTGTTGGTATTACGGAAATAAACGCTGGCGAGGAGGTTACTGTTTTTCCAGTTTTTCACATAGGAAAACTCCATACTGTTGGTATACTCCGGCTTCAGGTTGGGATTGCCTTCCCGCTGGTTCTGCGGATCGCTGTAGTCGCGATAGGGGATCAGCTGGAAGAAGTTGGGCCTGTTTACCCGGCGGGAGTAATTAAGTTGCAGCTCCTGATCTTTCTTCAGTTTCTGGGAGAGATATATGCTGGGGAAGAAACCGGGAACAGCTTTGGTAGGCTTGTAATGAACGCCCTGGTTTTCTCCGGCATATACGTATTGTTCGACACGCAGACCTGCCTGGTAGCCAAAATTGCCCATGGTATTGGAGAAATTGGCGTAGCCGGCATAAATCTCTTCGTTGTATTTGTAGGCGGTAGACAGCATGGTATTAGGCACCATCGCATTGTTGAGGGTGTCTTTATCGAATACCTCATAATCGCTGGTATAGTCGCGCAGCGTGACTTTAGCGCCAGCTTCCAGTTTACCGTTTTTACCTACCGGATTGGTGTAATCTGTTTGTATGGTGATGAAAGTGGTTTTGCCGGCTGTATTGTTGGTCTGGAACATCGGCTGTCCTAATGCAATACCCTGGGGATTCAGAGCCTGGGTGATGTAGTCACCGTTGCGGTTGTTGGTGCTTCTGTTGTAGTTAAAATCGGCAGACCATTCTTTGTTGGGTTTGGCATATGTATGCTTAAAACCCAGTGCGGTGGTATAGTTGTGGAAGCCGAACTTGTTATTGTTCTGGCGATCACTTTTACCAGTGATGTTATGATGTGTGTCAGAAAAAGTGCTGAGCAGGTCTTCATAGTTGTTGAAGTTACCAGCTACAATATTTTGTGACAGGGAGATGGTATTGCGGTTGTCCAGGGAGTAGTCGAGACCGAAGCGGCCAAACTGGAACAGCGGTTTGCTTTTGCTGTTGCTGTTTTGCAGCAGGTAGTTGGTGTCGGCCACGGCGCCGCTTCTGAAGTTGCTGCGGGAAGTAGTGCCTTCGCCCCAGGTTTGGTTGGCGTTGATGTTGTAGTTGGCAAACACATTGAATTTACCCTGGCGGATGTTGATATTGCCACCGCCGTTGTATTTGTTGCCGGTACCGATACCGCCTTGTACGGAGCCGTTAAAGCCGGCTTTTTTGTTTTTCTTGAGTACAATGTTGAGGATACCGGACATGCCTTCCGCGTCATATCGTGCGGAGGGATTGGTAACCAGTTCCACGCTTTCGATGGCGTCTGCGGGGATCTGGTCGAGGGTGAGGGTAGAGGGTTTGCCGTCTACAAAGATGTTGGGAGCCGCATTGCGTACGCTGACGTTGCCGTCGAGGTCCACGTTGACGGAAGGAATATTTTTGAGTACGTCGGTGGCCGTGCCGCCTACGCTGGTGAGGTTACGGTCTACGTTGAACACCTTTTTGTCGATGCCCATGGTAAAGGCGCTTTTCTGACCGGTTATTTCCACGCTTTGCAGTGTTTTCACGTTGGGCTGCATTTTAATGTTGCCCAGGTCCTGTTCGATGGTCTGTGGTGTGATGGTCAATTTTTTCTGCAGTCCGGTATAGCCCATGAAGTTGATGCGGACAATTAAAGGGCCGAAAGGGAGGCCTTCCAGGTTAAATTCGCCGTTTGTTTTGGTGAGCATGCCGGTTACCACGGAGGAGTCACGTTGCCGCAGCAGGGCTACGGAGGCGTAAGGAATGGGTTTGCCGTTGGAAGCATCGATGAGTTTACCGTAAAGTCTGCCTATTTGAGGCATATCAGGTCGGTTTTTCCCATTGGGCGCGTTTTGCGCGGCTGATGGTCTTCCGTTTGCAGGAGCCTGGGCAAAGGTCTGTATTTGCCACATTAAAATGCCTGCAAGAAACAGGTAGCGTTTTTTCATCCTCGTGTTTTTTTCTCCGGACTCTGTGTCAGATTACAGCAAAAGTATCGGGGAGTGAGGGTGAATGGTCGGATATTGTGATGAGTGGATTTTTTCCCGCAGGAAATCATCAAAAAGACCCGTAGAAGGTCTTAACAGTAGTTAACAGAAACGTTGATGCATGTATGATGCAGATGTTCCTGAGGTGTTTTTAGATAGAGTCAGATTGTTTTTATGATGATAGAAGCGGTTTAGCGGCAACACATAGCAGCAACTGCTACAATGCCGCTAACGAGTCCTGTAAAGGCTCCCAGGAGCTTAAACATGCGCATTTCGCGGTGCAGGAACTGCTGACTGATGGTTTGCAGTTGTTCGGAGGAAATGCTGCTTATTTTCTCAGACACTATTTTTTCGAGGTCGAGATCTTTTTCTACGTTATTCAGGTATTGGTTAATCATGACCGGGAAGAGGGTATCCAGTTCGGCTACCAGGTGTGATTTGATCTGGTTCACGATGCTGTCGCCGATGAACATGGATAGTACGGGCATGGCTTTGGGCAGTTTTTCCCGGAGGAAGGTATCGAGGTGTGCTTCCACTAAGGGAATGATGCTTTTGATTTTTTCGGGGTCAGTGAGTTTGGTTTTGATGGTTTCGAAGGAAAAAAGCTGATTGCCGGCGAAGGCGCCCAGTTTTTTGGCCAGTTCCTGTTTTTTGGCAGGCAGGATACGGGTGAAAAGAATATTAACAGCGATTGTATTTATGAGCCAACCCAGGAAAGCAGTTATAATGGGAATAAAGATGATACACATTGATGAGGACTATTTTTTGATGCCGCTAAGATAGTTAGCCTGCTCGAATTTTAGTGTAAGGAATTGATAATGATAAAAACGAAAAAAGGCTTCTGTTAAGAAGCCTTTTTCATTTTCGGGTGGATGAGGGGTCTCGAACCCCCGACCCTCAGAACCACAATCTGATGCTCTAACCAACTGAGCTACAACCACCGTTTGTGTCCCTTCAACGTGTGTTTGTGTGTGTGTTATTTCGTTGTTGGGAGTGCAAAGATAACACAAAGCTTTTTAAACTTCCAAATTCTTTTCAAAAAATTTTTTCAAAAAGTTACATATATCAAAAAAGAAGCGAGTGAGATGATTCTCAGAAAGATATATCTGATGCGGGTTTCGCTTGTTTTTATACTGTAATGTGTAAGCCGTATTTTTCTTTTTTTAGATCTCCCATCGTTTGGTGCACTATACCAAAAAACGTATCTTTGCGCACTTCCCATTATAATTCCCATTTTTACAAGTTATTGAAAATCAGTAGGATGTTTGGCTGATGGCATCACAGAATACCTGATTTCAGGCATTTCTCTGACCATAGGGGAAAGATTTGTTAGCCCGGAGAAAAAAATGACAATCCCCCCTTAAAATGTCATCGTTTTAAAAGTGTTTAATTATTAATCATATATATATTATGGATCAGCTTAAACTGAAGTTACAGGAGTATTATCAACGTTACCGGCAAATGGACCAACGGGTAAAACCTGGCAATGAGGAGCCTGGAGGCGAGGACGTGCTGGATCTGGAAAATGATATTCTCACGCAGTTCGGATTACCGACATCCCGCCGTTTTGTACAGATCCTGCACGATTTTGTACATCACAGCCAGGTGAATGACCAGCTGCTGGATTATGTAAGTAAAAAACTACGGTCTGCCGCCCGTAAATATCTGCTGGCACCTGTTATGTCAGATATCGACCTGCTGGAACATGCCCGTGATCAGAAACGCAGTCCGTATGACGTACTGCCCGAACTGGGCTACCCGGTACAGGAATATGCCCTGTTCCTGGTAGGGGAACTTTATTACCGCCGCAACATGGAGGCCTCCGATATTCTGGAAGAACTGAAGAAAATGCAGCACTTCCACAGCTGGAATGACCTCGCCCTGCTGAGTAAAATGAACAATTACTCCGCCAATGAGTTATATACCAAGCTGAAAAAACATGAGCTGCGGTTTATTGACGACTACATCCAGCACACCCGGCGCCAGGAAACAGCCCGGCTGGTCAACAAACGGCCCACTCCGTCAGAAGAAGGATATAAGCCAGATTATAAAACAATCACCAAAGTACAGGTAGAAGATATTATCTTCGATGAAAATACTACTCCAAGCCTGTTTGGTAAAATCAAAAGCGGCAGGGGATATACCCGCATCACCATCGGCCTGGAATTCTCTGAACTGAACCAGATACTGATGAGCAGCGATGAACTGGGCGTAGAGATCAGCAATCATATCAAAAAACGCCTGGCCAACCCGTCCGCAGAAAAACCAACGGTGATAGATATACGAGCCGAATTCGGTAATGTGCTGAAACTGGACAATTGTTATCTGGAAGTATATAAACCACAGCACCGCGAAGGCAACAAATGGGTAGAGGATAAAGACAATTTCTACTTTGTAGATAAAATCCTCACCAAAAAAGAATACGAGAAACGTACCAAAGAAGCAGAAGTACAACGCAAAATACAGGAATGCCTTGAACTGATAGGTGGTTCCTATGTATATTATCAACGGCTGCGTCGTTTGGGTATCACCGACGACGAAGCCAAGCTGAGAGCAGGCCTTCAGGATGAACTGTTGTTTAAGCTATCTTTCTTCCTCAATAAGGTGAAAGAATAGTTTTATTGTTGTGATGTTTTTTATATAGCGAAGACGGATTCCGTCTTCGCTTTTTTTTTATGATATCTTCTGCGTAAAATGATGCGCTGAAATATAAAAGCCCTGTTCGTGATACAACCGGTGTGCCGGCCACAGACCATGGCCCGAGTCCAGCGTTACAGCGGAAAAACCTTCCTCCCTCGCTATCTCCCGGATATGATACAACAACAGGCTGGCATAACCCTTCGCCCGGTATTCCGGTAAAGTGGCCAGATCATCGATATAGATAAACCTGCCACTATGAAGAGTATGTTTGTGCCGGTAACCCGCAAAAGCCACAACCCGGGCAGGATCTTCATCTGCAGTCAGATACAATAACCGGTATCCTTCCTGCTGCATCTCCCTGATCTGTGTCAATAGTTGCTCCGGATCTACATGTGGCCGCAATGTCAGGATCACATCCCTGCAGGCCAGTATCGCTTCGTCTGTCAACGCTATTTTAACTGTTCGCATCTGTTTTGTGTATTTGATGATGTTCGCCAGGTATCCGCCGGGAAGAAATACCGATACGGTTCCAGGCATTAATGGTGATAATGTTCATAATAAGCTGGGCGGTGACTTCCAGGCCAAAGTGTGTTACCGCTTTTTCATAAGTTCCATCTGTAAGCCCTCCCTGATGAATTAATGTCACCTCTTCGGTCATAGCCAGGATGATTCTTTCTGCATCGGTAAACTGCGGCGATTCCCGCCAGGCACTCAGCAGATAAAGCCGCTGTTCTGTTTCACCCAGCTTGCGGGCGTCCTGTGCATGGATGTCGAGGCAATAGGCGCAGCCGTTGAGCTGCGAGGCCCGTACCCTGATCAGCTCTTTATGCAACGGGTCTATATCCGTGGAAACAACATATTTTTCCATGGCCATCATAGCGCTGAATGCCGCCGGCTGCACATGTTTCATGAGAAATCTGGTTTTCATCATTATTTTTTATGTTGTAAAATTAGCATCACCTGGACTATCTTAGTAGTCCAGATTTAAACCATTAGATAGTCCAGATGCTTCCTTTTAAAACGCTGATTGTCATAGATCGTAATTCCCGTCAGCCGCTATACCTGCAGATCGCTAACCGGTTTGTAGGGCTGATACGGGAAGGGGTGCTGAAACCGGGACTGCTGTTGCCTTCCAGCCGCGTACTGGCGTTACAGTTAGAACTGCATCGAAAAACGATCGTTGCCGCCTATGAAGAACTGGTAAGTCAGGACTGGGTCACCGCCATTCCCCGCAAAGGCATTATGGTGGCCAGTAACCTGCCGGTGATCCGGCCACGTTCCTTTCAGACACCTTCTTCTCCATATGGGCAAGGGCCCGCATTTTCCTTTGGTAGCATACCAACGGTAGCTCTTTCACGGCATGAAACGGCCCCGCCGGGTCAGCTGATCATCAACGATGGTTTTCCGGATGTGCGGGAAGCCCCGCTGGAAGCCTGGGTAAAGGAAAGCCGTGCTATTATTCAGAGCCCCCGTTATCATCAGCTGCTGACTTATGGTACTCCCGCCGGCAGCAATGCACTGCGACGTCAGTTGATCGGTTATCTTACAAATACAAGAGGACTTTCCATCACACCAGACAACCTGATGGTGACACGGGGTGCACAGATGGCGATCTATCTCGCCGCCGCAATGCTGATCAAAAAAGGAGACTATGTCATTGTGGGAAGCCCTAATTATTTCTTTGCAGACCTTTGTTTTGAGCAGCTGGGAGCCCGATTGCTGCGGGTACCAGTAGATGAAGATGGCATTGATGTGGAAGCCATAGAACAACTTTGCCGCAAACACAAGGTGCGTATGCTGTACGTAGTACCGCACCATCATCATCCTACTACTGTTACGCTGAGTGCAGAACGCAGAATGAAGCTGCTGCATATCATCCGTACCTATCGCCTGGCAGTGCTGGAAGACGATTACGATTTTGATTTTCACTACAGCTCGGCACCTATCTTACCACTGGCCAGCGGTGATCACGGAGGGAATGTGATCTATGTGGGTTCTTTTACCAAGTCGCTGGGATTATCGGTCCGTATTGGTTTTATGGTGGCACCGGCGGCTTTCCTGGCTGAAACAGCCAGGCTAAGGCAGCTCATGGACCTGAGAGGGGATAACCTCTCAGAGGAAACACTGGCGGCCCTGCTGGCTGATGGCACTATCGAAAGGCATCTGAAAAAATCCGGCAGGCTGTATCATGAAAGGCGTGATCAGCTCGCTCATCTCCTGAGAATGAAACTGGGCAACAAGGTACAGTTTACTGAGCCTGCAGGCGGAATGGCCATCTGGGTAACATTTGATCCGCGTTTTCCTTTGTCGGTCATATCCGGAAAAGCTGCTGCTATGGGCCTGCGCATCACCGGTGGTGAACATTACTTTTACGGCACTACGCCTGCCAATGCGTTACGGTTTGGGTTTGCGTCGCTCAATCATAAAGAGCTTAACAAAGCTGTGGGTATCCTGGAGAAGATCACAGTATCCTTTGCAGGAAACAGTGAAAACATTAAGTTTGACACAAAAAAAGACCAATGGAAGAATTAACTCTCGGCATCGGTTCAAGGGTACAACATGCACACTTTGGCCCTGGCGTCATCGTTGGCGTCAAATATGCACAATACCGGGTTACCTTCATGGACCACGGGATCAAGATGATCGATAAAACAGATCCGCTGTTTGAAGTACTGGTAGCTGAAAATCAGACTGCAGAAGTGGAAACGGCTTCAGAGGTGGAAACATCGCTGCTGAAGATACTTCGCTTATGGGGTGGTATCACCGAAGTGGTGCCGCTGGGAGACCGCTGGAAAAACGGCACATTGGTACTGCAGCCGGGCGATACAACCCTGAAGGCAAAGGAAGTGCCTATTGAAACTTTCTTCCACAAAATTGTGATGCTGCGTGACCGCCTGCGGGTGCTGGAACAACAGATCAATAGCCATAAGGTGATGACCGATGAAGATAAAATTAACCTTCAGCAATATATCACCCGCATTTATGGCTCTCTCACCACCTTCAATGTATTGTTCAGAGATAAGGAACACTGGTTTGTAGGGGAGAAGACAGGCAACGATTAAGGGTTGCCTGTCAGGTAAATATGTTCCAGCAGCCAGCGATAGGCATCGAGGGAGTGATGCAGGAAAATATTTTTACCATCAAAATGAAAATGTTCATCATAGCCTTTTACAGGATATAATATCACAGGCGTTCCTGCCGGCATATAATTGTGGCTGTTGACAAAAACAGGCCTTTTATATTCCGGCAGTGTTTTTCTGACGCGGGTATATGCCTTCTTGCCCAACATCCGCTGAAAGCGGCGGCTGGCTCTCCTGGCCGGTCTGTCGAGACGCCCATACATATACCCCAACACTGTACTGACCGGAAATTTCTGCTTTTTAAATACTTTTTTGATATTGGCGAACGGATTGACTGTGTTAAAGTCGCGGGATGTCTGGACAGAAAAAGGAACTTCTGCTACCCAGTCGCGGGCGTTGACTACACGAAGCGCCCAGCCGTTGCGGGTGATATAATCAAAATCATAGGAATAGTACAGATTTCCCGGTTTGGGTGGGGCACTGCAATAGGTTTTGAAGACGATATTATTTGGCATCCCTTCGTAATAATGGAGGTAGGAGCGTAGCAGAAAAGCGATGGCTCCGCCCTGGCTGTGGCCGAAAATAATAAATTCGTGTATGCCTTCCTGATAGTAATAGTGATTTATTTTATTGATGATATCAGGAGCCATGGAAGCAAGTCCCAACAGCCAGCCTGCATGTACATAGGCTTTGTTGTCTTCCGCCAGCTTATAGGTGAAAGTGGTGCTGTCGTTGAGTTGTAGCGTACCTTTAGTACTGACCATACCGGCGTAGAAGTTTTCCATCCACGAGGAAGCGGTACCATTGGTACCTCTGATGGAAATCACGCCTACACCTTTGGAACGGTTGATCCAGAAGTCCCATCGGTTGAGTAGTCCCATTTCTTCGGAACGATAAGCCAGCTCATATCCTTCTGGTACCGGGCCTTTTAAATGGGTCCATGGTGTATCCCGCTGGCGGGCACTCAACTTCAGCATATCACTGTATTCATGCGCATCAAAATAAGGGCTGAGGTGTTGGGCTGTCAGCGCATTTCTTCCAAAAAATAAAAATAGAAAACCAAACAGTAAAATGCGGGACATCATGACAAATTACAAATTACGAATTACGAATTACGAATGGATCGATAGTGTAAGTAAGAATATTTAGATGAAACTACAACAATTATGAGTATTATGTTGTTCTAAAAGCGTTTAACTTCCGGCCCTAAATTAATTGTTATGTCAAAGAGAATCGAACACGATTTCCTGGGTGAGAAGGAGATTCCACAGGATGTTTATTACGGTATTCAGACCCTGCGTGCATTGGAAAACTTTCATATTACCGGTATTCCGTTGAAAGTGGAACCCATCTTCGTTAAGAGCCTGGGATATGTGAAAAAGGCGGCAGCTATGGCCAATCGTGATCTGGGCGTGTTAGACAAAGATATCGCAGCATATATCATCAAAGCCTGCGATCGTGTAATCAACGGAGAATTTGACAACCAGTTTCTCAGCGACCTGATACAGGGAGGTGCGGGCACTTCCGTTAACATGAATGCCAATGAGGTGATTGCTAATGTGGCGTTGGAGATGATGGGCAAACGGAAAGGAGAGTATGAATTCTGTCATCCCAATAACCATGTGAACTGTTCACAGTCTACTAACGACGCTTACCCTACTGCTTTTCGTATAGCCCTTATTCTGAAGCTGACCGACTACAAAGAAGAGCTGGGCAACCTTGCTGATGCTTTTGATGTGAAAGGACACGAATTCCAGGATGTGTTGAAAATGGGCCGCACACAGCTTCAGGATGCGGTGCCTATGAGCCTGGGCGATGAGTTCCATGCTTTTTGCATCAACCTGAAAGAAGAACTTTCCCGCGTGGAAGACAGCAAACGCCTGATCGCCGAGATCAACATGGGCGCTACCGCCATCGGTACCCGCGTGAATGCTCCTGATGGTTATGCTGAGCTGGTAACCCAATACCTCTGCGAAGTGACCGGTCTGGACCTTAAGCTGGCAGAGAACCTGATCGAAGCTACCAACGATACCGGCGCTTATGTACAACTGTCCGGCGTTTTAAAACGTACAGCCGTAAAGGTGTCCAAGATATGTAATGACTTGCGTCTGTTATCTTCCGGACCACGGGCAGGGCTGAACGAAATTAACCTGCCGCCCATGCAACCAGGATCCTCCATTATGCCCGGCAAGGTAAACCCGGTAATTCCGGAAGTAGTGAACCAGACAGCTTACTATGTAATTGGTGCCGACCTGACGGTGACCATGGCCGCAGAAGCAGGTCAACTGCAGCTCAATGTAATGGAACCGGTTATATCTTTCGCCCTGTTTACTTCCATTACTTACATGGGCAATGCGTGCCGTACCCTGAGAGAGAAATGTGTGCTGGGTATCACTGCCAATGCAGAACATACCAAACAAATGGTGATGAACAGCATCGGTATCGTAACACAGCTGAATCCTATCCTGGGTTATGAGAAATCTGCCAGCATTGCGCGTGAAGCGCTCGAAACCGGGAAGTCTGTACATGATATCACGGTGAGAGAAAAACAACTGATCACGCAGGAAAAATGGGATGAGATTTTTACGTTTAACAACATGATCCGTCCTCAGTTTATAAAATAACTATTAAAAGGCCGGTGTAGCCTCTGCTGCGCCGGCCTTTGACAACGAAGCTGCGGTTTAGTGGAGACAGGCTAATATCAGCATAGAATTTTCTTCCGATATTGATTATCTTCAACCTTATTCGTTTTATATGATCTGGTTAGAGTTCGCAATATTACTCGCAGCTATCCTGGTGGGCGCCCGTATGAAAGGGATCGGACTTGGTGTGATGGGCATGGTGGCACTGGCGATCTATATTTTTATATTCCGTATGCGCCCGGCAGACCCGCCGATAGACGTTATGCTGATCATCCTGGCGGTAGTGACCACCGCCGCCACATTGCAGGCTGCAGGTGGTATGGACTACCTGGTACGGTTAGCCGAAAAAATATTGAAAAGTAAACCTTCCCTGATCGTGTTGCTGGGACCACTGGTAACCTATTGTTTTACTCTCTTTGCCGGTACGGCCCACATCACCTACTCCCTGTTACCCATTATTGCTGAGGTATCCACCAAGAAAAAAATAAGGCCGGAACGGGCGCTGAGTATCTCTGTGATATCCTCGCACCTGGCCATCACGGCAAGTCCTATCTCCGCGGCTACTGCCGCTTTGCTCACTATCCTCAGCGGTAAAACCGAACTGCTGGATATCCTGAAAGTATGTATCCCTGCTACCATTATCGGGACACTGGCCGGTGTGGCGGTATGCTGGAAAAAAGGAAAAGAGCTGGATAAAGACCCGGTATTCCTTGAAAAGATGAAAGATCCTGAGTTTGCGGAAAGCATCAATGGAGATGTGAAGGAAAACAAAGCGCCATTGTTGCCCGGCGCCAAAACCTCTGTGCTGATCTTCGGACTCGCTGTACTGATGATTGTACTGGTAGGGGCATTCCCCAATATGTTGCCTTCTTTCGGGGAAGGTAAGAGTAATATGGCCGTAGATGCCAGTGGACATATTAAAATGGCTGCCGTGATAGAACTGGTGATGCTGGCCGCTGCTGCTGCCATTATGCTGATATGCCGCACTACTGCCGCCGCTGTGGCCAAAGCCAGCTTGTTCACCTCCGGCGCACAGGCCGTGGTATCCATCTTCGGTGTAGTATGGATGAGCGCTACTTTTATGCAAACCAACACCGGTATCATTGAGAGTACCCTGGGTGATATGGTAAGGGCCGCCCCCTGGACCTTCGCTATCGCCTTGTTTATACTGAGCATATTACTTTTCAGTCAGGCAGCTACCACCAAAGCCCTGATGCCGCTGGGGTTAAGCCTGGGCATCATCCCGGCCCATATGGTAGCGATGTTCCCGGCTGTAAACGGAGATTTCTTTTTACCAGGTTACCCCACATTGCTGGCTGCCATTAACTTCGATCGTACCGGCAGCACCCATATCGGGAAATACCTGGTAAACCATAGCTTTATGATTCCCGGACTTGTGAGTGTAGCCGTATCCGTTGCCGCCGGTTTCTTTCTGGCTGGCATCCTGTTATAGATAGACGACCATATTTATCAAACTCCAAAATGTAACCTTTATGCTTATCCGCAATTGGCTGGTGGCCTGTATCCTGCTGTTTCCTCTTGCTGCGATAGCACAGCAGCAGGAATCCAAAATAGATACGACTTACAAGCCACTGATACCCATTACTAAGGCACCCCTTCTCAATAATGTGGATCTGATTGCAAACATGCGTTACGCTTTCAGAAATGAATTCGATAAAGGTACCTACACCCGCTCCCGCTTTGAAAATGAACAGTTCCGCCTGGAGATAAAAGGAAAGGTGCTCGATAAATTATATTTCCGTTTCCGTGACCGTTATACCCGCGATCCTGTCACACAGTCGATCGATAATCTCAGCCGCTCTACAGACCTGGCCTTTCTGCGCTTTGATCCCAACGACCATTGGAAGATATATGCCGGTAAGTTGTGTGCCGACTGGGGTGGGGTGGAATTTGACGATAACCCCATCGAAATCTATGAATACTCCGATATCATTGAAAACTCCGATAACTTCCTCACTGGGGCAGGAGTAGGGTATGTGCTCAACAAAAATCATGAGTTTACTTTTCAGGTACTCAACAGCCGGACCAAAACTTTTCAGGAATTGTATGATTCTATTCCCGGCATTGTGGAGAGCAAATTTCCTTTTGCAGGTGTGATCAACTGGCGCGGGCATTTCTTTAATGGTAAAGTCTTTACCATCTGGTCTTACAGTCTCTTTAAAGAAGCGACTCATCAGTATATGAATTACTTCGCCCTGGGCAACTCGCTGATACTGCGCAACTTTAAACTGGACTATGACTTTAAGTACAGTATAGAAAATCTGGACCGTAAGTTCATCGTCTCCAACTTTATTCCCAATATGAAAGCCGCCCAGGGGGTGGCTTATATGAGTCATTGGATCAGGGCCGATGTGAGACTGAGTAATGTGGTGCATATTACCGCCACCGGTTTTGTGGACTACGCCTGGTGGAATGGTAACCCGGACCCTAACAAGGATAAGAAACTCCGTACTGCCTGGGGTTATATACCTGCACTTGAGATATATCCCTTTGATAAATATGACCTGAAAATATTTGCCAACATGGTAGGCAGAATATACCGGTATACCAGTTACGCACAAACGAAGTTTGGTTTGGTGAATGATGATACCTACCGTTTTTCGATTGGTTTTATTACGCCATTGTTAGTGTTGTAGCCAGCATGGGGGTTATAACAAGGGTATAAAAAGACAAAGGCGCGAAGGAAATCCTTCACGCCTTTGTCTTTTTATTAAGATGATTTTAAAACTCCTGTTCAAGTTTGCCTACAGTTCCTTCATCAGTGATACCTTGTACCACGAGGCGGAAACGTTTGGTGAAGTCGTTGTTATAGAACTCCACTTTGGCGGTATGGGTGAGGGTATCTATTGGCACGTTGGGGTTCCAATAGAGTGTAAGCCGTTTGTCGGGCAGGGCATGTACTTCTTTTTTCACGGAGTAGTCAGGTGAATAGAAGGTTTTTACAACAGTATAACCTGCTTTTTTATACAGCTGAAATCCTTTTACAGTAGGATCGTTGGTGGGTGGATTGTCGCCACCTTTTTTGGTGTATACGGCAATAGCGCCGTTAGCACCACCGAAGCCGCCCAGGAAAGGAGGACGGAATACTTTGATCAGCGCTACATCGTTGATGGAGAGGGTGCTCAGCATACTGACGTCGGTCTGCATCTCGTTGAGATACAGGCCTGGTTTGCCACCGCGCCATGACAGGCTGGGGTTGCTGAGATCACCAGTGATCTGTAAACCGGCCACTTTGGACTGAAGGTACTGGAAGATATTAAAGGCGGTAGGATTTTCCTTGGTAAGGTCAAAGGAATATCCATCGCCGCCGGAGAACATACCGGAGGCATAACGTTTTTCTGTAGTCTCTTCCGGTTTGATCTTTTTAGCGTTGACATTTACTTCCTGGAGATAAACCGTTTTGTTATTGATAGCGCGGTTTACCTTATTACTTTCGGCAGCACTGGCCAGGAAAAGCTTCAGGGAAGTATTGTCTACTGCAGGAGGTACCCGCAGCGGGTAAGGTATTTTAACCTGGGTGGCGCGGTCAAAGAAGTGGATATCGAACTTCACGTTAACATCTCTGCTTTTCTTCGCATCGCTGCCCTGGTAGTAGATATAAGCTGTATCCGGGAATACCATGTTGGCGATATTGAACTCACCTTTTTCGTTGATAGGTGCGGAGGCGAACATGGAGGAACTATCTATCGGCAGTTTGATGATCATATCCAGTTTGCCATTAACGATAGGACGTCCATTAGGTCCGGTGGTGATACCTTTTACGAGCAGGCCCTGTTCATAAGGATATCTGATATCCGGGAATTCATTTTTAGCGATTTTTTCCCAGCTGAATCTGCGCCATCCGTTGGTCAGCATTACCAGGTCCAGTGCCTGCACGGTAGCGGGGGCATTGTCATGGAAGTACCAGTTGGGATTGTACACATATCCTTTGAGGTCGGATGTCAGCAGGAGGGTAGATACGATATCGGCGGCGTTTTTATCTACCGGAACAGCGTCAGCGTCGGTGATGGCCACGGAGATATTGGACTGCAGTGTATCGGGGAGACGCAGCACGAAGGTGCTTTTTTTGCGGGCATCCCTGGCTACGTCAGATTCCAGCACGTCCATTTCCATATGGTCGTTATTGCGGACAAAAGCCAGTCTTTCTGCGATTGGCAGGCCATTGCTGCTGAACAGGGTAATCTGCAGAATACCGCTGGGCAGTTTGTCGGCGGGAATAAAACCACTGATACGACCTTCAGACACATCGAGGATGGCTTTATATACCAGCTGCTGGCCCATCTGGCCGATGACTACCAGTTTGTTGAATGCGGTATCACCGTTATTGGCGGGAACGGCCTGATAGAAGATACGCGGGCCTTTGTTGAATACCTTCAGAGAGGCGCCGGTAGACTGTGCAGCCGGCAGTGTAAAAGTTTTAGTCTGGCCTTTGGCACTTTTCACGACAGCCTGGTAGGCGTCGGATGCCGCGCCAGGTGTTACTTCGAAGGTACCCATCCCGTCATGAACGGTTTTGATAGCGGTGTTTTTGGCATCTTTGATAGTGCCGCTCACCTCGATGGGATAGCCATTATTGTCGATAGCCTTGAAAGCCACGGTATTAGGCTGGCCGGTGATCAGGTTGCCGCCTTCAGGAAAGAACTGTACGGAAAAGTCCTGGGCGGTACTGTCGGCAGCTGGTCCGCCTTTTTTAGCCGGATCAAATATCTCGATAGTACGGGAATAGGTAAAGGCCGGGTCAAAGTTGAGCATCCAGGCAGTATAGGCTCTCAGCTGGTATACGCCTGGTTTCTGTGTTTCCGGCAGATCGAAGTTGCCCGGTGCGCCGGCATTAAAGATGCCGAACAGTTTTTTCTGCACGACATTATTATTCTTGTCCAGCAGTTCTACATACAGGTTGGTAGCCTGTGTGGAGGGGAGACCCTGAAGGGTCACATATCCTTTGAACCAGATGGTTTCACCGGCGGCGTAATAGTCTTTATCCAGGTGCAGGAAGACTTTTTCCTGCGGGTAGCGGTTGTTGTACTGTTGTAAAGCCTGAACGAGATGATCAGACCAGTCGGCAGGGGGAGGCATAACCGCCACGGCACCCATTACTCCGGCCAGCAGGGTAGCGGGGATCATCCATTTCAGGTGACGTCTCTTTTTTTTATTGTGCGCTTGCATGAACTGTATTTTGAGCCGATATAATGGGTATAATAATAGGACAAAAATATAAACTTCGGAAAGAATAAAGGCTAAGATTACGGCAGGTTTGTTATTATTGCGTGTTTAAGCATTGGTTTTAACAGGAATTTAATGAGTTCAATCCGGAAAAGATTAGTGGTGGCCGGCGGTGGCGCGGCCGGTTTTTTTTGTGCAGTGAATGCTGCCCGGTTATGTCCGGGGCTGGAAGTGCTGGTGCTGGAGAAAACAGGCAAGCTGTTGTCCAAGGTGAAAGTGAGTGGCGGCGGCCGCTGTAACGTGACGCATAATGCACCGGATATCACGTATATGACTAAACGTTATCCGAGAGGAGCCCATTTTGTCAGGAAAACCTTCTCCCGTTTTTTTGTGACCGATACTATCGCCTGGTTTGAAGAGCGGGGCGTGAAACTGAAGGCAGAAGCGGATGGGCGGATGTTCCCGGTTACCGACGACTCACAGACTATCATCGACTGCCTGTTGCGGGAAGTCGATAAATACCATGTAAAAGTAGAGACCAACAAGGAAGTAACAGACCTGGAGAAAGGCCCTGATGGCCGCTGGCGTCTGCAATTGCAGAACGGTCAGGAGCTGAAGGCAGACTATATCTGCATAGCCGCAGGTGGTTATGCTCAGGCCGGTAAATTTGGCTGGCTGGAGAAAACCGGCCACAGCATTGTGCCGCCGGCACCTTCCCTGTTTACTTTTAATATGCCCGGTCATCCTATCACGTCGCTGATGGGCGTAGCCACTACGGCGCACGTAAAAATTGCCGGCACCAAATTACAGGAGCAGGGCCCGGTGCTGATCACCCATTGGGGTATGAGTGGTCCGGCAATACTGCGTTTGTCAGCCTGGGGTGCCCGTGACCTGCAGGCACTGCAATATACCTTCACAGCGATTGTCAACTGGCTGCCTGACTACAACGAAAACAGCCTGCGGGAAGAATGGCCTTCCCTGCGCCAGGAGCTGGGCAAACAGAAAATACATCACAAAAACCCGTTTGGCCTTCCTCAGCGGCTATGGCAGTTTTTACTGGGCCTGGCAGGTATCGGAGAAGAACTGCGCTGGGCCGATGTTCCGGCCAAAGACCAGAACCGGCTCATGAAACTGCTGGTATGCATGGAGTTTCCGGTGAAAGGCAAAACTACTTTTAAAGAAGAATTTGTTACCTGCGGAGGTATTACCCTCAGCGAAATAGAACCAGCTACGATGGAAAGCCGCTTAGTACCCAACCTGTTTTTTGCCGGAGAGGTGATGGACGTAGACGGTATCACCGGTGGGTTTAACTTCCAGCATGCCTGGACGAGCGGATTTATTGCTGCTTCAACGGTGATGCAGATGATGCTTTCTGATAATCCTGATGAGCGATGATCATATTAATTTATAAAGCGAAGGGCCTGGATGTTATGTCCAGGCCCTTCGCTTTTATAAGAATTCGTTTTCATCAAAACCTGATCTTCGCTCATCAGGATTATCAAAAAAAATCACACACATCATAGTTTCAGATAGTGTACTCCGGGCTCATACTCTTTCTCCAGTGCAGCGAGCAGGTTCTGAAAATCATCGGGCTGGCGGAGGAAATCCACTTTGGTAGTATCGATCATGAGTGTGCGTACAGGATGTTGTTTGATATACTGCATGTAGGTATCATGAACGTTGAGCAGGTATTCATCAGGAATTTGCTGCTCATAGGGGCGGTTCCGGTGACGGATATTTTCCTGGAGTTTGGCTACGGGAGCGTTGAGGAAAATGAGCAGTTCCGGTTGTACCAGCTGTGGATTGATGATGTCGAAGAGCTTCTGGTAGAGGGAATACTCTTCTTTGGGCAGGGTTATTTTTGCGAACAGCAGGCTTTTGATAAACAGGTAATCGGAGATGATGACATCGCTGAACAGGTCTTGGGTTTGCAGCATGTCTTTCAGCTGTTTATATCTTTCAGCCATAAAAAACAGTTCCAGTGGAAACGCGTACTGTTGCGGGCGTTCGTAGAAGAGTGGCAGGAAGGGATTGTCTGCAAATTCTTCCAGGATCAGTTTAGCGGAAAAGTGTTGAGACAACATATTGGCCAGTGTGGTTTTGCCGGCCCCGATATTCCCTTCTATGGTAATAAATTTATAGTGCATGCATTGGATTTTATGGCACAAGGCATTGGTGGCGGTAAGGCCACTATGAATGGCTGCCTAGTGTTTTTGCGTATCAGTATTCAGTTTCAGCGCGCTCAGGTCATCAGGGCATTCCTGTTGCAATTGTCTTACAGTTTTATGCAGTACCGGATGTACGTAGTCGGGTACAATTTCGTTGAGAGGTACCAGTACAAACTGTCGCAGGTGCATGCGGGGATGCGGAAGTTTCAGTTCGGGCAGTGACACGATTTCGTTGTTAAAGAAGATCAGGTCTATATCGATTACCCGGGCGCCCCATTTTTCCTGGCGGATACGGCCGATGCGGCGTTCTATCCCCAGTAGTGTATGCAGTAACGTTAGTGCGTCGAGCGTAGTATGTATCTCCAGACCCTGGTTCAGGTAGTCAGGCTGGTCTACGGAGCCCCAGGGGGCTGTCTGGTATAAGGCAGAGGTTTTTACTACCTCTCCGGCTTCTGCAGCGATGTACTGTATCGCCTTTTGCAGGTTGGCGATCCGGTCTCCCAGATTGCCACCTATAAGTAATATTGCTGTATTCATGTATATTCTGAGGCCCAAAAGTAGCCATATTCCTTATTTTTGAAAAAATGTATCTTTCCACTTCCCTTTCATTTTAACTAAAACGTATGCGTTTCTTTAAAACTTTTCTAGCTGTGTTACTGGGCCTGGTGGTCTTCTTCGGCATCTGTTTTATCGTGCTGCTGGGAATCATCGGGAAGGCGATTTCTTCCGAGACGGTGACAATAGCCCCCAATGGAATCCTGGTGCTGCAGACCAGCCAGGCTTTTTCCGAACAGAAAATTGTTAATCCCCTGGCTGCTTTTTTGAAAGATGAATCATCGGAGGTGCCCGGATTATATCAGGCGGTAAGGCTGATAGAGAATGCTGCCACCGACGATAATATCAAGGGAATATACCTCAAGGTAGATGGCAGCGGCAACGGTTTCGCCGGTAATGAAGAGCTGCGCAACGCCCTGCTGCGCTTCCGGAAGTCCGGTAAATTTGTCTATGCCTATGGTGAAGTAATGCCTCAGCAAGCCTACTACCTGGCTACTGCTGCCGACAAAGTATACCTCAACCCCAAAGGAGGTGTTGACTTCTCCGGCTTTTCCACCCAGCTGACGTTCTTTAAGGGCGCCCTGGAAAAACTGGAAATACAGCCTGAAATCTTCTACTGTGGCAAGTTTAAAAGCGCTACAGAGCCGTTGCGCGAAAACCAGATGACAGATGCCAACCGCATCCAGACCAACCAGTTCCTCGGAGAACTGTATAGCAACTACCTCTCCGGTATTGCTAAGGCCCGTCACCTGGATACCGCCACTCTGCATGGTTATGCCAACCAGAACCTGATACAGGAGGCGACAGATGCGCTGAAATACAAACTGGTGGACGGCCTGAAGTATGACGATGAAGTTATTGCTGAGCTGAAAAACAAAACCGGCCTTGGCAGCGATGATAAAGTGAACTTTGTAAGCCTGTTGAAATACAACAGCGCTACAAGCCTGAGCAATGGCACCGGTGAAAGCAAAATAGCCCTGATCTACGCTCAAGGCGATATTATAGGTGGTGAGTCCGACAAACGCAATGTTATCGCCAGCGAAAACTATATCCAGGATATCCGCAGAGCCCGGGAAGATAAAAACGTGAAGGCGATTGTTTTCCGTGTGAACTCTGGCGGTGGCAGCGCCCTGGCTTCCGAAGTAATCTGGCGGGAGCTGTCGCTGGCTAAAAAGGTGAAACCGGTAGTAGTGTCTATGGGTGACTATGCAGCCTCCGGCGGTTATTATATCTCCTGTATGGCTGACAGCATCTTTGCACAACCTAATACCCTTACCGGTTCTATCGGTGTATTTGGTATCATGTTTAACTTACAGAGCTTCTTCAAAAATAAGGTAGGTGTGACCTTCGATGGTGTTAAAACAGCTCCTTATGCTGACCTGGGTTCTATTTCCCGTCCGCTGACAGAAGTGGAAAAACGTTTTGTACAGAATGGTGTTGATAGCATCTATTCTTCCTTTAAATCCCGCGTGGTGGCTGGCAGAAAGCTGGACCCTGCTGTAGTGGACAGCATCGCACAAGGCCGCGTATGGAGTGGTACCGATGCCCTCAAACTGGGACTGGTAGACCGTATCGGTGGTATCAACGATGCCCTCGATTGCGCAGCCCGTCTGGCTAAAGTATCCAGCTACAGAATGGTGGAATACCCTGAAATAAAGGATAAATTCTCCCGCCTCCTGAAAAATGTAAGTGAAGAAGTGCAGGTGAGAATGGTGAAAAAAGAACTGGGCGTTAACTACGACCTGTATGAGCAGCTTAAAACCATCCAGGAAATGCCTCGTGAAGTGCAGGCCAGACTGCCTTTTTCTTATAGATTCTAATCTCTTTAATGCCCAGGACTTTAGTCCTGGGCTAAATTCGATGCTAGTGTTTTGATAGCCTTGTCTATTTTTAGCCCTGGACTTTAGTCCGGGGCTAATATTAAAATCTACTTAAAATCGGGTAGGTTATCTCCGCTCCATCATCTCCCCCAAAGGCTTCAATAACAACCCCCAAAAGGGCATAAAACGGGCAGTAATCTCCTTCATAATCCTGTTGATCGCGTAAAAAACGCGGCCAGCGTTCATTTTTTTGAGTAGTTTTACGCGATTTTTAACAAACGCGACTCAGATGAATGGAGTGAAGTACAGCCAGTGGAGGGCCATGCTGGCCATAACAAAAGGAAGTTTTAGAGGTATATTCAGAAGCCCTTCAGCGGTGGTTTTCAGTCTGGGATTCCCGCTTGTGTTCATTCTGGTATTCGGATTTATCGGTAACAGCAGTGTATCTGTGAAAGTGGGTGTAGACAGGCATACCGATATCAGCAGCGGGTTTTATCAGGGTTTGTCGCAGGTGAAGACCGTTAAACTGGTGGCCGATCAATCGGCTGCTGAAATGGAAGATGACCTGAAAAAAGGCCGTATTGTGGCCATCCTCAATATTATCCCCCAGCCAGGGTCCGACAGTGTTCTCCACTATCAGGTAAATATTAAAACATCTACAGCTTCTGATGTCAATAAAAAAGCCATTTTACAATCGGTGCTGAAAGAGGTGGCTGCCCGAATGGACGCCCACACTTATCCCCGCCCTTCTGTAGCTACTTTTGTGAGTGAAGAAATACCGGGCCGTGTATTTAAAACAATCGACTTTATATTGCCGGGTCAATTGGGTTTTGCGCTGATGAGCGCGGCCGTGTTTGGCACCGCTTTCCTTTTTTACAGCTTACGTCAGACGCTGGTACTGAAGCGCTTTTTCGCCACTCCTATTAAACGCACCTATATAGTGCTGGCAGAGGCACTGAGCCGTATGATCTTCCAGCTGATCAGTTCTGTGATCATCATCGGGCTGGGGCATTTCGCCTTTGGATTTACGCTGGTGCATGGATGGGCCACTTTCGCTGAAATGCTGGTTCTGTCTGTTTTCGGGCTGCTGGTATTTATGGGCTTTGGTTTTGTGGTGAGCAGCCTGGCCAAAAATGAGAGTACTATTCCGCCATTGGCTAATATTTTTACTTTGCCACAGTTCCTGCTGGCAGGTACCTTTTTCCCGATAGATTCTTTCCCGTCCTGGCTGCAGCCTATCTGCAAGCTGATGCCGCTGACCTATCTCATTGATGCGCTGCGGAAAATAGCTTTTGAGGGGTTGCATCTGTGGCATGTGGGCTGGGATATAGCCATTTTAACCCTTTGGGGAGTGGTGGTGTACGCTGTGGCGGTGAAGGTATTCCGTTGGGAGTAGCTGGTTTTTTTTGATTAGCTTTGGCTTACCTAAAAACAGCTACATGCAAGCCTTTTTTATTATTCTGGGGGCGTTGATCGTCCTGGTATTGGGGCTTTTCATTTTTAGTTTATTCCTTCCCCCTGTGGTGAAAGTGGAGCGTTCGCTTGTCATTCCTGCTACGGCAGACAGAATTTTCCCGTTGATCAATGTAGTACGTAACTGGGAGCTGTGGTCGCCCTGGAAAGAACAGGACCCCGACATATCTATCACCTATGGGGAAAAAGATAGTGGTGCCGGCGCCAGCTACAGCTGGAAAAGCCATAACCGTAATATTGGCACCGGGCATATGACCATTACAGAATCCCGGCCAGATCAATATATCGCTACTGATACTGATTTTATGAATATGGGCATTGCGAAAGGGGCGTTCCGGCTTGATCCGGTGGGTGAAGGCACGCTGCTTACCTGGAGCATGACCTGTAACATGGGGCAGCATCCGTTACGGAAGGTAATGGGCCTGATGATGGATAAATGGGTAGGTAATGATTTTGAGAAGGGGCTGGAAGGATTAAAACGATTGGTTGTTCGTAATTAACCTGTATTTATGCGTTTATTTAAATTGTTAGGTATCAGCATTCTTGTATTGGGCATTTTTGCCTTCCTGTTATCGCTGATGTTTCCCTCTACCGCGGTGGTAGAACGTACCGGTGTTATTCAGGCGCCAATAGATTCTGTATACGCGGTGGTGAATAACCTCAAAGCCTGGGAAAAGTGGAACCCCTGGAGCCGTCCGGATACTACGGCACAGCTGGTATATTCCAGCCAGACTTCCGGCGCCGGTGCCTCCTATTCCTGGCAGGGCCAGCTCAACAGTGGTAAGGTCCTGATTCTGGACAGTGAACCCGATAAAGGGGTGCATTATATGATGGATATTCAGAACATGCGGCCGGTAAAAGGTGGGATCGAACTGAAAAAGACCGCTGATGGAAAAGCTACGGCCATATTCTGGCATATGGAAATAAAACTGGGACTGCTGCCCTGGTGGAAACTGAGAGGATTCCTGGCAGACCGCATCTATGGCCCTGCTATGAATGAGGGGCTGAACAGGCTGAATGAGCTTTGCACTCACCAGTGATCGGTTATATATAGTTTTTTACCATTGATCCAATAAAATAAGGCAGAGCGAATTTTAAGTTTTAAATTGTTGTCTTTACCTCATTCCTCAACAAAAAAACTGCAGCTTAAAATGAAACACCTTTTATTGGCAGCCTTCTTCTGCGCCACTACTACTCTCGGTTTTGCCCAGGAGAAAGAAAGGAAAAGTCCTCATGTAAACGTAGAAAATAAAGACATTAAAGTTGTGTATGGCCAGCCTTCCAAAAAAGGCAGGGTTATATTCGGCACCCTGGAACCATGGGGTAAAGTATGGCGTACCGGTGCTGATGAAGCTACTGAAATCACTTTCAAAAAAGATGTGGTATTTGGTGGTAAATCTGTAAAAGCAGGTACCTATACCCTGTTCTCCATTCCTGACCAAAAGAAATGGACGGTGATCCTCAACAGCAAACTGGGTCAGTGGGGCGCTTACGACTACGAAAAAATCAAAGGCCAGGACGTAGCATCTGTACAGGTGCCACGCGAAACCTTAAAAGCACCAGTGGAAAAACTCACCTTTACACTGCCAGGCAATGCTGTAGTGTTTGAATGGGATGATACCAAGGTGTCTGTACCGGTGAAATAAGTTTTCCGGAGATAAAGTAAAAAAGCAAAGGAGCGAAGATTCTTCGCTCCTTTGCTTTTTTTATTTTTCAGGAAGATGTTAATGCAGTTGTGACACCAGTTCACGAATACTGGCATACACCAGGTCCAGCTGCTCGTTGGTAATACAGTACGGAGGCAGGATATAGAGTGTATTACCCAGAGGCCGGAGCATGATCCGTTTGGAACGGAAGAAGCGGTGCAGGTGGTCGGCCAGTTGGTTGGTATAACCATCTGCTCCATCAGTAACCAGTTCGAAAGCCAGGATGGTACCCAGCAGGCGCGGGTTTTTGACGGGCGCCATGGATGTAAGCTCCTGGAGAAAGTGCTGATGTTTTTCGTGTATACGTTGACGTTGCTGGGCACAGGCCGGATCTGTAAAGAGGTCCAGGCTGGCCAGGGCTACTGTGCATGCCAGAGGGTTGGCAGTGAAAGAGTGGCCATGGAACAGTGTTTTAAGCTTGTCTGCCGACAGGAAGGCTTCGTATATGTTACTGGTGCTGGTGGTAATGCCCAGCGCCATACTACCGCCGGTGAGTCCTTTGGAGAGGCATACCATATCGGGTGCTGTTTGCACATATTCCATCGCAAAGTTTTTACCGGTTCTGCCGAAGCCGGTCATCACTTCGTCGGCGATGAGCAGGATGTGGTTGTCTTTGCAGAAGCTCAGCAGCTGGTCAAAAGCCGGGATATCGTACATGATCATGCCGCCGGAGCCTTGTAATAACGGCTCGAAAATAAAGGCCGCGATCTGATCGGGCTGTTGCGCTTTGATATCAGCTATCAGGTGATCAATATTATCGGGAGTGGGCACATCGAGGAAGTGCACTTCAAACAGGAAATCGTCGAAAACGCGGGTAAACACGCTGCGTCCGCTGACGCTCATGGCGCCAAAGGTATCGCCGTGATAGGCATTTTTAAAAGCGATGATTTTATGTCTGCGCTGGCCTTTGTTGTCCCAGTATTGTAATGCCATTTTCAGGGCGACTTCGACAGCGGTGGAGCCATTATCGGAATAGAACACCCGGCGCTGGTTGGCAGGTAGTATCTGTAGCAGCCTTTCTGCGAGGTTTACAGCGGGAGGATGGGTATATCCGGCAAAAATACAGTGTTGCAGTTCCAGTGCCTGAGCGGCTAGCTGTTTTGCGATATGCGGATGTGCATGTCCGTGGATATTGACCCACCAGCTCGACGTAGCGTCGATGTATGCGTTATTGTCTTCATCATATAAACAGGCGCCTTCGCCACGTACGATACCGATAGGAGCAGGAGCAGTCTGCATCTGAGTATATGGATGCCAGATCACTTCGAGGTCTCTGGCAGACAGGTTTCCTTTTGTTGTTGACATGGAGCAAATGTAGGGAATTCATTTTTTATAGGTGTACAACAGGCGGTAGAGGTCTTCCGCCTTGTAGGGCTTGGGCAGGATATCCCGTATACTCAGCTCCTGCAGGCGTTCGATAGCATCCGGCATAATATCGGCGGTGAGCACTATGATAAACGCGTGGGGTTGCATTTGTTTGATATAGGGAATAGTTTCATAACCGTTCATCTCGGGCATATGAAGGTCCAGCATCACGCCATCGAAGGTTTGTTCCTGCATGCGGAGGACGGCTTCTTTACCGTTGACGGCCAGTGTTACTACGGCGCCGGTACGGTTTAGCTGCAGCTGCATGACCTTGCGGTTGATCTTATTGTCTTCCACTACCAGCATGCGCATGCCTGTAAGCAGATTTTCCGGGATGATGACGGGAGCTGTTTCGGGAACAGCAGTATCGGCGGGCGTATTAAACGAAACAGAGAACCGGAAGGTAGTGCCCTGATTAGGAGTGCTGTCTACTGTAATATGGCTGTTCATCAGCTCCACCAGTTTGCGGGTGATGGACAATCCCAGTCCGGTGCCACCATATTCGCGGGTGGTGGCGGAGTCGCCTTGTACAAAGGTTTCGAAGATCCGTTCCTGAATGTCGGGAGGTATGCCGATACCGGTATCAGTGACGGAAAAACTGATGGATGCTGTGCCTGCACTGTTTTTTTCGAGTTGCAGCGTCACACATACACAACCTTCATTGGTAAATTTGATGGCGTTGTTGAGGAGGTTATTCAGGATCTGTCCGAGTCGTACGGGGTCGCCGAGGAGGCGGGCGGGTACGTTGTCGTCTACCTTCGTATTCAGTTGTAATCCTTTGGCGATGGCCAGTGGCTGATAGTTACCGGCAATGCCCTGAATGAGGTCACGGAGATCCAGTTCAATATATTCGAGTGTTACTTTCCCGGCTTCTATCTTGCTGAGGTCCAGGATATCGTTGACCAGACCGAGGAGGTGGTTGGCTGAAAACCGCAGGTTATGCAGCAGTTCCGAATGGTCTGTGCAGGGCTCATCTTTCATGATGCCGGAAATACCGATGATGGCGTTGAGCGGTGTGCGTATTTCATGGCTCATGACAGAAAGGAATTCGCTTCTGCTCCTGGCGGCATTTTCAGCGGTTTTTCTGGCTTGTTCGAGTTCCAGTTCTGCCTTCTTTTGTTTGTCGATGTCCATGATGATGCCACGGAAATGGGTAAGGCGGTCGTTGGTGTATACGGGTATGCCGGTGGTGCGTACCCATTTGACGGTGCCTTTGGCGGAGATATGCCGCAGGTCTATGCAATATTTCTGATGATAACGAAGCAGCTGTTCCTTGGCTGTTTCTACCAGGTGTTTATCTTCCGGATGATAAAATTCCAGATCATGGTATACGGGCATAAAGTTCTCCGGTAGTTCCCTGATGGCGTACACCTGTTTGGTCCAGAATACCTGTCCGGTGACAAGGTTGAACTCCCATCCGCCGATGAGTCCCATTTGTTGAGTGATGTCCAGTATCTGAATACTCCGGGCGTAATCAGCATTAAGCTGACGTAGTTCCAGCTCGCTGCGTTTGCGTCGGGTGATGTTTTGTATGAGGAGCAGGATGCGCCGGGGAGTGCTGTCCGTAGCCGGCATCAGACGCATTTTTAAAGCATACCAGTAGGGCATATCCTGCCGGATGTCGGCGTATTCATAAGACTGGGGATCGCCTGTTTGCAGCAGGGTATCGGCCAGTTTGCTGAAGGCGTAGGCATATTCGCCCAATACGTCTGCCATTGCCTTGCCTACGATTTCATCTTCTGGTATAAACAGCAGGTGTTGCTGATTGCACCATACACGGGTGAAGACTTTGTTTTCATCCACTTCAAATACAATATCATCAAGGGATGCGGTGAGGGCATGCAGTTCTGATGAGAGTTGTTTGTTGGTGATCTCCAGTCTTTCGCGGCAGCTCTGTGTACGGTAGTTATGTAGCAGGGCGCCGTAGGTAAGTGCTATAGGCTGAAGTAGTGGGATCAGGGAGAGGTCATAACCGCAGGGTTTATTAACCAGTGCTATGAGGCCAATGGTTTCTCCATGCAGGGTAATAGGGATGCCCAGGAAGGACTGGAATATAGCGATGGTGTATGGTTCGTCGGTGGCCGGGTGATTGCTGAACACCGGTTGCCCATTGAGGATGACAGTTCCGAAGAGGGTACTGAGGTTGGTGAAATGCTGGCCGCGTTCAGGACGTGCCCCGAAGTATTGTTGTACACCGTTATGTAATGGCATGTTGCTGATAGACTGTACCACCAGATAAGGAAGGTGGTTATAGTCTTTTTCTATTTCTCCGATAAAGCCTCCCTGGCTTTCGGTGAGTGCCATCAGTTGTAACAGTAGTTCCTGGCAAACTTGTGAAGGTTTGTTGTCTGTAAAGCTGGCATGCAGCCAGGAAACGATGTCCAGGGCGTTCTGTTGCCGGCAAAGGATTGTTTGCAGTGCATCAAAGCCATCTTCAAGTTTGAGGTTCCCAGAGTTGTTGCCAGGAAAGGGATTAGCCAGCATTTTGCAATCAGATTTAATTTGTTAGGACCATCTTCATCAGGCATATTAGTCTGACAAGCCCGGTCATGCGGTCTGGTAGTATGAAAAAACTGATTATTAAAGCAGGCTAGTGTTATGGAACAAGAGGAAGGGGCTGCCAAGGCAACCCCTTCAATAAATTTACAAAAATTAGTCAGAAAATATGAGATTATTTCCGCATACCATTGTTTTTAAATAAGGAATAGGCGGTTTGGTAGGTTGAAACACTCCGTTTGAGCAGGGCGCTATCCATGGGGGCAGGCTGTTCTTCACTTTTATCCTGACTCCAGGAAAAGCACTGGGCTTTTTGCTGGGGGCTGAGGATAATCATTTTACCTGTTTCCAGGTAAGCCAGTTTCTGGTAAGTGCTGAGCATAGCGCGTGGCTGATAAGTGCTGTCGAGCACATTTTTACCATAGAAATTGGAGTGATAAGACCAGTGGAGCATTTTCAGCAGGGTAGGATAGAGGTCTATCTGCGAGCACATCACGGGTATTTCCTGCGGTGCTGTATTAGGCACATTGTACAGGATACAGGGTATGTGGTATTTGCTGATTTCTATTTCATTTTTACCTGCGCTGCTGGCGCAGTGGTCGGCGACAAAAATGATCACGGTGTTTTTATACCATGGCTTGTTGCGGATAGCTTGCAGGAACTGGCCTATGGCATAGTCGGTATATTTCACGGCACCTTCGCGGCTGGTACCGGAAGGGATATCGATTTTACCACCTGGATAGGTAAACGGACGGTGGTTGGAGGTAGTCATGATGAAATCATAGAAAGGTTTGCCGGCTGCATATTTTTCGTCAGCACTTTTGATGGCGGCTTTGTAGATGTCTTCATCACATACACCCCAGGCGTTCTCAAACTGTACAGCGTTATCAGGTATGTTGGTTCGTTTGGAAGCTATTTTGTCGTCTACCAGCCGGTGGCGCAGCCTGTCAGTGATATCATAACCGTTGTTGCCGAAGAATTTATTCATGTTATCGAAATACCCATCTCCGCCGTAGAAGAAGGTGGCTTCGTATCCGTTTTTGCGGAAGATGCTGGCCGCAGAGAAGAGGTTTTCGTTGTTTTTACGGCGAACGATGCTTTGTCCGGGTGTAGGCGGAACCGCGAGGGATAAGGCTTCCATGCCTCTCACTGTGCGGGTGCCGGTAGCGTACATATTGGTAAACAATATCCCTTCCTTAGCGATGCTATCCAATACAGGTGTGATATTTTCCTTATTACCAAAACGGGCCATAAAATCGGCGCTGAAGCTTTCGATGGTGACCATGATCACGTTGGGCTTCACCGGAGGTATGGTGTCTGTAATGTTACGATAGATACTCTGACCGTTTTCCAGGTACTGTGCGTCGGGAGAAAGCAGCTGGTTGCGGACCTGTGCGAAGGCGGTACTTTCATCCTGCAGCAGATAATATTTATCGTAGGCCAGTTCATTGTTCAGATAGGCAGATATAAAGGAATAGATGCCTGCTTTGGACAGTTCCTGTGCATAACGATTTTTGTTTTTATCCGCCCAGTTGTTGTTGACCAGAAAGGCGTGGACGATCGTGATCCCCAGTAGGGTGAGGAAGATGAGCGCTCTTTTTCCGAAGCCTGTATTTGACCGGAAGCTGTTGCGGAAAATGCCTCGGCGGTTGCAAAGCCAGGTGAGTAGTGCAGTAGCTCCCAGTACGCCACCAATCAGCAACGGCAGCGGATACGACTGGTTAATATTACTGATCACCTCATAGGTATAGATCAGATAGTCTACTGCAATGAAGTCGAAGCGACCGGCATATTCTCCCCAGAAAGTAAATTCAGCAAAAAAGGAAAAAATAACGATCATCAGTGCCAGAAAAAAACCGGTATAGGTAAAGACCCGGTTAAACACAGTGTTGTTGAGCCTTTGCGGCAGCAGCAACAGATAGAAGGCATAAGCGATGGTGAAAAAAAGTGCTACACCGGCATCATAGATAAAACCTTTGACATATACAGAAAGTATGGTGGTAAAAGAAAGGCCTGCCTGTGGGAAGGCCCAGATTAACAAGGTGGTACGTACTAAGAACGAAAGTACCAGGAACAGGGCGGCAAAACCGAATAAAACGGCGTACCGATTTTTGGCAGATTTCATGCTGTTTTAATGTATGAATAAGGCCGCAAAGGTACGCCGTTCCGAATAAGAAAGTGCAGAAATATTACAGGTCAAATTTCACTGACAGGTTGATGGTACGTCCATCGATAGGACCCCACAACTGAGCAAACTGCGGATTATTGACAGGACCCGTAAACAGCGGTATGTGTTTACCCTGACGGGCGTCAAATATGTTTTCGCAATTCAGCACCAGTGTTACATGTTCTCCCAGTTTTCTGGAAACCATAGCGGCCCAGAACCAGTAGTTGGGTGCTTTCTGATTGTTTTCCAGGTATTGGTTACCTATCCAGCTGTTTTCAATGCCGAAACGCCATTTCTCTTCAATTTCATAAGCGAGGGTAGCGGCAAATTTATCCTGAGGAGCAAACGCTACTCTGGTAGAAGCAGGATCTGTGTATTTAGACACGGTATGGTTGTAGCCCAGGTACAGTTCCAGCTCGTTGCGTTTGAGGCGTAGATAGGTATCGGTGCCAAGGCTGTTAACGGAAAAGGGCTGGTTTTGGAGCATCACTTTTTCGTTGGTAGCATTGGTGACAGGTAAGATCGGGTCTGTAATATGTGTATAGTACAGAGCCTGGTTGAGGGTGACGTCTATTTCACCGAGGGTGGTGTGATAGTTGGCGTCGAAGTTGAGGCCCTGGCTTTTTTCAGATTTGAGTCCTGCAGCGAGTGGCAGCAGGTTGCGGTAGCCGATGGTTTGTGTTTGCGCAGAGAAGATGGCTGGTGATTTATAGCCGGTACCGCCGCTGAGGCGGAGGCTGAGATCTTCTATTGGTTTGTACACGAATGCGAGCCTGGGCAGTACATACCATCCGAATACGTTGTGATAGTCTGCGCGGATACCTGCTTCAGCCATCAGTTTATCAGTGATATGGAAACCGTCCTGAGCGAAGGCGCCCATGGTGTTGTAGGTGTAGTTGCCCAGTTGAGTACTGTCACCGGTTGCGCGGCGATAGATCTCACCGGTATTGTTGAGGCCTATTACCCAGTCGTGGCGGCCGCTTTTTTTATTGTAGGCAGCTTCCAGGTAGGTGCTTGTTTGGCGGCCTTTCAGCGGGAAATTACCAGCGATATTTTCGAGATGGAAGAAACTGGCCACACCTTTTACAGTGAGGGTGCCGCCACCCAGATTTTTACGGGTAAACTGGAGGTCTGCGCTATGCCGTTCACTGTTATTGATTTCCGTATAGCTGTGTACGTTATCGGCATGATGATCGAGCACCTGCATGTCGCCGCCTTCGCGTTTTTCGATGGTACCGGTGTAACCAGCTATCAGGGTAGTGTTGGCATTGGGGTACCAGAAAAAGCGTGGGTGGAGCAGGTATTGGCGTACGCGTGGCACATCGCTGAAGCCGTCATTGTTAACGTCTACCGGATTTTGGGAGGTAACACCGGCGAAGAGGGTGAGGCCTGTTTTACCATATCGTTGGGAGTACCAGGCGTTCACGTTATTTTCCTTGAGGGTGCTACGATTGGCCAGGATGGTGAGCTCGGGTTTTGAACCGGGCGTTTTGGCGATGAAGTTGATCATGCCGGCGATAGCGCCTCCACCGTAGAGGGTAGAAACGGAGCCTTTGATGATCTCTATCTGTTTGAGGTCCAGCGGGGGAATGGCGAGTACGCCGAAGTTGCCGCTGAGGCCTTCATACACGGGCATTCCGTCACGGAGCAACTGAGTGTATTTACCGTCGAGCCCCTGCATACGGATGGCATTGTTGCCGCTGACAGCCGAAGTGTTCTGGATATGTATCACAGAGAGGTCGCCGAGGATGCTGGTTACGTTACCAGGTTTGATACCGCTTTCTTCGATCATTTCTTCCTTACCCAAAATTTCCACTTTCATGGGCAGGTCTGCAATACGGCTGTTGTTGCGGGTAGAAGAGATGATAACCTCATTGAGGTCAGCGACTTTGCTGATTTCCGGGTGTTGGGTGGTGTCTCTACTAAGGGTGTCCTTAACGGGAGTGGCTACACGCTGCTGTGCGGTGGCAGTGAGTATGCTGATACAGAAGGCTCCTGTTGTAATAAGCAAACGCATGGAGGTAGTACTTTGGTGATTTATTCAGTTTCCATGCAAAGAAAAGAATACAATCTGGTGCAAATCTGTATCAACAGCTGGCGGTGAAAATGTGTAGGCCGTTGCGATACTGATAGGAGATGCGGATGTGATAGGACTCACCAATTTTTTTTACGATAGCGAGGCCCAGGCCGTTGGAGTTGGAATATCCCTGGTCGTTTTTTTTGAAGCGTTGAAATACATTGGCAGCGGGTATTTCGGGGAGACTACTGGTATTGGAAATGGTGAAGGTATTTGTTGTCAGTGTGATCTGAATATGGCCTTCGGGGTAGTTGTATTTGATGGCGTTTCCCAGGAGATTGCTGATCATAATGTCGGCCAGTGCGGGATGCAGCGGCCAGGGTGCAGTGGGTACCAGGGATGTTTCGATATTCAGTTCTTTTTCGCGGATCAGTTCTTCGAAGAGTGACAGGTATTTGGCGATGACCTGATGGAGGTCGGGACGTTCTGTAAAAGGATATTGCTGGTTCTCAATTTTCGCCAGCAGCAGCAGGTTGTGGTTGAGACGGGAGAGCCGTTGCAGTTCTTCACTGGTTTGACCGATATTTTTCAGTTGTTCTTCTGAGAGATTTTCATCCTGCAGCAGAAGTTCGAGTTTACTTTGTGTGATAGCAAGGGGTGTTTGCATTTCATGGGCAGCATCTTCCGTCAGTTCTTTCATGTTGATATAATCCTGATGGATACGGGCTGTCATCTGGTTAAGTGCTTCGTTGAGCTGGTTAAACTCATGTGTAGGAGTTTGGGGGAAGTCGGGTGTCTCCATTTTGTTGAGCTGCAGCTGCCGTATTTTATCGAGGGAGCGGTAAAAGGGGCGCCACATGTTACGGCTGATGAACCAGTTGGAAATAACTACAAAACAGAGCAGGCCACCAAAAGCGATCAGCATCACATGGATGATATTTTTCAGCAGGTCATCTTTTTCTATCATGGATTTACGCAATACCATCTGGTAATTTTGTCCGTGGATGCTGATGACCTGCGATAGTTCACGGAAGGGGGCCTGTGCATCTTCCGTTTCCTGGTAAAGATGAACGCCTTTGAGTTTATATTTTTTCTGTACTGGTTTATCGGTGGGGGTAAGTTGAAATTCCTGAGTGTTGAAGCGGAAAATGGGATTGTCGATATGGGCGGTATCGAGGTAACGGAGCCATTCCAGCTGGTCGTTGACCAGTTCTTCATCCGTTTCGTGTTTGATTTCTTTATTGAATTTATGAAAGAGGTAGAAGGCGCCGGCGGTGAATACCGGGAGCATAATAAGCAGGAAATATACGGTGGTTTTGGTGAGCAGTTTCATGCGGCGCATTCTGTTTATCCGAAACGATAGCCAGTACCGTAAACGGTTTTGATATAATCTTCTCCGCCGGCTTCGAGCATTTTTTTGCGGAGATTTTTGATATGGGTGTAGATAAAGTCGTATGATCCGGCCTGGTCGTAGGCATCGCCCCAGAGATGTCCGGCGAGGGCTGATTTGGTGACCACCCGGTGCTGATTGGCAATGAAATAGAGCAGGAGCTGATATTCCTTGCCGGTGAGGGTGATAGACTTATCGTGTACCAATACCGTTTTAGAAGAAGGGATGATGGTGATTTCGAAGAAGGTGATGCTGGTATTGCCGTCGAAGTTTTTGCGTCGTAGGAGGGCGTTGATACGGGCATTCAGTTCTGACAGGTGGAATGGTTTGGTGAGATAGTCGTCTGCACCGAGTTCCAGTCCGCCCAGTTTATCTTCCAGGGAGTCTTTGGCCGAGATGATAATGATACCGGCTTTAGACTTCAGTACTTTGAGTTCACGTATGATGTCCAGTCCGCTTCCCAGTGGCAGCCCGATATCGGCTACGATACAGTCGTATTCATAATCTGTAACCTTGTCCATGGCCTCTCTGAAATCGGCCGCCACCTCACAAATAAAGCCCTGGTGCTCCAGGTATTCGCGGATGCTGTTGCGGAGGGAAGGTTCATCTTCAATAATCAGCACTTTCATGAAACGGTGATGGGTATGATGAATGATGGTGGAAACTGTGATGTATTCGATGAATCATGATGGGATGTGGATGCTCCCGCAGCCCCAGGCTGTGATACATGATGATGCATTGGTGCACCGGCAGGCCCTTCGTGATGCAGATCGATATTTATCATGGGGCAAAAGTAGGGATTAATTCTAAAGCAATCCTGAACTGTAATGGATGTGATGTATGATGATGGGTGTGATAGATGGATGATGGAGAAAGGGGGGGCATCGTGATTTTTAAATGAGGTCTTATTTTTATTGGTTAATTAGTTATATATGTCTAATTAAATATGTCAAAAAAAGATGTTAAAACATTTTTAGGAGTAACGTATAAAATTATCATTGACGTGAAATAGTACCATTACCCATCTTACATCATGCTGAATATCGAATTGCTGAACTAATCATCCGGCCATCATGTCTTATCACAATTCATCACAGTTTATAATTAACCGGCTATCGTGTTTTATCATAATTCATTAGTGTTCATCGCGGTTTATAATCATCTGGTTATCATTCTATCATAACTCATTACTGTTCATTAGCGTTCATAATTCTCAGCATAATTCATCGTAGTTTCATTACGGTTTTAAATCCGAATGGTAATATTTATCGTTTATACTATAACAAAACGATGATGTAATCACGCGAATTGGACTTTAGGGCTAGACTATACGGGTTATGTATTAACAGGTCGTTTTGATCACAACGATAATGGAGTAACAACATTCAGACTATCCGGCGGAAAGCCAAATGCTTCGAAGCTAATGCTTTCGACTGTTTCCTACACTTTTTTGAAGAATCACTACAGGTACTGCTGTAGCGGGATGTTTATGTCATTAAAATATTGAAAACTTGAGCAACAAAGAAACCAAAGAATTGTTTGACCTGATGGATCAGGTTCCCAATGCAAAGCGGGTAGCAGAGGAGTACCGGCGTTTGATGCGGGAAGGTAAGCTGGACCCCCAAAGAGATGTTACTGATGCAGGAGCAGGATGGTTGATGGTAGAGGATGAGTTATTGCGGGATGATAATGCTAAATCGTACAACTACAAGGTGTCTGTGGTATGTGTAACGATCATCCTGCTGGGGTTGGGCTTTAGTGCATGGTGGCAGTGCCGGCATGAGAACAACCTTATCCGTCAGCTGGCGGTCAATGACCGGCCCGAAGTAACGACTGTATCCAATAGGCAGGTAATGCCTATGCCAGGTGTGGAACGTAAAAATGGTATTTATACCTTCCATGAGGCCTCTCTGCGGGATATCGGCGGTATGATCGATAAACGTTTTGAAGTCAAGGTGGTATTTGATGATCCTGCCATGTCGAAGCAGTGTTTTACCGGTAGTATGGACCCTTGCCAGTCACTCGATGCTTTTATGAACGTGGTGAAGTACAGCACTCCTGTAGATTATTATTTCAGGGGTAGTACATTGCATATTCAGCAACGGTTATCACACCGCCGTTAACAACGTAGATGCTGTAGCGTTATAGTCATGATAAGGAGGAAGCAGCATGTAATACCGTTGACAATAGTTGGTTTTTAGAAAATACGAGCGCTGAAGCGGAGTACCGCTGTACTGTTGCAGCTGCCTCATGTGCGGCGAACCGGCCATAGGACAGATTACGAATACAGTCCTGGCAACATTACAGCAGCCTTTGCTACGGTGAACCTATGTTGCGCTACGGTAAGTCCGCCGTTTCTTTAGGGATAGCCTTCAAAAATTTCTTCAACTCTTTTTCCCGTTGCCATAATTCTCTGGATGCAAGCCAGCATACAAAAGCTTCCTGGCGGCTGCCAGCCGGAATCCGGGTGTTGTGGGTTTTAAACTCATCTGCCGGAAACTGGTGGTCAGACTTCAGCAATTCTGCTGCCATATTAGGGTAGGCCTTCCTGGCTTCGAGGAACCGGGCTTTGGCCTGTTCCGGAAGATCCAGTTTGTAAAGTGCGAGGAAGGAGAAAAAAGTGGTTTCCAGCGTACGCTGAAGAGGAGACTGTTGCTGATACCATTCGAGATATTCCGCATATCTGCCGAGATATATACAACAAACGGGCAGAAGGGCAGCCACGCCGGTATCATCGTTTTTGTTGATCTTCAGCAAGTAGTTGATTTTGTCCAGTGCCCGCTCATATTGTTTCTCCTTGATGTATTCCGTGATTACCGCATGAAATGACCTGAGCAAAGGTCTGTTTTCCAGGATGCACCAGTAAACATCATCCTGATCCGGATTAAAGTACGGAGGCAGGGCTTCCATACAAACGAGGTGCGCTTTATGAACCAGCGCATTTCCTTCGATCTGGCGGCCCGTACGATTCAGTACCACCGCGAGCGACAACATGGCGTCTATGTTACAGTTACCACAGGCAAGAATAATCTTCCGGAAAATCCTTTCCGATTTCAGCAGCTGTGTATGCATGATATCCATGGCATGCAACAGCTCCTGATAATATGAGACCGTGATTTCGGGCTGATAGAACATCCATGAGCCGCCCTCTTTGATGAGATAAGGTTGACGTGGCATATCTTCCGGTTTTGTCAACAATTACATGCTACAAGAATAAGTATATTCAACATGGCAATTGTTAACCACTTCTAAACACCGGAAGTTATTTTGAAATTTTTTTTATCAGGGTTGTTCAGCCGCTACATTGCCCTGCGTATCCAGCGCCAGGAAAGGGTTGTAGGCAATTTCCCAGAGGTTATTTTCAACATCGGCGATATAACCGCTGTAACCGCCCCAGAAAACCTTTTCGGCCGGTTTCACTACTTTCACACCGGCAGCAGCGAGCTTTTCCATCAGGTCGTTCACTTCCTGCTCGGAGCCCAGATTGTAAGCCAGCGTAAATCCTTTATAGGCTGGAGTATTACCTTTCACCTGCGCATCGGCTGCCAGGGCGTCGTGCGGATAGAGGCTCAGGATGAAACCGTTCAACCGGAAAAAGACAATGGATTCCTCTGCTGCCATCGGTGTCCAGCCAAATTTAGTCTCATAAAATTCCTTCATCTTCTGAAGGTCGTTTACACCAATGGTAAGGTAAGTAAGTCGCTGATCGAGCATGGTCATCATTTTTATGCCTCAAAGATAAGTGGGCTAAGGATGACGGTGTTTGGAAAAAAACGACATTTATAAAGCGGAAGGTACACGCCCGGTATATTTGCGGATGTCGTTGGTGAGATGGGCATGATCATAATATCCATGCTCAAAGGCAATCTGCAGCAGGCTGGTGCCGGGCTTGCTGTTTCGGATATGCTGATGTACAGCCTGATAACGGACAATGTTGGCAAAAGCTTTTGGGCTGATACCGGTATGTTTCAGGAAATTACGCTCCAGCTGCCGTGGTGTCTGGTAGTGAGCGCGGGCAAGATCACTTATTCTGATAATGCCCTTATGCTGTTGTATACTGTTGATCACAGGCAGCATCTCCCTGGATGCCCGGGTATTGTGCAGCAGAAAATATTTATCCAGCACAGGCACAAAATCGTGACCAGCGCACAGCAACAGCTCCACCAGTTCCTGACCGAATTCAACACAGTTGTCTGCCAACTCCTGTAATGGAAAACGAAAGAAAGATGCAAACGCTGCCGGCTTGAACCGGATACCGATCATCCTGGCTTCTGCCGGCGGGCAGGAATCTGTATAGCGGGTCATCGTACCGATCAGATAAGCTTTTTCCGATGCCAGCATACGTGGTCCTTCCCCGGCGTTGTTGGTAACGGCCGCTCCCAGGTTACAGATGATATCTACACAACCATCGGGCAGTATGCGGCTGTGAGCCACTGCACCGGATGTATTGGTCACGGCCCAGTAGGCATCAATGTATTCCCTGAGTAAAGGATGTGGTTTGAATTGCTGGTACATTCACGATAATATGTTGCCGTAAATGTAAGAAAAAGGAGGTGTTTGTACTGTTCAAAAACGGACAACCGGTGTGCGGTTTTGAAACAGCGATATTTATGCGGGTCCGGAAGAGCCTTGCCAGTGCAGATTGCCGGCTGTGGCAGATTTATTGCAGCGGTCTGGCACAATGATTAAGATTGTTAAATGATTCCCTACTATGCTCAAAAACTATTTTAAGATCGCGTGGCGGAATATTACCCGCAACCAGGTTTTTTCTGCTATCAATATCATGGGGCTGGCTATCGGCATTGCCGCATCCCTGCTCATATTCCAGTATGTAGCATTTGAGCTGAGCTATGAAAATACCCAGACTAAAGCAGACCGTATCTACAGAGTACAGCAGGACCGTTACAACGATGGCAAACTCAGTACACAATGGGCTGCCGGTGCTTTTGCCATAGGTAATAAATTTAAAGAGGCTTTTGAAGAAGTGGAAGCTTATGTGAAACTGACTAAACGAAACGCTTCGGTACTGGAGACAGCCGGCAAAAGTGTGAAGGTGACAGAACATTATTACGCCAGCAGTGCCTATTTTGAGATATTTTCCACGCAACTTATCCAGGGAGATGCACGAACAGCACTGGTAGAGCCTAATACGGTGGTCTTGTCTGAAACCCTGGCGCATAAACTGTTTGGCAATGAAGACGCTGTAGGCAAAACACTGATGATGAATCAGGTAAGAGCATTCAAAGTGACCGGTGTATACAAAGATATGCCTGCCAATACCCATCTGAAAGCAGCAGCATTGTATTCCTATGCTACTTATGTGGATATCGTGAAACCCAGTAACCCGGAAGATGGCTGGCAATGGGATGGATGTCTTACCTACCTGCTGCTCCGCCCCGGTACCAATCCCAAGCAGCTGGAAGCGAAGATTTCTTCTCTGGTGGCTGCAGTTTACAAGGATGTGAAGGATGGCTCCAAAGCAGTATATACGCTGAAACCATTGAAGGATATTCATCTGTATTCTCATCAGATGATGGAAGCGGAGACTAACGGTAACGGCAGTACGGTATATCTGTTAATGGGCATTGCATTGTTTATTGTGGGTATTGCCTGGATCAACTATATCAACCTGGCTACAGCCAGGGCTATCAACCGTGCTGTGGAAGTGGGGGTACGTAAGGCAGTAGGTTCTCAAAGAAGCCAGCTGATAGCGCAGTTTATGGTAGAATCGCTGCTGCTGAATGCGATGGCCGTTTTACTGGCATTGTTTCTGGTCGTTTTTGCCATCCCGCTTTTTAATAGTCTTACAGGGCAGCATCTCTCTTTTTCCCTGTTAGGTGATAGCTTATTCTGGACTGTACTGGCTATACTGTTTCTAACCGGTTCTTTTCTTTCCGGGCTGTACCCGGCTTTTGTATTGTCAAACTTTAAACCGGTAACAGTGCTGAAGGGAAAGGTGATTTCTTCCCGTCAGGGAAGTACCTTGCGGAAATCGTTGGTGGTAGTACAGTTCGCGGCTTCGTTGTTTCTGTTGGTAGGAGTGCTGGCTGTTTTCCGTCAGATACAGTTTATGCGCAGCCAGCAGCTGGGTATTAGTATTGATCAAACGCTGGTATTGAATCCCCCGATCGTCGTCTCCCATGATTCTACTTTCCTCCGTAAGCAGGAGGCTTTCAAAAAACAATTATTGCAGGAGACGGCTGTTCGCAGTGTGACTGTCTCTTCGGTGGTACCGGGAGAGCCATCCGACTGGAACGCCGGAGGCATCCGATTGAAAGGCGCCGATGAAAAAGAAGGAAAACAATACCGGATTATTGGGGTGGATTATGATTATGTACCGGCCTATAGCCTGAAACTGTTGGCGGGTCGTAACTTTTCGCCTGACTTTGGTATGGATGGCAATGATGGTGCTGTGATATTCAATAAAACCGCTGTAAAACAACTGGGCTTCGATCGTCCGGAGGAAGCAGTAGGGAAGATTATTTTCTTCTGGGGAAATTACATGCGTATAGAAGGGGTGGTGGATGATTTTCATCAGCAATCGCTGCATGAGGCTTATGAACCACTGATTCTGCGGTTGATCCCGGATGTAAGAGGATACGTTTCTATCCGGGTGTCGCCCGACAATGCGAATGCGACAATAGCAGCTGTGCAACGCAGCTGGAATACTATTTTCCCTTCCAGTCCCTTTGAGTATTTTTTCCTGGACCAGCATTTTGATGAGCAGTACAGAACTGACCAGCGTTTTGGAAAAGTGTTCGGTATATTCACTGCCCTGGCTATCCTGGTGGCCTGTCTGGGCCTCTTTGGGCTGGCGTCTTTCACCATTGTACAACGCACCAAGGAAATCAGTATCCGTAAGATATTGGGAGCCTCTGTAGCGGAGATTGTGCGGCTATTGTACCGCGAGTTTGCCATGCTGATTGTGATTGCTTTTTTTGTGGCCACCCCATTGGCGTGGTTCAGTATAACACAATGGCTGAAAGGCTATGCTTTTCGTACAACCTTGTATTGGTGGTTGTTTGCGCTGCCACTAGCGCTGGTGCTGGTGATTGCATTCCTGACGGTGAGCTTCCAGAGTATCAGGGCTGCGCTGGCTAATCCGGTGGATAGTTTGCGATCAGAATAATTTGATAGGATGAGCAGGTTTCCAGGATAAAATCCGACATTTACCAACAGGTAAATAAGTGAATGTTATTCTGTTAAAACTATCTGTATCATGGAAATCATTATCAGGAAGGCTGTAAAGGAAGACCTGCCGTTATTACTTACATTCGAACAGGGGCTTATCACAGCGGAACGCCCTTTTGATCCTACTTTGCGGGATGGAGAAGTTCATTATTATGATATCGCTAAGATGATTGAAGCGGAGCATATAGAAGTGGCTGTGGCAGTGGCCGGCGATAAAATTGTGGGTTCCGGTTATGCCCGTATAGAGCCGGCCTCCAGACCTTATCTGAAACATGATAAGCATGCCTATCTGGGTTTTATGTATGTAGACCCATCCTATCGGGGCAAAGGCATCAACGGAAAGATCCTTGCTTTCCTGAAAGAATGGGCCTATCTGCAAGACATGCTGGAGCTACGCCTGAACGTATACAGCGACAATGAGGGCGCTGTAAGAGCCTATGAAAAGGCCGGCTTTAAAAGACATCTGATCGAAATGCGCATGGACCTGCGTGACGATCCTACCTATCTTGCCCAATAAAAATTACTGAGCACCGGCCAGCCTGAGCGCAAGCTCCATAGGCTGGTCTTTCTTTTCTATAGCAGCTTTTGCTGTTAATGGTACTACATAATCCGGCATGGTACCGTGCCCTTTATTTACCGTACTGTCCACCGCTGTAACATACCGTTGTAAGGGAACAGTAAGCATCATTCGGGTAGGTCGTAGTTTTACAGCCGGCATCATACCACTGTTATTGCCCTGATAACCACCGCCGGTTTCTTCTCCGATAAAAACAGCTTTGCGGTGGGCTGATAAAACAGCGGTTGCATCTGCACAAGACGACATACAAAAGCCATCTATCAGCACAAAAGTCTTACCAGTATAGGTATTCGTGGCAGGTTGTTGTGTTGCATAATAATTAAATTCTCTGGTGATCTTTGATCGCTGCCACTGATATTCTCCATTTACTAATACCGGTTTGCGGTAGAAGAGCCGGGCTATTCCCTTTATCTGTCTGGCAATGGCTGGTGTAACGGTGATGCGCTCCCAATACCGGAATGGGTTTTCAAAAAAGTGACGCGTAAAATAAACAGCGTTGCCATCGGTACCGCCGGTGTTGCCGCGCAGGTCTATAATCAGTTGGCGGATGCCTTGTTGCCGGAGTTGCAGGAAGGCACTGTCGATGAACCTGCTGAAGTGTTGTCCTGATTTTTTAATGTCGGATGCAGCAAAGGAATGGATGGTGAGGATGGCTATGTTGCCATTGATCCGGAAATCGAGTGTCCTGGTGTAGGTGGGCTCTTGGAGAAATCCACCATGGGCAATATCTATAAATCGTGTACCCTTTAACGTTATTGTTTTATTATCTGCGGTAGTGAGTATAAACGTTGTATCGGGGCTGATCATGCTTCGGTACCATAAAGGAAACTGATGATACAGGGCTTTGTATTTCAAGGTAAGATTATAACCATCAGAAGGGATTGCAGGCAGTATCTTATCCAGTATTGACAGCGTGCTTTTGCCATTGATAGCCGTCAATACTGTGCCGGGCGCAGGCTCTGGCTGACCGGAATAGTTGGCGGTAACGATAGCCTGATTGTTTTCAAACATCACTTGTAATGGCAACAGGTTGGGCTGCTGGTTCAGGTGTGATACATAAGCGTCCGGCAAGCTCAGTGCTGTATGCAGGCAACCAATCCGGGCGATGAACGGTTTTAGTTTACGGTATATGTCCGGTTCGGTAAGTGAATCAGTTGTGATGGTGGATTTCAACGAGTCCAGGTACTGATGCGTACTACTGCCGGAATGATATCGGTAATAACCGGGATGACCTTGTTCCAGTTCTTTGGCCAGATCGTTGATCATGGAAATGACAGCTGCTGCCGGGTATTTGGGAAGGCTGTCGGATGGCGGTTGTACAGGGTTTGTGAATGCGATACAGAGTGGGATTAAATGGATCATTTGTTTTATTTTAAAAATAATGCGAAGGGACGTTAAGGGTTTGTGAATTGGGAGAAATTTAAAGAACCGTATAGCCGTTAAGGTCATCATAAACTATTCACAATTGGACAGCAGTTGTGCCGAAATCGGACAATTTTTGCAAAGGCAAATATGTATATTGTTGAATATTAATATGCTATTCCCTGGCATTTGATTGGAATACCATCAAACCATGATCACTAATTATTTCCGGACAGCTGTCCGCAGTTTATGGAAACATAAAGTTTACAGTTTCCTGAATATTTTCGGGTTGATGACGGGTATTGCCTGTGCAGGCATTATTTTCTTATGGGTAGAAGATGAAGTGCAGTTTGATCATATGCATGATAAGAAGGACCACCTATACGTTGTCATACAGCACTGGCAGTATGATGGATATAAGCGTACATTCTGGTCTACACCGGGATTACTGGGGCCTACTATGCAGGCCAATTTGCCAGGCATTGCCCATACCTGCCGTACTACTGAGGGGACACAAACAGCGATGTTTAACAATGGTCAGACGGCTTACTATGCTGCAGGGATTTATGCAGACAGCACCTTGTTCAGCATGTTCACCTTTCCCTTTGTCGAAGGGAATGCCCGAACGGCCTTTACACAGCTTAATTCACTGGTGATAACGGAAAAGGCTGCACGAAAATTTTTCGGCACAGCCACCAATGTTACCGGTAAGATCCTGAGGATGGATAACAAGCAGGAGTATATGGTGACGGGTGTTGTAAAAGATATTCCACAGAATTCCACCCTGCAGTTTGAATGGGTGGTGCCTTTTCAGGTATATTTTAATCAGAACAAATGGCTGGAATCATGGGGAGCCAATGCTATCAATAACTTCGTGGAGCTACAACCGGGAGTGGACGTAGCAACTGTCAATCGCCAGCTGGCAGGTTTTGCCAAAGCGCATAATCCTCAGGGGATTACTACGCCGGTTTTATTTTCAATGAATGACTGGCGCCTGCGGGGAGAGTTTGAAGACGGGAAGCAGGTAGGTGGCCGTATTGGTTATGTGCGTTTGTTTGCGTTGATCGGTGGTATCATCATTCTTATTGCCTGCATCAACTTTATGAACCTGGCCACGGCACGCAGTGAAAAACGGTCGAAGGAAGTGGGTGTACGAAAGGTGCTGGGGGCCGGTAAAGGTAAGCTGGTGGTGCAGTTTATCAGTGAGGCCATGTTAATTGCTTTGATCGCGACACTGCTGGCTGTGTTATTAATTATAACGTTATTGCCTGTATTTAATGCAGTGGTGGGTAAAGATATTTCACCGGGATTGGGCAATACAACGCACTGGGTAGCTTTACTGCTGATAGTGGTTATTACTGGCCTTGTCGCGGGCAGTTATCCCTCCCTTTATCTTTCTTCCTTTAATCCGGTGACTGTGCTGAAAGGGTTTAAACTGCCTTCAGGTAATGCTGCATTTATCAGAAAAGGACTGGTGATATTACAATTCACTATTTCCACCGTGTTGATTATTTCCACTATCATCATTTATCAGCAGATGCAGTATGTTAAGAACCGTAAGCTGGGTTATAACAAGGACAATCTGCTGGAGATGAAGGTTACCGGTAACATGAACAAGGATTTTGATGCTATCAAACAGGACCTCATCAATACCGGTGTGGTAGAGAATGCAGCACTTTCTGATCATGCCACCATTTATGGTGGAAACAATACAGATAATTTCAGGTGGGAAGGATTACCGGATAAGAGCAGTAATCTGATTTCGGTGAGAGGTGTGACACCGGAATTTTTTGCGACTTCAGGAATGCAGTTGCAGAGTGGCCGTGATTTTCAGTTGGGAAAATCAGTAGATAGTTTTAGTGTGATCATCACTGCCTCACTGGCGAAGCTGATGGGCAAGGAAGGGCGTATAGGTGGTAACTTTCTGGTACCGGAGAATAAAACCAGGAGATACATTCCTTATCGTATTGTGGGTATTGTAAAAGACTTTGTATATGGCGATATGTACGGAAAGCCTGATCCGGTAGTGTTTTTCAAAGGTCAGCAGGATGCTGTGGTGATGTATATACGTATTGCGGCGAAGGCTGATCCGGAGCAGGCCATTGCAAAAATAGAATCGGTAATGTTGAAGGACAATCCGGATTACCCTTTTGCTTTCCGGTTTGTAGATGAGCAGTTTAACGGGATGTTCAGCAGTGAGATGCTGATCAGCAGGTTATCGCGTTTGTTTGCCGGACTGGCTATTGTGATTTCCTGTCTGGGTTTGTTTGGGCTGGCTGCTTATACTGCAGAACGCAGGACCAGGGAGATTGGTATCCGCAAGGTGCTGGGCGCCAGTGTGACGGGTATAGCCCGGCTGTTATCTGCGGAGTTTCTGCAGCTGGTATTGGTGTCGGTAGTTATTGCGTTTCCGTTGGCCTGGTGGATCATGTCTGGTTGGCTGGACGGTTATGCTTATCGTATTGCTATCCACTGGTGGGTATTTCTGCTGGCAGGTGGGGCTGCCGTGCTGATTGCGCTGGCGACGATTAGTTACCAGGCTGTCAGGACAGCCCTGATGAATCCTGTCAGGAGCTTAAGGCGGGAGTAGTTTTCATGATATGTTTGCGATGTTGCTGGCCCCAGTCCATGATGGACAAGACAATCGTTTCCAGTGATTTACCATAGGGCGTTATCTCGTATTGGACGGTGACGGGTTTGGTGCGGCATACGGTACGTTTCACCAGCTGATTCATTTCCAGGATCTGCAGCTGACGGGTCAGCATTTTAGCGCCAATGCCCTGCAGATGGCGTTGCAGCTCCGTAAAGCGTTTGGGGCCGAGGCAACATAGTGTGGCAATAATCAGTACATTCCATTTGCCTTGCAGGATGTCCATAGCATCATGCAGGGCTTTTACTTTGCCTTTATAATCGCATTGAGCGGGTTGAGAAATAAGTGTTTTCATCCTAATCAGAATATGCTGTAAAAATAGTGCAAATAAGTGCAGTGGGGTATTTAACGGATAAAATATTACTTTTATGTATTGTTATTAAAAAATACCGAAAATGACCCGTACCTATCTGTTCCTGTCTGCGTTTCTGGCCGTAATGGCTGTTTCCTGCTCCAAAGAGCCTATGGCTGGCCCCGATCCTGATCCTGAAACAACAACACCAACTTCTCCAGGTGCCAATCCTTCCAACAAGCTGGTAGGTGTGTGGAAAAACGCTGGTGTAAGAGTGATCGGGCAATCTATTGCTGAAATGAATCTATCGGGGGATGCGATGAGAAGTGTTACTGAAATAAACTATACATCATTCAATAACAAAGGGACTGTTACCTTTGATGAAACAACAACAACATCCAGTAATATCAGTTATTCGATAGATACCAAATTAAAAATACGTTCTTATACCAATGGGATACTTGATGCCAATGAAGAGCTGCCATGGAAGATAGATATGCCTGCCTCAAATGGTAAAGGCCAATATAAACTGATAGGTACTGATTCCATGTATACAGACAATGGTGTTAGTTCTATGGTTGGTTCGGATGGTAAGCCACTTACCAGTGTTCCCGCTACCTTTAAAATTTCCTGGTCTGGCGACACGCTGATCTTAGTGGCGCATTCCATTATTGATAAGACCCAGCAGGAGTATGGTATTACACAGTTGGTCCACTACGATTTTTATCATGAGACAAAACTGACTAGAAAATAGCAGTGGTTATTCTGTCCGCAGACTTTTCACCGGATTTGCAATAGCGGCTTTGATGGTTTGGAAACTGATCATCAGTAAGGCGATCAGCAGTACAATCAGACCCGCTATTGCAAATATCCACCAGTGCAGGGTGGTGCTGTAGGCGTAGTTGCTATGCCACTGATGCATTACATACCAGGCCAGCGGACTGGCAATCACCATCGATATCAATATCAATCCAAGATAATTGAAGGACAGTAAGCGGAATATAGCCCCCATACTGGCCCCCAGCACTTTCCGGATACCTATTTCGCGGATACGCTGTTCAGCCGTAAACATCGTTAGTCCCAATAACCCCAAACAGGCAATAATAATGGCTAGCCCAGCAAACAACCCTGATAGTTTTCCTACAATTATTTCACTGACATACTGTTTGTTATAATCATCATCAACAAACCTGTAACTGAAAGGAAAAGAAGGATTCAGCTGCTTACATAATGCAGTGATGGTTTTTAACGCCGCTTCGGTTTGTCCAAGCTGTATACGGATCAGCATGTTGCTGTTATGTTTCAGTTCTGGTACGATGATCATGGGTTGTATCAGTTCGTGCAGGGATTTGTACAGTGTTGTTCATTTCCAGGACGGGTCAGGGCGCTCTAATGAATTTCTAATTTTTTTCTAAAGAACTTCTAACCATTCTCTTAACGGGGCTGTTTTAATTTTGTTGGTGTCAACAAACTTGTATCATATGGACTCAGGACCCGGAACCACCGGTTACAGAAGCTGAGGTGTCCTTCTTCCCGGGCCGCCTTAGCTGACCATTAAATTCTTTACGACAATGATTAAAACAGCAGCAGGCAGAATCAGGCGGCATATCCCCTTTACCACACAGGTAACAGCAGACGGATTTAATATTATTGCAGCCAAAAAGCTCCGCCACGTGGCCAGGAGCGATAGGGCTACCAGTATGGGTATACTGGACAGCCAGGAAGGTGGGCTTACAGAAAGCCAGGTACAAACCAAACAAAAACTCTTTGGTCTTAATGAAGTCACGCATATCAAGTCACCGGCCTGGTATAGGCAGCTGTTGCAGGCTTTCATTAATCCCTTTATCGGCGTACTGATCGTGATCGCCATCATATCCCTCATCATGGACGTGTTTTTGGCCGCTCCCGGCGACCGTGACTATAAGACCGTGATGGTGGTGGGTGTCATGGTGGTACTCAGCTCAGTATTGCGTTTCTGGCAGGAATACCGCAGCAACAGGGCCGCAGAAAAACTGCAGAGCATGGTAAAAACTACCGCGCTGGTATTAAGACATGCCACCGGCAGTCAGGAGATCCCGATCCGGGAGATAGTACCAGGCGATATTTTCCAGCTATCTGCCGGCGATATGATACCTGCAGATTGCCGGGTGTTACAATCCAAAGATCTGTTTGTAAGCCAGGCCATGCTTAGCGGAGAGGCTCTTCCCCTGGAAAAGCAGGAGTTCAGTATTGCAGACGCCGAAAGACGCATGCCCTTTGAACTGGAAAATATCTGTTACATGGGTACCAACGTAGTCAGTGGCGCCGCTACCGCTATCGCTATTAATACCGGCGACCAGACCTATTTCGGTTCCTTCAGTAAAACACTCACCGGCAAAAGAGCTGAAACCAGCTTCGATAAAGGTGTTAACAGCGTCAGCTGGCTGCTGATCCGATTTATGCTGGTGATGGTACCACTCATTTTTGTGATCAATGGCATGGTAAAACACGACTGGATAGAAGCACTGCTTTTTGCTATAGCCGTTGCCGTTGGACTGACACCCGAAATGCTGCCCATGATCGTAACTGCTAACCTCGCCAAAGGAGCAGTAAGCATGAGCAAAAGAAAAGTGATCGTAAAAAGACTCAACGCTATCCAGAACATCGGTGCCATGGATATTTTGTGCACCGACAAAACCGGCACGCTTACTATTGATAAAATTGTACTGGAAAGACATCTTAACGTATTGGGCGAAGAAGATGAAGAAGTGCTGAAATGGGCTTATCTCAACAGTTATCACCAGACCGGGTTGAAAAACCTGCTGGACCAGGCTGTACTGGAACATGTGGAAGTACATGAGCATCTGCAGGCAGATGATCGTTTTACCAAAATAGATGAAATACCATTCGACTTTCAGCGCCGCCGTATGTCTGTCATCCTGCAGCAACGCGATGGCAAGCACCTGCTGATCTGCAAAGGTGCGGTAGAAGAAATGCTGGCCCTTTGTTCATATGCTTTTAACCCCGGAGAAGACAAAGAACTGCACATTGAGAATGATAAGGTGATGGTGTTGGATGAAGCTATGCGCCGGTACATTCTCAATGTTTCCCGCAAGCTGAATGAAGAAGGTCTGCGGGTACTACTGGTAGCTATCAAGGAGTTTGACAGCCGGGCACTGACTTACGGAGTAGCCGATGAATGCGATATGATACTGACAGGATTTATTGGTTTCCTGGACCCTGCCAAACCATCTGCAAAGCCTTCCATTGAAGCGCTGCATCAACTGGGCGTATCGCTGAAAGTGCTGACCGGTGACAACGAGATCGTTACAAAAAAAATATGTCGCGACGTAGGTATCCCCATCAATAATATTTTGCTGGGTCCTCAACTTGATAGCATCTCTGATGCAGAGCTGACACGCGAAATAGACAACATCAGCATCTTTGCCAAACTGAGCCCGGTGCAGAAAACCCGTGTGGTGAAAGTATTGCAGGCGAAAGGTCACACTGTTGGTTTTATGGGAGATGGTATTAATGATGCGGCCGCCCTGCGCGAAGCAGATGTGGGAATTTCCGTAGACACCGCCACCGATATAGCCAAGGAAAGTGCTGATATTATTCTGCTGGAAAAAGACCTGACTGTTTTACGCAAAGGTGTGATTTATGGCAGAAGAACTTTCGGCAATATCATCAAGTATATCAAAATGACGGCCAGCAGCAATTTCGGGAATATGTTCAGTATGCTGGGAGCGAGCGCTTTCCTGCCTTTCCTGCCAATGCTGCCTATTCAGTTGCTGGTGCAGAACCTGTTGTACGATATCTCCCAGATATCCATTCCCTGGGACCGTATGGACAAGGAATACATTGATGAGCCTAAAAAGTGGGATGCGTCCGGTATTGCGCGGTTCATGGTTTTTATAGGACCTATCAGTTCTGTTTTTGACTATGCGACATTTGCCTTGTTATATTATTTTTTCAAAGCCAACGCACCGGAGCATCAGGCTTTTTTCCAGAGTGGCTGGTTTATAGAAGGATTGTTATCACAGACACTGATCGTGCATATGATCCGTACCCGGAAGATTCCGTTTTTACAAAGCTGGGCCACCGCGCCGGTGCTGGCACTGACTACACTGGTGATGGCCTTCGGTATACTGCTGCCGTTTTCTCCACTGGCTGGCGCACTGCGGATGCAACCCTTGCCTATGCAGTATTTTCCTTTCCTGATTGGAATACTTGTCAGCTATTGTGTGTTAACCCAGCTGGTGAAGAACTGGTTCATCCGGCGTTTTCACAACTGGTTGTAAGGAACACGTGTGGAGTAGGGGATCACCCTACTTCACACCATTTGCCGGATTCCAGGATCCCTGTTGTTTACGAATATATAAGATCTGCCCGGTTAATTTTCTCATAAAAGTGATTGATTTTGGTGTTTGTTTACCCGGCTAATTTGAATCATTCGCCTATATCCGGAAGGAAAAAGATATGAACGGAAGATGCTGCTAGCCGAAGGAGGCAACAATTCGCTTTTGCAAGGCGTTACAATAAATGAGAACCTCTTCAAAGAATCCGATAAATGGTTTGTTATGGAACTTTTGAAATGGTCTGAACGTCATTTTCAGTTTGGGTATACTCCCGCTTACATTCCTTTTTTTATCGAGCGTCTGCGCGCCACAGCACCCCGGCTGGACGAAATGACCGTACTGGTATCAGAGGACCTGATGGAGATCCGGGAGGGCGGCAAATGGTCTGTGAAAGAACATATCGGGCATCTGTCCGATATAGAAATTCTGCATGACAGCAGACTCGAGGATTTGCAGTCAGGACATGAACTGCGCCCGGGAGATCCTGATAACAAAGCCACCTGGGCCGCCCATTACAATCAGTATCCTATCAATGAAATGATATATCACTTCCGCCAGCTCAGAGATAATTTTATCAAAAGAGTAGAACATTTTCCAGTGGCAGTACTGGAGAAAAAATCCCTGCATCCCCGATTGGGACAGGAACTTTCGCTGGCCGATTTCCTGTACTTTGTTGCAGAGCATGATAATCATCATCTTACTTTTATTGCTGCGTTGTTGCGTCCGTATTTACCGTGATCCCAGGGCTGAAGCCCTGGGCTATATTTGTTGTGATCTAAGACGGTGTGTTTGGGTTTAAGGTGGGGTATTGGCTTTGGGGTTTTGAGAGATGTTTGCTTTTAGGACTATTATGTGCTGAAGCCCTGGGCTATATACGATTATAGCCCAGGGCTTCAGCCCTGGGATTGTGGATGATGCCGGTATCATTTTGTTGTTTTCTGACGCAATTTTCACTTGTTTCTGTTTGGTTGGGCCATGATGGCTGTTGTTAATGATATACCCCAAAAGTGTGGGGTGAATTAATTGCTAATTTTCCCTATTTTGTTTGCACAACCAAAACATACCAACCGGGATTTTAATAGTGAAATATGGGGAAAATGGAGCGATATACAGATGATGAGTTGTTAGCGCTTCTCAGGGAAGAAAGTACTGCTGCTTTTGTAGAGATCTATCAGCGTTATTGGCGGGGGCTTTATACGGCTGCTTCTAGGCGGGTGAAATCCAGAGAGCTGGCGGAAGAGATGATACAGGACCTGTTCACCGGTTTGTGGATGAACCGTTCGCTATTACAGGTTAATGTATCCTTGCAGGCTTATCTGTATACTTCGATCCGCAATCAGGTGCTGAATCATTTTGAAAAAGAAGATGTACGCAAAAGATACCGTGAACAATTGAAAGCCACCGCTACCGAACAAGATCATTCCATGGAAGAAGCTATCAACAGCAACGACCTATCCGGATTGCTCGCCAGACAGGTAGCCAGACTCCCCTCCAAATGCCGGGAAGTATATCTGATGAGCCGGCAACAACATATTCCTAACAGAGAGATTGCTGCACGGATGCAGATCTCTGAGAAAACAGTAGAAAGCCATCTCACAAAGGCTTTGAAGATACTAAAAGGGCAGTTGAAAGATGCCCTTGTAAGCCTTTTTCTGTAATTGTTTTTTCTCCTTAAAAAAAATATTTTCGTCAGCACTCAGGGTTCTTTCTTACTTACCTGTCTATCTCTATAAGGGCATGTATGATAGTACGTGTACCTGTAAACGTTATGAAAGAAATCAATATTCCACCACCAGAACTGATCCGGAAATACCTGGATGGGCAATGTACCGATGCAGAAGCCTTGCAGATACAGCAATGGTATGCCTCTTTTGAAGGAGCTGCAGATCCGTTGCAGGAGCTGTCGGCGGAAGAGCAGACCGCCCTGGGGCAGCGGATGCTGGACCAGGTTTTGCAGCAAACGGGCCAGCCGTCCGTACCCGGAAAACACCTGAAAGTATTGTACCGTGTACTGCAAGCCGCCGCTGTGGTGCTCGTACTGTGGGGAGCCGGTTACTACTGGTTTTCCAAAGATCGCGGTACTCCTGCTGGTCAACCTCCTATGCAGGCAATTTCCAACACATCCACCAACATCCGGCAGTATCAGTTGTCTGACGGTACCATTGTATGGCTCAAGCCAGGCGCACGTTTGTTGTATGCCGATGATTTTGGCAGCAAACATCGTCGTGTATCCATGACCGGAGAGGTATTCTTCGACGTGGCCACCCGGTCTTCCCTGCCTTTTACAGTGGAAGCTGGAGAGCTGACAACACGCGTGTTGGGCACCAGCTTCAGTGTAAAGATGCAGGGTAATCGTACAGAGGTGACCGTTATTACCGGTAAAGTGGCGGTGGAAGATCCGGCAACAGAAAAAACGACAGCCGTTTTGCAACCGGCACAACGTATTACCTATGATGGCAGCCGTATCGTCAGAGACAGTCTTTCACTGACTACACCCAGTATCTGGGAAGGTAGTCACCTGAACTTTGATAACGTAGAAGTATACACGATTATCCAGGCACTCAACGAAAGATTTGCAGTAGATATCGCTGTCAGTGATACTTCTCTGGCCCATTATTTCCTGAAAGCAGATTTTACAGGTATGCACCTCGCTGCTATACTGGAGATGCTGGAGAAGTCGCTGGATGCCCACTATGAGATCAAAGGAAACAGCATCATACTGGAAAAGAACCAGGCAAATTCCCGTGATATGAAAAAATAAAAAGCCTTCTCATAAAAAAAGCCCAGGAGTGGTACCAGCACTCCTGAGCTAACACTGAATCGCCTGTTTACAGGCGATAACAGCTTTTGCTTTGTCCCATTTAAAGGAAAATGAAACAATTAAAACTATGAAATTTCATTTACAATTTCTTTTAAGACTACATCCGGTTATGAAAATAACTATAAGCCAACTGTTTCTTTCACTTGTATTGACGGGAGTGACCTATGCCGGCAGCACGAAAGGACAATCGGTACTGGACAAAACCGTGAACCTGTCTGCCCAAAGCAGTAGCCTGGAAGATATGCTGACAGCACTCGAACATATTGTGCCGGTGAAATTTGTATACAGCCGCAATATCGTGCCCGCCAGCAAACAGGTGACTATAGAAGGGCGCCAGTGGAAGCTGGCATCGTTGCTTAATAAAATGCTGACACCGGAAGGTATCGGTTATGAAATGTCCAACGGGATGATCGTGTTGTCCAGGCTAAAACCGGGTGAGGCACTACCGGGAAGTATGCCGGCCACCTCGCCACCAGGACCAGAACCCCTGACAGCAGTGCCGCCGGGCCATATCATAAAAGGTACCGTCACCGATGCCAAAGGAGAAGGTTTACCCGGCGTAGCCGTGATCCTGAAAGGCAGTACCAAAGGTGTGCTCACCGATCCTACCGGCCACTATCAGCTGGAGATAGCTGATAACACCGGCACCCTGGTGTTTAAACTGATTGGGTATATAACACAGGAAGTGCCGGTAGCAGCGGCGAACAATGTCCACATCAAAATGGAGCTGGCAGCCACCGATATGAATGAGGTCGTAGTAGTAGGTTATGGTACCCAGAAAAAAACAAGTATCACCGGCGCAGTAGCCACTGTAAATACCAAAGAACTGAAACAGGCTCCTACCTCCAACCTGAGCAATGCCCTGGTAGGTCTGATGCCTGGCCTGATTGCACAGAATACCAGCGGTAAGCCCGGTGCAGGTTCCAGCATCTCTATCCGTGGTAAAAGTACCTGGGGTAACAATGATGCGTTGATTGTAGTGGACGGTGTAGTACGGCCTTTTGATCAGCTGGACCCTAACGAAGTGGAAAGTGTGACCATCCTCAAAGATGCCGCTGCAGCCGCCGTATACGGCGCCCGTGCGGCCAACGGAGTTGTATTGGTAACCACCCGCCGCGGACATACCGGTAAACCGAAGTTCAACTACTCCGGTTATGCAGGCATACAACAACCTACCCGCTATCCTAAACTGATGTCGGCTTATGAATACGCGCAAACCAACAATGCCGCCCGTATCAATGCAGGCCAGGATCCCAGCAAACCGCAGTTCGCTCCGCTGTTCTATACAGCAGATCAAATGGCCGACTTCCAGAGCGGTAAAGTAGGTACCGACTGGTATGCCGCCTCTTTCCGCAAAACATCGCTGCAAACACAACACAATCTCACCATCGATGGCGGCTCAGAAAACATCAAATACTTTTTCTCCGGCGGCTACCTGAGCCAGGACGGCATGTATAACAATATTTCGTATAACCGTTACAGTTTCCGCTCCAACGTAGATGCAAGGATCAACAAAACCCTTACCATTACTGTAGACATCGATGGCCGTATCGGTAAAAACCGCAGTCCCGAATTTACTGATGCCACCATCTTCGGGCATGTGATCCGCCAGAAACCTGTTTTCAACGCCTATAACCCCGACGGCACACCGAAAAATACTACCGGTGAACATCCTGTGGAAGAAATCAACAGCAAAGGTTATATGCGCAATGACCTCAGCACTTTCTTCGGTACCATCAGCTTCAAACAAGACCTGAATGTCATCACCAAAGGCCTGAATATTACCGGTAGATACAACTACAACAAAAACAATAATTTCAGAAAAGAATTCGATGTGCCGTACACCATGTACGATCTCGATGCCAACGGTAAAGTGATTTCCACTAAAACAGTAGGTAAGAATCTCACTAAAACAGAGTTGTCACAAGCCATGGAACAAAACAGTGGTTCTACTGTAAACCTGGCACTTAACTATGCACGCAGCTTCGGAAGACATAACCTCAGCGGTTTGTTGCTGTACGAACAATTTACTTCCGTGGCAGATACCTTCAACGCCTACCGTACCAACTATCCCAGCATCCTCGTAGACCAGCTGGGTGCCGGTGGTGCCATCGACCGTAATAACGACGGATATGCCGCCGAAACAGGCCGCAGAAGTTATGTAGGCAGGGTTAGTTATGACTATGATGCGCGTTATCTGCTGGAAGCTTCTTTCCGTTATGATGGCTCAGCCAACTTCCCGAAAGGACGCCGCTATGGCTTGTTTCCCGCGGTATCCGCCGGCTGGCGCATTTCTGAGGAAAACTTCTTTAAAAATTCCAATGCATTACGTTTTGTGGATAACCTGAAGCTGCGCGCTTCTTATGGCGTACTCGGCAACGACAGGGTACCCAACTTCCAGTATAATGACTACTATACTTTCGACAAACCAGCTGTATTCGACGGTAAGGTAGACCAGTCAGTTATCTATGGTCCTTATCCCAATCTCAACATCACCTGGGAAAAAGCAAAGACAACAGATATCGGTCTGGAAGCTTTGCTGTTCAAAGGAAAGCTCGGATTTGAAGCTGACTATTTCTACAAACGTACTTCTGATATCCTGCGTCCGCGCACCGCTTCCGTGCCTGGCACCTTCGGCCGCCAGCTGCCTGATGAAAACTATGCTGTAGTAGATAACACCGGTTTTGAAGTATCCGTGAACCACCGCGGTACCATCGGAAAACTCAATTATTTCATCAAGGCCAATGGCTCTTATGCACACAACACCGTGATTGTGCTGGATGAAGGAGACAATACACCATTCTATAGAAAACGTAAAGGCAAACCTATCGACTACATTTACGGCCTTCGCTCAGATGGTTTGTTCCAGTCGGCCAAAGAGGTATACAACTCGCCGGTGCAATATGCCAAAAACACCGCGCAGCCGGGCGATATCAAATACCTGGACCTCAACGGCGATGGTATTGTGGATGATTACGACATGACCGTTCTTTCCTACGATGGCACCACGCCCAAGGTTATACTGGGCCTGTATATCAGCGCAGACTGGAAAGGCTTCGACCTCGGCATGCTTTTTCAGGGTGCCTTCAAAAGCAACATGATGCTCAGCGGCACCGGCCGCAATATGTTTGATAATGGTGGCAACTCCAACAGCTTCGCTTACCTGCTGGACTACTGGACACCTGATAATCCCGGTGCTGCCTATCCACGTGCTTACCTCGACCGTAATTCCAACAACGACCGTGATTCAGATTTCTGGTTGAAAAAAACAGGGTATGTGCGCCTGAAATCCTTTGAACTGGGTTATACCATTCCGAAACAACTGTTGCGTGGCATAGAACGGTTACGTATATACGCTTCCGGTCTGAACGTATTCACCATCGACCAGTTCAAACTGTTCGATCCGGAATCCACGGCAGGTAAAGGAAACTATTATCCTCAACAAAAGAACTACAACATCGGTGTAAATCTAACCTTCTAATAACAGCATAATGAAACAGACGCTTTATATAACAGGATGCCTGCTGCTGACACTGGCATTTTTCTCCTGCTCCAATGTGCTGGAAAAAGAGAACCTCAACAGTGTAGACAAAGAAGCCATCTGGACCGATCCTAATCTGGTAAGGCTTTTCCTGAATAATATCTATGCCAACAGGCCGGGCTTTGATAATGCCAACCCGCCTATTGTAGATAATATCTGTGATGAAACCAGGATAGGCGCCAGTACCGGCAATCCATTTAATATCCTGGCCGGTGTATGGACACCTTCCTCCGGCTATTTTGATTACTGGGCTTATGATGATGTACGCAAAGCCAATGAGTTCATAGAAGGATTACAACAGAAATCCACTATCAGTGAAGACCTGAAGAAACAGTATCTGGGAGAAGCCAAATTTCTGCGGGCTATCACTTATTTCGACATGGTAAAACGATATGGCGGTGTACCGATTATTACTGCTCCGCAGAAGTTGACCGATGATCTGGCTGTCAAAAGAAATACAGTAGATGAATGTTATCAGTTTATTGTAAAGGAGTGTGAAGAGGCCGCTGCATTGTTGCCGGAAAAGGGAAAGACCGCCAGCGGTCGTGCTACCAAAGGCGCTGCCATGGCTCTGAAAGCCCGTGCTTTGTTATTCTACGCCAGTCAGCTTTATAATACCACCAATGATAAAACCAGGTGGGAAGCTGCGGCTAAGGCGGCACAGGATGTAATAGACCTGAAAGCCTATTCGTTGTATCCTGATGTGCGCCGGATCATGCTGGACAAAAGCAACCAGGAAGTAATCTTTGAAGTACAGTACAGCAAACCCGATAAGGAACATGGCTGGGATGCGCAGGCCAAACCGCTGTCTATTGCCAATGGTATAGGTCCTAAACGTTGCCCTTTGCAGGAGCTCGTAGATGCGTTCCCGATGGCCAATGGTAAAAGTATTTTTCAGGCGGGTTCCGGTTATGATCCCAACGATCCCTATACCGGCAGAGATAAAAGATTTTATGCCACCATTGTGTATAACGGCTCCGAATATTGCGGCAGAACGCAGTATACACATATCAAAGACAGTCTGAATGGTCTGGGCTTTAGTTTCTGTACTACCACCGGTTATTATCAGCGTAAAGGAGTGGATGAAACCAACAAGGGGTACAGCTCCGGAAAAGGCAGCGACCAGAACTGGATTGAAATAAGGTATGCAGAGATATTACTTAGTTATGCAGAAGCAAGGAATGAAGCTTCCGGGCCTGATAACTCCGTACTGGGTGCGCTTAACGAACTACGTGCCCGTGCCGGTATTAATGTTCCGCTGGGAACTGACATACAGCAGGATTCCATGCGTACCCTGATCCGTAATGAAAGATATGTGGAGCTGTGTTATGAAATGAAACGTTATTGGGACCTGCGCCGTTGGAAGATTGCAGAGAGGCCCGATGTGCTGAATGGTCGTCGTTATACCGGCATGAAGATCACGCCGGTAGGCAATGGCTGGAAATACGAACGTATTGTAGTAGATCCTAAAAACAGTGTATTTACGCCCAATATGTACTATATGCCGATACCGTTCAATGAACTGTTAAAGAATGGTAACCTCACCCAGAATTCGGGCTGGTAATTATTTGTTCCAACAAAAAAATCAAAGATGAAACACATATCATATCTCGTTATACTCAGCATATTTTCTTTCATCAGCGCTTGTTCCAAGGCTGATGACCAGCCTATCGGTGATAAAAGCGATCAGGCCTGGATACAGGATGTAATAGTATACGATGCCACCCAAACAGAGCTGACGGTAACTAAAGTAATCCCCAAAATCATTACAGACCCGGTCACCAATATTGAAAGGGGAGACACTACCGGCGGTAAGGTTACGCCTATCCCTATTGTGATCACCGTAAAGGCAGGCGTGGACATTAAACAGCTGAATATCCGTTTTACGTTGTCTTCACAATCGAAGTATGCGAAAGTAAGTCCGATACTGGGGCGTATTGAAGATTTTACAGCTCCCAGGAATTATACCGTCACTTCTCAGAGCGGAAAAAACACCAACGTTTATAATCTTCAAATAAAACAATAATCCCAGGCATCCCAGGGCTGAAGCCCTGGGCTATATTGGATATGAATAGACGGGGGTTTAGGAAATAATCAAAGGTTAAATTAGCGTAGCCTTTGATTATTTCCTAAACCCCCGTACCTGATTATAAACAAAATTAGCCCAGGGCTTCAGCCCTGGGACCTTTATAGGCGAGCAATCGCAGCCCATTGAATACGACGATGAGCGTAGATCCTTCGTGGGCCATTACGGCGGGGCCTATGGAGGCGATGCCGGTGATGGTGAGGGGGATGAGTACCGCTACCATGCCGAGGCTGATCCAGAGGTTTTGTTTGATGATCCTGCTGGCTGTTCTGCTGAGGCCGATGGCGAAGGGCAGGAGGGAGAGTTTATCTCCCATGAGGGCGATATCTGCTGTTTCCAGTGCTACGTCTGAGCCGGCGGCGCCCATGGCGATGCCGACGGTGCTGTTGGCCATGGCGGGGGCGTCGTTAACACCGTCGCCTACCATGGCGACTTTATTTTCGTCTTTGGCTAGTTTTTGTATGGCGGCTACTTTCTGTTCTGGCAGGAGGCTTCCCCAGGCGTCGGTGATGCCTATTTCGCGGGCTACGGCGTCGGCTACCTGTTGGTTGTCACCGGTGAGCATGATCATGCGCCGTATTCCGGCGTTTTTAAGCGCTTTAAGCGCCTCTGCAGCTTCGGGGCGAGGTGTGTCCATTACAGCGATGATGCCCGCGTAAACGTCTCCTTTACGCACAATCATGGTCGTATTGCCTGCACGTTCCAGTTCCTGTACGCGGGTACGGAGTTCCTGGGAAGGCAGATGGGTATCGAGGGCATCGAAGAGGGCGAGGTTGCCGATATATACCGGCTGTTGCTGCCAGGTAGCTTTGATACCTTTACCCAGTACGGCTTCGAGCTGCTGGGCTTCGGGTACGGGCAGGTTGCCGAGTCTGGTTTTACCATCCCTTACGATGGCTTTGGCCAGCGGGTGGTCGCTGAGGGCTTCGACGGCTACGGCGGCTTGCAGCAGCTCGTTTTCGGAGAGGCCGTTCATCGGTATTACCTGTGTGAGTTTAGGTTTGCCTTCGGTGAGGGTACCTGTTTTATCGAAGGCTACGGCGGTGAGGGTACCGAGGTCTTCCAGCGGACGGCCGCCTTTGATAAGTACACCCATGCGGGCAGCGCGGGCTACGCCGCTTAGTACTGCGCTGGGTGTGGAGATAGCCAGTGCACAAGGGCTGGCTGCCACCAGTACGGACATGGCACGGTAGAAGCTGGCGCCGAAAGATTCGTCGATGACGAGGAAGGCGAAACACAGGAGTACTACCAGTGTGAGGACTGATGGTACGAAGATGCGCTGGAATTTATCTGTAAACTGCTGTGTGGGTGATTTCTGCGATTGTGCTTCATTCACCATTTTCACCAGTCTTGAAATGGTAGAGTCGCTGGCAGGTTGGCTGACCATCACTTCCAGGGAGCCGTTGCCATTGATGGAGCCGGAATACACTTTATAGCGGGCGTCGATGTTATCATGCAGAAGAGCGGCAGCAGGGTTGTCTACCGGTATTTTATCTACTGGTACACTTTCGCCGGTGATAGGTGCCTGGTTAACACTGCTGGCACCTGCCACTACAATACCGTCAGCGGATATTTTGGTGTTGGGTCTTACTACTATGATATCGCCTGCTTTGAGGACGCTGGTGTCTACTTCGGTGGTGGCGCCGTTGGTTTTGAGGAGAGCCGTTTTAGGGGCCAGGCTGGCCAGCGCGGAAATGGATTTTCTGGCTTTGTCCATCGCATAATGTTCAAGAGAATGTCCGAGACTGAAGAGGAACAGCAGCAGTGCTCCTTCTTCCCATTTGCCCAGGATGGCGGCGCCTACTGCAGCTACCAGCATCAGGAAGTCTATTTCAAAGCCTCCTTTGGCGATGGTTTGGACAGCTTCTTTGGTGGTAAAGAAACCGCCGAAGAAATAAGCGCCCAGCAGGAGGGACAGTGTAGCCGTTTGTGAAATGACGATGGTGTTCCCCAACAACCAGGCGATGCCCAGCAGTATGCCGCAGAGCAGGCTGAAATAGAGCTCCGTATTTTTACCGAAAATCATCATCGTGTGGGCGTGACCGTGATCACAACCCTGACCATGATCATGGCTATGTTTGTGGTCCTGTTTTTCGCCCGGTTTATGCTGATGGTCGGGATGATGAGCTGAAACAGGTTTCCTGGCAGGTGCAACTGTATTGTTTTCTTTCATAATCTCTTTTTTAATGGGCATAAAAATCCTGGTGCACGTCTTATGCGCACATCATATCTGAATGATGGTAGTTAAAGGAAAATTATCCGGGTATGCAGGATAGCAGTCATTATCTCCGCATGTAACAAAATTAAGCATTCCTCCATAGCCAGCCCATTCTATTTTTACACCGTGGTTGCAAAAACAGGGCTTTATATGCTTAGCTTTGTATTATGAAAACGTTTACGATCACCGGCTATTCTACGGCCCTGTTTTCCACCTGGTATTTTATCGATGAACTGGGTATTTTGTTTGATGCAGGTGACGGGGTTACTTCCACTTTATTACAGAAAAGCAGAAAGATCCAGCATGTATTTCTTTCCCATGCAGACAGAGACCATATTACCGGTTTGCTGCAACTGAATCAGCTGAATGCCCGTGATGGTTTGCCGGTGATCTGTTACCCCAGGGACGGCCAGTCGTATCCGGCGCTGGAAGCGTTCACTAAAAAATTTGATCCGCATATTGCCACTACTGTATGGATGCCAGTCGCGCCAGGTGATGAAATATGGATAAAGAATGATATGCTGGTGGTACCCTTGCGTAATGAACATGTAGATGCCGCACCTGATACCGTGCGCAGCCTGAGTTATAAGGTGATGCAGACAAAACGCAAGCTGCGTCCTGAATTGGCGGGACTTTCAGAAGACGAGATTAAAATTATCAGCCGTGAAAAAGGAAAGGAAAGTACCACGATGGAGGTACGTACCAATATTCTGAGTTATTCCGGCGATACGCCGGTAGCGAATCCTGAAACCTGGCAGGATGCAGAAATACTGATCCATGAAGCCACTTTCCTGGGCGGAGAGGAGATGGTAGCCCCCAATTCCGATAAGCACCGGCATAGCCGCCTGGAAGAAGTTATAGAAATGGTGAGTGCTACCCGTGTGCAACAGCTGATACTGGGGCATTTTTCCTCCCGTTATTCAGCTGAAGAGATTGACCAGCGACTGCGCCAGCTATGCGATCGTTATGCCCTGAATATCCCGGTATTCCGTTTATTACCCGGACAAACGGTTAGGGATATACTCCATAGCCAGCCTATTAACCATTAAAAACCATTCATCCCTTTTTATTTAGAAAATAATTTAAAAACTAACTTAGTTTATTAAATTATTTTTATATTGTGCTACGCACGATGAAATATGAAGGAGCTGCTTTACCGTATACAATTTCACGATGACCAGCAGGCATTTAAAGCTTTTTATCAGCAGCAGATGTTTCCGCTATATCAGTTTGCCCTGGCATTCCTGAAGCAGCATCAGCCCGCAGAAGAAGTAGTGAATGATGTTTTCGTCCGCCTATGGCAGCGCAGAAATACCCTGCATGAAATAGAGAATATAAAAGTGTATCTCTATGTGGCGGTAAAACATGCTGCACTCAACCAGCTGCGTTCAGCTACCACCTTCACGGAAGCTGACCTCGATAATTTGCAGGTGCCACAGATCCGATTTTGTGCCGGAGCAGAACAACTGTTACTCACACATGAGCTGCAAAGCGCTATAGCCGCGGCAGTCCGCCAGCTACCACCCAAATGCAGGCTTATCTTTAAGATGGTAAAAGAAGACGGTCTTTCCTACAAAGAAGTAGCGGGTATACTCAATATCTCTCCCAAAACCGTAGATGCCCAACTGATTATCGCATTGAAAAAACTAACTACTTCTCTGCAACATTATTTGTTGCCCCAGGGCTGAAGCCCTGGGCTATGTTTGTTTATTATTTAGACGGAGTTCTGGGATATAAATTGAGGTCTTCATTTTGGGGGCTGAATTATACTATTACTATTTATTTATGTGGAACCATGGATCATTAATTGATGCGTTGGGCTGGTAAAGATTGCTACCCATTATACCTAAGAACATCAAACATAGCCCAGGGCTTTAGCCCTGGGATTTTTTTTATAGCTTTTTAGGGAATCCGGTTTTTTCTTGTGTCCTTCTCTCAGGTACTATCTAACATTTCAATGAAAGCAGCAAGAATACTGGAGTTGATGGCACGAAAGGCCGGCAGGGCAGCGAGCAGGGAAGAACTGGAAGAGCTGGAGCAGCTGCTGGAAGAAAACCCGGATTACCGGTTTATGGAGACCGTGATCGATACAGCAGGCAATGATACCAGCGACGCCGCAGTGGTAGCTGCCGGCTGGGACAAAATTGCGCAGTCACTGGACACTCCAGTGGTGAGTATACCATCGAGACGACGTTACTGGTGGGCTGCTGCAGCGGTGGTATTGGCTGCCGCAGGTGCCGGAATCTGGAAACTCACCGGAAAGCATAACACGCCTGCGCTGGCTTTGCAACAGATCAGCGCTCCCCTGGGTAGTACTATCAAGGCACTGTTGCCAGATGGTACCGAAGTATGGATTAATGCCGGCAGTAAAATCAGTTATGATCCCCGTTTTGCTGGTACAACCCGCGATGTGACTGTAGCCGGAGAAGTATTTTTTGATGTGGCCAAAGATGATAACAAACCTTTTATCGTTCATTCGGAAAACCTCGCGATACAGGTGCTGGGTACCTCTTTTAATGTAAGAGCCTATGGCGACGACCAGAAAGCAGAAGTGGCCGTGATCTCCGGCAGGGTGCAGGTGATGATGTGTAACAGTCCTGAAAAAAAAGTAGTGTTGCTGCCCCGTGAAAAACTGGTGCTGTCACTCGATAAAGTGGCTGCTCCCAAACAAAACGATAGTATACAACATGCCACGTTTAAAGTACAGGAACTGGCCGACAGCAAAGATCCAGCAGTAGTGATGGAAACTGCCTGGTGCGATCATAAGCTGGCCTTTATGAATGAGACCTTTGCGGAAGTGGCGCGTAAAATGGAGAGACAGTTTAATGTCAACATAGTATTTGAAGACGAAGCACTGAAGCATGAAGTACTGAGCGGCGTATTTGAAAAAGAAGATATCAACAAGGCACTGCAGTTATTGCAGATGACCACAGGATTCCACTATAGAATTGTAGAGCGACAGATTTACCTGTCCAGATAAACATAAGACCAACATTTTATCAACTCAAAAATCACCTGTAATGAAAACACTGTTATTATACGCACTCGTTACCTGAGCCATTTCCGGAGATGAGATAAGCCTCATCAGGTAAAGAAAAGGGAAGAGACCAGCTCTTCCCCAAAGGCTTATGTTGTATGTACGGGAGTAAGACAGCCTGAGAAACTACGCTTACACCCTTCTTTACAAACCTTTCTAAAACAAATCTATGAAAAAAAGAAGATTTGGAGGGGCTTCCTATGCGCTCAGCCAGACAGTCAAACTATTCCTCATTATGAAGTTATGTTTTGTTGTGGTGTTGTTATCCTGTTTACATGCTTCAGCAACCGCTTTTTCGCAGGAAAAATTCACCTTCTTTTTTGTGAAGGCTGACGCAGACAAGATCTTCGCAAAGATCCAGCAGGAAAGCGACTATCGTTTTTTTTATAACTATGCAGCTATCCGTCAGTTGGGTAAGGTAGACCTGCAGGTAAAGGATGCTACCTTGCCGGAAGTCATGCGGCGCTTACTGGACAGCACATCACTGGCTTACCGTATAGTAGATAACAATCTGGTGGTAATTGCTCCCAAGTCGGAATCCGCTGCCGGGAAGGTTTCCGGTAAGGTGACCGACGAAAAAGGTGCTCCGCTGATCGGCGTGTCTGTTAAAGTAAAAGGTGGTAGTCAGGGCGCGGTGACAGACCTGGCCGGTGGTTTTACGTTACAGGCTGATGCGGGTGCAGTACTGATCGTGAGCTATATGGGTTTTATCACTCAGGAAGTGATTGTTAACAATAATGAACCACTGCGTATCATCCTGAAAGAATCTACCAGCGGCCTGAATGAGGTAGTAGTGATTGGTTATGGTACCCAGCGCAAAAAAGATGTGACCGGTGCTATCAGCTCTGTGAACAGCAAAGATCTGCGCAACGTGCCGGTACGCAACGCGGCTGAAGCCCTGCAAGGCAAAGCCAGCGGCGTAATGGTGTCGCAAAGTAGCGGCAGCCCCGGATCGGCGCCGGTAGTACGTATCCGTGGTATCGGCTCTATCAGCGGCAGCAACTCCCCGCTATACATCGTAGATGGATTGCCCCAGACAGATATCGGTTGGCTCAACCCTAATGATATTGAAGCCATGGACATCCTGAAAGATGCCTCTACTGCAGCGATCTACGGCTCCAGAGGTTCCAATGGTGTAGTGATCATCACCACCCGTAAAGGAAGTCGCGATGATTCCAAAATGCATGTGACCCTCGATAGTTACACCGGCTGGCAGTCGGCCTGGAAACGGCCACACATGCTGAATGCAGAAGATTTTATAAAATACAAAATACGCGCGTACAGCGCCGATGGTGCGCCATTGCCCACTGATCTGGATGCTCCTGAAAAAGTGGCTGCTGTACTGAAATTCGTTAACGATAACACCGGGCCTAACGGTACCGACTGGTGGAAGGAAATCATTCAGCAAAATGCACCTATCCAGAGTTATAACGTAGGCGTGAGCGGTGCTGGCAAAAACCTGGTATATGCTTCCAGTGTAGGTTATATGAATCAGAAAGGTATTGTAAAAGGTTCCGACTACGAACGTATCTCCTGGCGTACCAATGTGAGCGCAGATATCAGCACCCGTGTGAAACTGACCACCAATATCGGCCTGATCTATGAAAGCCGCCGCAATGTAGATGAAAACAATCCTTTCAGCGGTACCATCTTCAGCGCGATGGCAGCAGATCCTATCACGCCGGTATATCGCAACAACCTGAAGAGTGTACCGGATTTCTACAACCGTATCATGACTGGCTATGAGGCCAATAATCCTTATTCCCAATACGCCGGCATCCTCTTTACCAACAAGCCCAACCCTGTGGCACAGGTAGAACGCATGCAGCAAAGTGTATGGGAAGGTATCGCCATCAAAGGAGGTGCTGCGCTGGATGTGAAGATCATTGACCCGCTGACTTTCCGGAGTAATTTCGGACTGGACCTGGGCCGTGGTATCTCCAAAGGATTTTCACCTTCCTATTTCCTGAACTCTTTCGATTATGCCAACTATAACAGCGTGAGCAACAGTTCCAGCTGGAACAATTATTTCGTGTGGGAGAATACGCTGAACTTCGATAAGACCTATGGCAGGCATCGTATCACTGCGCTGGCGGGTATTTCCGCGGAGCTGACCAAAGGCCTCACCTATGCTGCTTCCAAACAGAATATCGTGAATAACGATAAAGACATGCGCATTATTGATGCTGCCACTATGACTCCTGGCGCTTCCGGATATACTTATTCCAGCGCGTTGCAGTCGTTCTTTGGCCGTATCAACTACGTATATGCTGACCGTTATATTCTCGCTGCCAATGTACGCCGGGATGGTAGTTCCAACTTCGGTGATGGCTACCGCTGGGGTACTTTCCCCTCTGCTTCTGCCGCTTGGCGTTTTACGGAAGAAAACTTCCTGAAGAATGCTAACCTGAAATGGCTGAATAGCGGTAAACTGAGAGCCAGCTACGGCGCTATCGGTAATCAGTATGTAGGAGGTGGCAGTGGATTATACCTGTCTTCCTATGGCAACACTTACCAGCGTTATGTGTTTGGTAATACCAGCACCGGCTTCCTGGGTGCAGAACGCAAAACCATGGCCAATCCTGGCCTGCAGTGGGAAACTTCCAAACAAACCGATATCGCATTGGACCTGGGTTTGTTTGATGGGCTGCTTGACGTGACCGTAGATTATTTCAACAAAAAAGTAAGCAACATGCTGGTGGTGATGCCTCTGCCCACCACCATGGGATATCCGTCTAATCCGTTCTGGACCAATGCCGGCAGCATGGTCAATAAAGGCTGGGAAATATCGCTCGCACATACACATCACTTTGGAGACTTCAGCTATGGCGTACGTCTCAATGTATCTACCTTCCGCAACGAAGTGCTGAGTATGGGTGGCGGAGAACCGATTTATACTACGGCTCACCTGGGCGAAACGATTACCAAAACAGAAGTGGGTAAACCGGTAGGTTATTATTTCGGCTGGCTCACAGATGGTATCTTCCAGACACAGGATGAAGTGAATAAAAGTCCGCAGCGTCTGAGCTCCCGTCCTGGTGACCTGCGTTTTAAAGATATCAATGGTGTGGATGCCAATGGCAATATCGTGCCTGGCCCTGATGGTAAACTGGATGCTGCCGACCGTACCATGATCGGCAACCCATGGCCCGATTTCGTGTATGGGGTGAATATCAATATGAACTATAAACGTTTTGACCTGAGCATGTTCTGGCAAGGTTCTCTGGGCAACGACGTGATGAATATCCTGCGTTATGATACAGAATCCGGCACCGGCTGGTATAATGCACCACAGGGCTTCCTGGAAAAAGCCTGGAACGGCCCCGGCTCTACCAACAAATATTACCGTATCTCTTCCAACTCTGCCTTAAACAGCAGTGTGTCTGACTATTTCGTGGAAGATGGTTCCTACCTGCGCCTCAAGAATATACAGCTGGGTTACAACTTCCCGGAAAAATGGCTGCAAAGAGCACGTATACCACAGTTACGGTTATACGTAGGTGCACAGAACCTGTTCACCTTCACCAAATACAGTGGCCTTGATCCTGAGATGGGCAATGATGATCCCAGACTGATAGGGATAGATCAGGGATATTTCCCGCAGGCCCGCACTTTTATGATCGGGGTGAACGCTAAATTCTAACCACTAACACTGTCAGAAAATGAAAAAATTCGTATATTCTTTACCGTTAATAATGATGTTGCTGGGCGTTTCCTGTTCAAAGGATTATCTGAACAGGCCGCCGCTGGGGTTGCAGACCGATGATAATTTTTATAATTCACCAGGGGCCGGCTTTAAGACGGTCGTGAATTGTTACCTGGGCTTTTATGATTTCTGGGGCTACCAGGCTGCCATTGCGGAGCTGGGCAATATGGCCACCGATGAAAGTGATAAAGGCGGTTCTGATGCCAATGACCGCCCTTTTGTGATAGACCTGGGCTATGGCAGGGCACTGGCCAGCAATGAAACACTGAATGGTTTGTGGGCTGCCTGTTATAAAGGCATCGGCAACTGTAACGTAGCGCTGGAACGCCTGCCTGCAGCTAAACTGCTGGACGACAAAGGCAATCCCCTGGATGATAAAACAAAAAGCCGTTATCTCGCAGAAGTACGTTTCCTGCGTGCCTACTACTACCTGGATCTGGTGCGCATATTCGGTGGCGTACCATTGCTGACTAAAACGCTGCAGATAGACGATCGTAATAAAATTGTACGAGCCCAGGCCAGCGAAGTATTTCAGTTTATCACCAGTGAACTGGAAGCGATAGGCAACGATGCCGCATTGCCTGCCCGTAAAGACTTACCGGCTGCAGAACAGGGCCGTGTTACCAGGGAAGCTGCATGGGCTGTTCAGGCAAGGGCCTATCTTTTCTTTGCAGAAGATGATAAAACATTATATGCCAAAGCAAGAGATGCTGCCAAAAAAGTAATCAGCTCCAATGCGTTTACACTGGAGATGGAGTACCAGCAGCTGTTTCTGAAAGATGGTTATAAGAGCCAGGAATCTGTATTCCCGCTGATCTTTGGAGATGATCCCGCTGCTTTTATCTACGGTACTACTCTACCGATTTATTGCTCTCCTCGTAACGTGGGCGGCTGGGGTTTCGACTGTCCTACACAATCACTGGTAGATGAGTTTGAGCCGGGAGATCCCCGTATATTGTTTACCGTGATGGACCCCGGAGATGTGTTCCCTAAAGCGAATGGCTCAGAAACACTGGACTTCTCTTCCTATCCCAATACAGGTCATCACAACAGAAAAGTGTTTCTGCCTGAAAACCGCCGTGGTCAAGGTTGGGGTAATGATGCCTGGACTATGCACCTGGTGCGTTATGCTGATGTGCTGCTGATGTATGCAGAAGCAGTGCTGGAAAGTGGTGGCAGCAAACAGGAAGCAGCTGATTATATCAACCTGGTGCGTGCCCGCGCCAGCAACTCCGCTCATACGGATGTGGAGGCGGTGTCCCGTAAAAGAGTAGTGGCCAGCACTCCACTGGTACCGGTAACTGCAGCCGATGACCTGCGTAAAGCCCTGCGTCACGAACGTCGTGTGGAACTGGGTTGTGAGTACGGCCGCGTCTTTGATCTGCTGCGCTGGAACACCTATGTATCCACTATGAAGGACTATTCCACCAGACCTTATTCCAACGGTAAAGGTGGTGCTTTCAGAGCGCCTGCTTCCGGTAACAAATACCTGTTCCCTATACCACAACAGGAGATAGACCGGACTGGTGGCGGCATCAAACAAAACCCAGGATACTAAATCAATTACGAATGAACAATTACGAATTACGAATGGAGTGGGAATTTTCAGGAATTCGTAATTCGTAATTGTTGCATAAAAGAACCCATTTAAAATTTAGCAATGAAAAAACTATGGTTGCCTGTTTTGTTGGTGCTGCTTTCCGCGTGCGGTGCCAAACGCTCTGTTACCCGCATTTTATGTTATACTAAAAATGTTGAGAGTACATGGGTGAAACAATTACAGGAAGCAGGACAGAAAGAAGGCTGGCAGATTGTGCTTACCGGCGACAGACAATATTTTCAGGATGATTCCCTGCGAGGGTTCAGTGCAGTATGTCTGCCGTTTTCCCTGACGGATAGTCTGAACTACCGGAATATTCCCGCGCTGAAACGTTATGCTGAAGCCGGTGGCGGTGGTATCCTTGCTGTAAAGGATAGCGCTGTTATCAAACAGGGATGGCCCTGGCTGAAGGAATGGGCTACGTTACCCGAAGGCAAGGAATTAACCCAGGACAATGGCCGCCTCTTTATTGTGCCTGCTGCGGCTACGGCAGCCACCATACAACCAGCTATAAAATACCTGGTAGGCAGTAATGCCTGGCCGGACTATAGCAAATCGCTGACCATCGCGCCACCGGATACTAACCGTTACACCTATACGGTATTGGACCATGGGCTGGATGAGCCTATGGAGATGTGTATTCTGCCGGAAGGAAATGTGTTGTTTGTAGAACGGAAGGGTGGGGTTAAGTTTTATGATGCCCGCCTGCGTCAAACCAAAACTGTCGGCCGTTTTGATGTGTTCAGCGGTATTGAAGACGGGTTGCTGGGGGTGGCCCTGGACCCTCATTTTGAAAAGAACCACTGGGTATATTTTTATTATGCTCCTGCAGGAGAAAAATGGTATAATAAACTGGTACGCCTTGAACTGCACGGTGATAAACTGGATATGTCTACAGAAAAGGTACTCCTGGAAGTACCTACGCAAAGGCAATACTGCTGCCACTCTGCAGGTTATCTGTTCTTTGGGCCTAATGATCTCTTATATCTGTCAATAGGAGATAATACCAATGCAGAAGAAACCCACGGATATACGCCGGTAGATGAAAGACCAGGCCGCCATCTGTCTGATGACCAGGCCAGTGCGGCTAACAGCATGGATCTGCGAGGAAAGGTGCTGCGTATTAAACCCGAACCTAACGGTACTTATTCTATTCCCGATGGCAACCTGTTCCCCAAAGACGGTTCCAAAGGACGTCCTGAAATTTATGTTATGGGCTGTCGTAACCCCTACCGTATTTCAGTGGATATGAAAAACGCATTTTTATACTGGGGAGATATCGGGCCAGACACCAAAGTGCCGTCTGCTGAAGGCAGCACGCTGAGCTTCGATGAAATCAACCAGGCACGGAAACCAGGCTTTTTTGGATGGCCTTATTTTAACGGTAACAACGAAGCATATCCCTTACTGGATTATGCCACTATGAAAGAACGCCCGGGCAAAGACCCACTGCATCCTGTTAACAACTCACCACATAATACCGGTATTAAAGAGCTGCCGCCTGCGCAACCAGCGATGATCTGGTATGGCGACGCTGCTTCACCTGTATTCCCGCTGGTAGGTAAAGGTGGCGAAACAGTCATGGCCGGCCCGGTATTTTACAGCGATCAGTTTAAGGATGCACCCTACAAACTATCGGATTATTACAACGGCAAACTCTTTATCTATGAATGGATGCGTCATTGGATCATGGCCGTAACACTGGATTCGGCAGGTAACTATGTACGCATGGAGCCTTTCCTGGAACATATAGATTTTGCTGCACCGATAGATATGAAATTTGCATCTGATGGCAGCATCTACATGCTGGAATATGGTACCAACTGGTTTGCCAAAAATTCCAATGCCAAACTGGTACGTATTACTTATGCTGAAGGTAATCGTAAGCCGGTAGCTAATATCCGCAGTAGTCAGCTGTATGGCGGCGCTCCACTGACTGTAAAACTTTCTGCTGCCGGCTCCATGGACTACGATAAGGGAGATCAGCTCACCTATATCTGGAAAGTAGCTGATAAAGAACTGAAAGGCGAGCAGGTGGATTATACCTTCTCCAAACCAGGAATTTACAAGGTAGAACTGACAGTAACAGATAACCACGGTGCAAAGGGAACTTCCTTTGTAGATATTAAAGTAGGGAATACCCCACCTGCTGTAAAAATCAATACCACGGCCAACAGAAGCTTCTACTGGGACAATGCGGTCCTTGACTATCAGGTGAAGGTTCAGGACCCTGAAGATGGAACGCCCGACAGCAGCAAGGTAAAGGTATCGTTTGATTATCTCCCTATGGGCAAAGACTTTGCGCTGGTATTGGCTGGTAATAACGGTGACGGCAACACGCAGCATGCAAAAGGACATCAGCTGTTCTGGTCGCTGGACTGTAAAGCCTGTCATACTGAGAACACCGCTTCTGTAGGCCCTAGCCTGGTAGAAGTGGCCAAACACTATCAGGATAATGAAACCAATGTAAACAAGCTGGCTGCCAAGGTAATCGCCGGTGGTAGTGGCAACTGGGGCAACCGCACCATGTCTGCACATCCGGATATGTCTACTGAAGATGCTAAAGAAATTGTGCACTACATTCTTTCGCTGGGCAGTGCCAAAGCTTCGTTGCCTATGCAGGGCGTGCAGCCGTTTAAGGCACATACTGGTAAGGGCAATGAAGGCGGATATCTGCTGATGGCTACCTATACCGATAAAGGCGCCAACAATATAGAACCGCTTACAGGCAGGGATTATATCATGCTGAGAAATCCATTGATACAGATAGAAGATTTTGATGAAGGAAATGTGAACCTGGCTACTATCACTACCGCTGCATTGTGTTACGCTTATGTGCGCAACAACAGTTATATCCGCTTCAACCATTTCTATCTGGATGGTGTGAAGAGTTTACAATACAATATTCAGGAGCAAGGTATGGGTGGTGTGATAGAAGTACACCTCGATAAGCCGGCTGGACCGCTGCTGAGTAAAGTCAGTGTGCCGGCTGGTACCGCTGCAGCCGCAGGACCTAAGAGCGGCTGGAAACCGGTGAAGGCTGCTGTGCAGCCAACTGTCGGAGCACATGATCTGTATTTTGTATTCAAGAGTGCAGACGGTAAAGACGGATACCTGTTTAATGTAGACTGGATCTATTTCTCAAATAACAACTAATCACATGACCGCATCCGTACGTTTGCGATTGTCTGTCCTGATGCTGCTGGAGTATTTTACCTGGGGAGCCTGGTATGTGACCATGGGCACTTACCTCATTACCGCTTTAAAAGCGGATGCGGTGCAGGTAGGGGCAGCCTATGCCAACCTGTCTATAGCTGCCATTATCTCCCCATTTTTTGTGGGGCTGATAGCGGACCGTTTTTTCGCTGCACAGAAAGTGCTGGGAGTGTTGCATCTGGCAGGTGCGGCCACCTTATACCTGATCAGTGGAGTACAGGACTTTAGCAGCTTCTGGTGGCTGATTCTGTTGTATACGTTATTGTATATGCCCACTATGTCGCTGGCCAATTCGATCTCCTTCCGCCAGATGCAGGATGCGGGCAGGGAGTTTCCTTCTGTACGTGTATTCGGTACCGTAGGATGGATACTGGCGGGGCTGCTTATTGGTTTCGCCGGGGTGGAAACGACTGCCGCCACTTTCCGTATCGCTGCCGCCAGTTCACTGCTGTTGGGCATATACAGCTTTTTTCTGCCCTCCTCACAATCGGTGAAAAAAGAGGTGTGCTTGTCTGATATACTGGGACTGGATGCGCTGGTACTGTTGAAAGGACGTGCCTACGGCATCTTCTTTATCACTGCGGTGGCGGTATGTATACCACTGGCGTTTTACTACAGTTTTACCAATCCATTCCTCAATCATGCTGGTATGGCCAATGCTGCCGGCAAGATGACGCTGGGACAGGTATCGGAATTTCTTTTTATGCTGCTGATGCCGTTCCTGTTTTCGCGATTGGGTGTTAAGCGGATGCTGTTGCTGGGCATGTTCTGCTGGATACTGCGTTATGTATTGTTCGCTTATGGCGACAGTGGTGCTGGCGCCTGGATGCTATACGGAGGCATTGCATTACATGGTATGTGTTACGATTTCTTTTTCGTGACAGGACAGATCTATACCGATCGTAAGGCAGGCGACAACATCAGGAATGCGGCACAGGGGCTGATCACTTTTGCCACCTATGGCCTGGGCATGCTGATAGGCTCCTATGTGTCGGGGTTTGTAGCAGGGCGCTTCAGCTATTTACAGACAGCCGTTTTGCATTACGATTGGCGTAGTATCTGGCTGGTACCTGCTGCTATCACCGGTATTTTCCTGCTGCTATTTATTTTTTTGTTCAGAGATGATAAACAATAAAACATTTTTATATGGGAAGAAAAATTGCCATGCTAGGCTCGGGTTTCATCGGCCGTTTTTATGCTGATTCTATCCATGGCCAAAGAAGTAAAGATCGTATTGTGAGCGTCTATTCACGCCGTGAAGAGAGCGCGAAGAAGTTTGCTGCAGATTATAATACACCTCACTGGACAGTGGAGATGGAAGAGGCGATCAATCATCCGGAGGTGGACGTAGTATGTATTGCGCTGCCCAACAATCTGCATGAGGCGGCAGTGCTGGCCTGCTGCAAGGCTAAGAAGGCGGTGATCTGTACGAAGCCGCTGGGCCGTAATGCCCAGGAAGCAAAGAGAATGCTGGAAGCAGTAGAAAAGGCAGGCATCTTCCATGGTTATATGGAAGACCTGGTGTATACGCCAAAATTCTCCAAAGCGTTACAAAGCGTACAGGCGGGAGCGTTAGGCCGTATTCTCTGGGCCAAGTCCAGAGAAACACATCCTGGTCCGCACAGCGAATGGTTCTGGGACAAGGAACAGGCCGGCGGCGGCTGTATCCTCGACCTGGGCTGTCATTGCGTGGAGATAGGCCGCAGCTTTATCGGAAAAGATATCAGGCCGGTAGAAGTAATGTGCTGGGCCGATACACAGGTAAAACCAATAGATGCAGAAGATCATGCTATCGGGCTGATAAGGTATGAAAACGGCGCCATTGGCCAGTTTGAAGTAAGCTGGACTTTCCGCGGTGGCCTCGACCTGCGTGATGAAGTAATGGGCACAGAAGGTACCATCTGGCTGAACAGCTTCCTACGTACGGGTTTTGATATGTTCACCACCGGTAAGGGAGCAGATTATGTAGCAGAGAAAGCGGAAAGCAATTCTGGTTGGTTGTTTCCGGTAGGAGATGAGTTGAATGACCTCGGATACAATCATATGTTTGCCGACATGTTTAATGCCATCGAACAAAACAAACAACCCCGCGAAACATTCTACGATGGTTATGTAGTGAATGCTATTCTGGACGCAGCCTATAAAAGCGCCGCCAGCAAACAATGGGAGCCGGTACAGCTGGAGGTATGGAGAGGTCAGGAAGGTGTTGCCAAAGGCAATACACTGGTAGAATATGATGAGCATCATTATCTCATCAAAGAAGAAAAAACACATTTCGGCAGTACCAAACTGATATTAAAAGAAAAACAAAGCGGAAAGATCGTGGAGATCACCCGTTAAATTCAACATTAAACAATAGCTTATGTCATCATACGATAGAAGAAAATTTATAAGAACAGCGACAATCACGGGTGTAGGGCTCGGTCTTGCAGGCCGGGCCAGCTCCCTGTTTGCGGGCACACCGGCAACACCAGGAAAACGTGTAGGCATCATAGGATTAGATACTTCTCATAGTGTGGAGTTCTCTAAGATGCTGAATGCTGTCAATGCAGATCCGGCCTACAACGGCTTTAAAGTGACGGCGGCTTATGTACAAGGCAGTAAAGACATTACTTCCAGTCTGGAAATGGTACCCGGTAATCTGGCTAAGATAAAGGAGTTGGGCATAGAGATCGTTGACTCTATCGCTGCGCTGCTGGAAAAAACAGATGTGATCTTACTGGAGTCCAACGATGGCCGTGTGCATCTGGAACAGGCGCTTCCGGTGTTTAAAGCCGGCAAACGTGTGTTTATCGACAAGCCTATTGCTGCTTCACTGGCGGATACCCGGGCTATTTTTAAGGCGGCTGAAAAATATAAGGTGCCGGTGTTTTCCTCTTCTGCACTGCGTTTCATCGATAGCATACAACAAGTGGCACAAGGAAAAATCGGGAAGGTCACCGGGGCGGATGTATATACGCCGTCGCCCACTGAAAAAACACATCCGGACCTTTTCTGGTACGGCATCCATGGTGTGGAGATGTTGTTTGCCCTGATGGGTACCGGCTGTCATCGTGTGACCCGCATTACTTCCGAAGATATGGATGTGGTAACGGGTGTATGGAAGGATGGCCGCATAGGTACGCTGAGAGGCGTCCGCAAAGGACCTTATGGCTTTGGTGGTCATGCTTTCGGAGAAAAAGGTATAGCGCCTATCGGCGACTTCAGCTCTTATCAACCACTGGTATTGCAGATCACTGCCTTCTTCCAGACAGGTATTCCTCCAGTGAAGCCGGAAGAAACAATTGAAATGATGGCTTTCATGGAAGCTGCTGATGAAAGCAAAAAGAAAAAAGGCGCTACAGTAACGATGAATGTATAGCGCCCCTGCCCCGGGGTTGATGTTTTTCGGCCCTGGGGTTTATTCGTATCCAAACTCCATCACCGATACTTCCAGCGCCTTACCGTTCTGCCATTTAACCCAACCATAGGCTGGCTTCTTTCTGCTATAATCCTGTCTGTCTATCAATTCGGCCCATTCTCCTTTAACGCGGGCCACATGAAAACATTCCCTGCAGCCATCCTGCATAGATGGGAAAGGAATCGTTTTTCCATTGGGAGCAGCGTAGAAAGTGGTGTTGGGTTTGGTACTTACAATATAGGCGCGTTGCAGAAAATGTTCCCATGTTTCGTAGAGATACCAGCAGGGATTGTATGGAGCTTCGGTTTGTTCTTTCTGCGCCAATGTTTTGTACAATGCATATTTCGGATTGATATAGATAAAGCAGGTGAGGTTTTCCTTTTCGTTGATGATCACCTGAAAATGATGTGCAGTGGCCTGTATCACTCTGAATTGCAGTACTGGCGGAAAAGAAATCAGGCCCATATTGATATGGCGACGACCACTCTCATGGGTGTCACCCTGTGACAGCTGGTAGGGGAGCAGTTTATTTTTCAGCACTCGTGTGAGAAAAGCAGTGCTGCCATCTGCGCGGCGCTTTATTTCCAGGGTGTCGAAAGGAATTGTAGCATCTGCACTGGCATATAGTGGAATTTTTTCTTCGAAGCTTACCTGTAAAATGCCCGTTCCCAGGGAATCGTAGCGGGTAAGTTCCGGAAGAGGGGAGCCGGGCCCCTGACTGAATGCCTGTATACTTGTCATGATGAAAGGGATTAAAAGAAACAGTCTCATCTGATTTTAATTACAGGATGCATGCAGGTGCCCGGATTCCATAAATCAGGATATAGCCCTGCCCATGTATGGGTCGGTGATGCCTTCCTTACCGGTTTCTACGCGGCCGGCATATCTTCTTTCAAACATGCTGAAGCCGTTGATAAGAATACTGAAATCGTACCATCCGTTGCTGGCTTGCAAGGGTAGCAGGATGGCGGCGTTGCCGTTGGCAGCAATGCTACGGCTGATGCTTTTATTTTTATAGGCATTGTCGCGGATGGTAATATTAAGTGGTGTTGCAGCTGTGCCGGTAATATTGACGATTACATTGCCGGTGAGTTTGCCGGTGGTATTATTACGTTCATGCGTGCACGTTATCTGTGCTGCCGGATCATCGTGGTTGCCCTTGAAAGCCCGGAAGAAGCCATTGGGGCCATGAAGATGCAAATGATAGGTGCCCGCTTCGAAAGCCGTTACTGGCCACTGATACCGGATGCTATCACCGGCTTTTACGGCGAAAGACCAGTTGCGGGATACTTCCGTATTCCCTTTATCATCTTTGTATGCTACCGGTGCAAAAACAGTGAAAGGCGCACCAGCCGAGGCTGAACCAAATACGGTGTTACCGGCAGCAAAACTGATTTCCACCTGTTGTTTGCCGGGCAGCCACTGGGCATCTGCATACAATTCATATGGCAACGCCGGTGAAGGCCGTACTCCTTTTTCCTGTGGCGCCATGAGGTCGTTGGCCTCGGGGTTGCTGATCACACGTTCCAGCTGCTGGTCTGTTATTTTCTTAAACCCACCTGGCGCGGCTTTGAACTGTGCATTGTAAATATGCTGCACAAACTTCTCCTTATTCAGAAAAGGCAGTTTTTCAGTTTTAGCTGTAAAAGGACTGAACACTGCAGTGAGATCGCCGCAGATGGTCCGTCTCCACTGACTGATATTATCCACGTGGATCTTTTTACCGTACTTGCGGTTGACATATGTTTCCAGGAATTGTAATGTAGACGTATGATCAAATACCTGTGAACATACTTTGCCGCCGCGACTCCAGGGAGAAGCGATGATCAAAGGAACCCTGAAACCAAGGCCTATAGGTGCTTCGCGGGCCTGTTTTTTATGGATGCCTTGTAATAATTCATTTTCCAGTCGTACATGTTCCACTTCAGTATCTATGCCTGCAGAACATTTGCCTGTCTCTGGCTTGTTTTCATCAGGGATGGAGAAGGGAGGTACGTGGTCGAAGTAGCCGTCGTTTTCATCATAGGTAACGATGAAGATGGTTTTCTTCCATACTTCGGGGTTGCTGGTGAGGATGTCCATGATCTCTGATACATACCAGGCGCCATACCAGGGAGCGCTGGGGTGGTCGGAGAAATTTTGCGGACCTGCCAGCCAGGAGACAGCAGGCAGTTTACCGTCCTGTACATCTTTTCTGAACTGGTAAAGGATATCGCCGGCAGGGACGGTCACCTTACGGTCGTTGCCATCATCAGTATACTGGAAAGTGGTAACAGTCCTGAAGTTGGGGTCAGCGCTGTTGATTACAAATGCATTTTTGTAGAGATTTTTTTGATGATCAGATAACTGATCAAAACTTTCCTTATTCCATTTCAGCAGCTCTTTGGTGGCATTGTCGAGCACTTCCTGTTTTTTGGCGATGTCTGCACGTATTTTCCTGGCCGCTTCATCTGACGAAGGAGTAGCTTCCATGAGTTTGTTGATTTCATCCGGCAGGGTATCTACTTGTTTGAGTAGTGTCTGAATATGGCGGGAGGAAAATTTCACGTGATAGGCTTCGAAGAATTCGAGGAGGTTGCAACCGAAGTTGGCCAGCCAGGCTCTTTCTTCTCCTTTGAAGCCACCGCCGCAGCTGAGATCGTTCTGATAAAATTTCCAGGATACATTGTTTTCTTCCAGCATTTCCGGGAATGTTTTCCAGGTGAGTTTGCCGTAGCTGAAGTCGTCGTTGCGGATGTTGACTTTAGCGCGCCCGTCTTCTTTACTGGTAATTTTGCCAGTCCAGAAGAAGGAGCGGTTAGGTGTGGTGCTGGTCATGCCGGAGCAGAAATGCTGGTCGCATATCGTGAAAGCATCAGCCATGGCGTAGTTGAAGGGAAGGTCTTCCCTTGTAAAATAACCCAGGGTGAGTGGCATGTGTGCATATTGTTTGTTGCCGGGTCTTTTGGCAATCAGCCACTGGTCATGTTTTCCGGTATTATAAGCATCTACCTGGCTGGCACGGGAATGTGGCAGGGAGCCCATCCAGGTGATCTTCGTGTCTTTGATATCGAGCCGGAATGGTGCGTAGGTATCACCTTTATCATCTGTCTGAAACCACACCGGTTTAAGGTTGGGCAAAGGGATGGCCCTAGGATCATTAAAGCCTCTTACACCTTGTAAGGTTCCAAAGCAATGGTCAAATGATCTGTTTTCCTGCATGAGGATGACGATGTGTTCTGCATCGAGCCAGGTGCTGCCCGGCGTAGGATCTATGGCCAGCGCCTTCTGAATAGAGGCAGGCATGATGGTGGAGAAGCCGGCCGCGCCGGATAACAGCAATGATTTTTTCAGGAAGTCCCTTCTGGTGTCCATAAAGTGGCGTAGTTTGTGTCTGGGCGACAAAATAATAATTATTGAAAATTTTGTCTGTACCGTTCATCCATCCTTCATCCAAAATTCATACAGGGTGGGCATCTTCCTGTAATCCTATCCGATGAGCAGCGACAGGAGGTATACACCAGCCATAGCGGTAATGCCCATGATCAGTGTAGCCGTAGTATATACACGCAGCATGTCTTTGATCTCCAGTCCGGAGAACCGGGATATGACCCAGAAGTAGGCGTCATTAGTGTGGGATACCATCATGGAGCCGGCGCCCATGGCCAGTACACTCAGGATATTACCTTCCGGCGTATGGAGGCCCAGTGCGGGCAACAAAGGATGTATGAGGGAAGCGGCTGTGATGATAGCTACGGTAGAAGAGCCCTGCGCCGTTTTGATGATGGCGGTGATTAAGAACGGTAATAGTATACCCATGCCCGTTATAGCCGGATTTTCCGCGATATGTCTGCCCAGTTCAGCTTTGGCCAGTATGGCCCCGAAGGCGCCTCCGCCGCCGATGATTACGAGTATGCCTGCTGCCTTTTCTGCGCCTTCCACTAGTATTTTTCTGGCATTGCTGGCCTGTCCGTTACGCAGACTGAGTAAGGTGAGGATAATACCGATAGTGATGGCTACTTCCGGTATGCCGAGTATATTGAGTGTCTGGATGGCCAGCGAAGAGGTTTTTTTTTCCAGTGCGAGAAAAGAGCGCAATGCTATCAGTAGTATGGGTACGGCGATCGGCAATATAGCCATGGTTACAGAGGGCAGGCGTCCGGAAGGGATGGTGATATCTGGTGCTTCTACAATTGGCGCAGGGAGTTTGCGCCCGGCATATAACGACCATGCATATCCGCAGGCCGATGCCGGCAGGGCTATCAGCAGTCCGTATAACATCACTTTGCCTACATCTGCCTGAATGATGCCGGTGGCCGCCATAATACCCGGATGTGGCGGCATCATACAATGTACCGCATAAAGGCCGGTAGCCAGCGAAGAAGCCATGGTCAGCATGGAGATGCCGGAACGTACGGCCATGGCTTTGTTGAGGCCGCTGAGTACAATAAACCCTGAATCGCAGAAGATAGGCATGCCAACCACATACCCGATGATATTCAGTGCCAGTGGAGAACGTCCGGTACCTGTTTTACGCAGTACATATGCCGCCAGCACACTGGTGCTGCCGGTATGTTCGAGCATAAGGCCCAGTGTGGTGCCCAATATGATCAGCAGTCCGAGGGAACCAATAATCTGTCCGAACCCTGTCTTAATAGTACTGAGTATATCCGTTACCGGGAGTCCGAAAATCAGCCCTGTCAGCATGCTGGCCAGCAGCAAGGCAAAGAAGGCATGTATCCTGTACCTGGCTGTCAGAATAATAATCAGGACGATGCCTGCCACCAATCCAAGACTGTGATAAAGTATGATAACAGATGATATTTATGATATGAATATGGCTGATCGATATTTTACAATATATCCATTATTGTTGTATTCTGCAAGTGCTGGTTTTCTACGTATACACGTTAACGTGATATGATGCGGGTGTTTGCCGGTGTCTGCGGTAATACTGCGTGTAATTTATTATATTTAGGATGTTGTTCATCCCTTTAAAAATACCGGACTTATGCAGGGTAATGTCGTTTTAATCACCGGAACTTCCACCGGACTGGGTATGCATACCGCCTTACAACTGGCTGCTAATGGTTATAAGGTGTATGCTACCATGAGAGACTTCGATAAACGTTATGCTTTACTGGATGCTGCCGTTGCGCAGCAAGTTAAACTGGATGTCAGCGTGCTGGACGTGTCGGACATCGATACGATTAATGCCTGTGTAGACCGCGTGCTGGCCTATGAAGGAAAGATAGATGTGCTGATCAACAATGCCGGAGCCGGTTTTGTGCGTAATACGGAACAGGCCTCCATGGAAGAAATACAAAAGGTACTGGACACCAATTTCCTGGGTGTGGTACGATGTACTAAAATAGTACTTCCCCATATGCGGCAGGCCCGCAGCGGGCACATCATCAACATCGGTTCTGTAGGTGGGCTGGTAGGACAGCCCTTTAATGAACTCTACTGTGCCGCCAAATTCGCTGTGGAAGGGTATACAGAAGCGCTGGCCACTTATGTGACACCCGCTTTTAATGTTAAGTTCACCATTGTGGAACCCGGCGGTATCCGGACCGAATTCAGAAATAATGTTTTTAAACAGGTCAACAGCAGCGGAGGTATCCTTGAAGATGCCTACAAGCCGTTGCTCGAATCTTATATTGCCAGCGGAGAATCCCGCTCTTCCTCCTATCAGTCCGCCGAAGAGGTAGCACTGCTCGTAGCCGGCGTAGTGGCCGCAGAAAATCCTCCTCTCCGTATCCGTACTTCTACCTGGGCTGAAAAATTCTGCGAATATAAAACACAGTCTGACCCCACTGGTTTGCTACAGGTAGATGATGTGGCGAGAAACTTCGGACAACAACGGTGATGAAGATGATGTAGATGATGCTCCTGATGAACGAAGATCGGAGCGAAGATATTAATGGAATCAGATCTATACACTGATTCCGTTAATATCTGTTTGTATGGTTCCGTATAAATCTCCGCTCTAATCTTCGTTCATCAGGAGCATCATCTACATCATCTACATCATAGTTCCTGTTAAATGGGGAGGCAGGGGTATGCCTGCGCTACATTCTTCTTCTGTGATGGGTGCTAGTCGTCTTGTTTCAATCGGAATAATACCGGACCAAATGGGGAGGTCTTTGTTTTCATCTTCACCGGGCATGCCTGTACGTATTTTGGCGGAGGCTTCGTCAAGTGAAAAGGCCAGTATGGTCGTTTTACGGTTATCGCTTTCATTGAATGGACGGAGATAATCCCAGCTGTTGGGCACAAATTTTTCCGTGAGCCATTTGAAGGCCTGTGTTTTCCGGGTAGTATCCTCGATTTTCTCAGGAGTACCAAAAATGACCACCGAGCGGTAGTTAACGGAATGGTTGAAGGCGGACTTGGCGACTACGATGGCATCCAGCAAGGTGACAGTGATGCATACCGGTAGTCCTTTTTCTATCTCACGGATGAAATGGCTGCCTACAGAGCCGTGTATGTAAATTTTATTTTCATGACGGACAAAAGCAGTAGGAATGGAGAACGGTTTGTTGTCAACAGCAAAGCTGACAGTGCAAACCAGTGCTTCATCCAGGATGGAATAGATCGTTTGCTGGTCATAGTCGGCCCTTTTAGGGTATCTGCTGGGAGTGAGGTGTGGCGGAATGGGATTCATTATCGGTTGTTTTTTTACAAAGTTGTACCTTTATCGGCTCGATATTATCATCCGATTCAGATAAAATGGGTAGTCCAATTTTTTCATTGTTATGTCTAGACAAGCAGGATAAGCAGCCGGTATACCTTCAGTTGGCCAATCAGCTGATGGGGCTTATCCGGACGGGGCCGTTGAATGCAGGGCAGCGCTTGCCCAGCAGCCGGGAGATGTCGGAGATGTTACAGGTACACCGTAAAACCGTGGTGAGAGCTTATGATGAGTTGCTGGCCCAGGGTTGGCTGGAAAGCCATACCGGCAGCGGTACTTTCGTGGCCAGACATCTGCCCCGTACAGAGGTTCAAACACTTACAGATAATAAATCTGCTTCCTTTAACCCGCAGCGGACAGCTGGTTTCAGCTTCACGGTGGCGCCACATCTTGAGCGTCCTGTGTTGAAAGCTACCAGCCACCTTCACCTGGATGACGGTTTCCCCGATTCCCGGCTGGCGCCGGTAGAAGAGCTGACTCGTAACTACCGCGGCCAGATGCTGCATGGTAATCCCTATGTACGGCTGGGCTATGGTGATACCACGGGTGCTTCCCGATTGCGTCAGGAGCTGTCAGCTTATCTCAACGAAACGCGTGGACTGCATACTACGGCCGAAAATATCCTGATTGTAAGAGGTACCATTATGGGATTCTTTCTGGTAGCTACCGGCCTGGTAGCTAAAGGGGACCATGTGGTGAGCGGTAGTATGTCATGGGGTGGCGCCAGCGCTAATTTTATACAGGCCGGCGCTCAACTGCACACCATGCCCGTAGATGAATACGGTATGGATACAGATGCACTGGAACAACTCTGCAAGCAGAAAAATATAAGGATGGTGTATGTTACTCCCCATCACCATTATCCCACTACGGTGGCGCTGCGGGCAGACAGACGCCTGCAACTGTTACGGCTATCCGAAAAATACGGGTTTATCATCTTTGAAGATGATTATGACTACGATTTCCATTATCTCAGTAAACCGCTGGCGCCACTGGCCAGTGCAGACAAAGCCGGGATGGTGCTGTATGGCGGATCTTTTACCAAAGCTATTTCTCCCGCATTCCGGGTGGGCTACCTGGTAGGCTCCGAAAACGTAATCAACTATCTCGCCAAAGTAAGGCGTATCGTAGATCGTCAGGGTGATCTGATGCTGGAGAATGCTTTTGCAGAGCTGTTGCATACCGGTGTGATACATCGTCACCTGCGTAAGTCGCTGCGGCTTTACCGTGAACGGAGAGACCTCTTCTGTGAACTGCTGCGTACAGAGCTGGGCAGTGATCTTTCCTTCCAGGTACCTGTAGGTGGTATGGCTGTATGGACCGGATTTGACCGCGGCATCAATCTGGAAAAACTAGCTGAAAAAGCACTGCAGAAAGGACTTTATATGTACGACGGGCATTCATTCAATAGAGCCGATCCAACGTTGAACCATACACGTTTGGGTTTTGCATCGTCGTCTCCATCTGAACTGGAGCAGGCAGTAGGGATCATAAAAAAAATAATCGCTAATAAATAATAATACCACTGATTCTTCTTTTATCGGGAGAATCAGTGGTATCGAATATATCAGCAGTATCATAATGTATCAGCAGTCCTGAGTTGGGGCAAACACTCCGGATGATTTTCCCTGATATATTTCAGCAGCTGTTCACGCATATAACATCGTAAGTCGAAGGCCTGGCCTGAGGTGGCAGCGCTCATCAGGGTCCTTACTTCAATAGTACGTTCGGTGATGTTGGTGACCTGCAGGGCGCTGGCACGTTTATCCCAGAGGGGAGAGGCTTTGAGCAGTCTGTCAAATTCAGCTCTTATGTTATCTACAGGTGCGGTATAGTCGAGATAAAAGAAGGCGGTACCCAGTATTTCGGAGCCGGTGCGTGTCCAGTTCTGGAAAGGTTTTTCGATGAAGTAATTGATCGGGAGTATTAGTTTGCGTTGATCCCAGATGTTGAGTACCACATAGGTGAGTGTAATTTCTTCCACACGTCCCCATTCTCCTTCCACCACCAGTACGTCGTCTATGCGGATAGGCTGTGTAAAGGCAATCTGGAAGCCGGCCAGCAGGTTGCCGAGTGATTTTTGTGCAGCGAAGCCGATGATGATACCGCCCACGCCTACACCGGTGAGCAGGCCAGCGCCGAGTTTACGCATGCTGTCAAAACTCAGCAGGATGATACAGGCTGTGAGTATCAGTACAAGGGCTATGGCCAGCTTCCTTACAAACTGCAGCTGGGTGCGGATCTTCCGTTCTTTCAGGTTGTTAGCTTTATTGAGATCATATACGTGATATACATAATCTTCCAGCACTTTGAGTATGCCGATGACCAGTGCTGCAAATGATAATGTGAGTGCGATTTCCGCCAGGCGTGTCAGCGAAGGCTCATATTTGGGGTGAATACGCATCAATGGCATCAACATGTTGAGGATCAGCAACGGCAGAAAATAGTTGAATGCTCTGCCAAGATGGAGCAGCGCGCTATGTACCAGCGAAAAACTTTCGTTGGTTTTGCTGGTCTTCCGCAATATAAGTGAAAGCAGGAATTTGATCAGGCATCCTGCAATTACTGAAATGCCTATCAACATCAGGTTCCATAAGATGTTGGGCAAATGGTCTGTTTTTTCTAATAATTCATTCCACATAAGGCCGGAAGGTCACAAAAAAGGTGCCGTAGCGGCAATAATCCTCATCACAGGCTATAGGCAGCCCTTAGAGAAAGATAGCTGTAGCCACCTTTTTCAAGGATATTTTGTTCAGAAATACCAAAGCCCTGTGGGATACCTGTCAGTTGTAGGCCCAGATCTATTTTGCCTTTGCCCGCAGGCAGTATAACACCGGCAGCTGGTGCAATAGCAAAGCGGTGGCGCATATAATCATTTCCCTTGAAAGCGATGCCAGTACTAACACCGCCATACAAAAAAGACCAGGGATAAAAGCGCATCCCGGCCATTACAGGAATGAGATTGTAAGTGCTGATATGCGTATGGGTCCAGGGATCTTCCAGATCGGTAGAGAAATGTTCAAATCCGGCGGATGCAGTAGCCGCGAATTTTTTATGAAAACGATATTCACCGGACAAGAATCCGCCAATTCCTTTGGCTTCAAGGGCCCGCAGGGTGGAGATGGAAGCAATGGCGCCGGCACTGAATGTAAGTTTTTTCTGCGCGGCCGCCAGGATGGAAAGGGACAGAAAGCCTGCCAGTAGTACAGCTTTTTTCATAGATGAAGTTGACATGTATGAAACGCGTTATGTAAATTAAATGTTACAGGTATTTGGAATTAGGATGGATGATTTTTATATTTATTGACTACCGCTAAAATTCCATGTATGAAAAAAATACTATCAGGTGCAACATTGCTATTATGTTGTTTTTTCTCTCTTTCTGCGCAAAAATATACGGCCGACTGGAGTTCTCTTAACAAACGAGGTATCCCTGCGTGGTTCAACGAAGCCAAGTTTGGCATCTTTATTCACTGGGGGGTATATGCAGTGCCTTCCTTTGCTGTAGTGGGTCCGGGAGGGTATTCTGAGTGGTACTGGTATAATCTGAACGGTACCAAAGAAGGTAGTCATCAGCAGGTGCAGGCATTTCATGACAAACAATACGGAAAGGATTTTACCTATCAGCAGTTTGAAAAACAGTTCACAGCCTCGTTATTTGATCCGGCGCAATGGGCCGATGTTTTCAAACGTTCTGGTGCGAAGTATGTGGTGCTTACATCCAAACATCATGAAGGATATTGTTTGTGGGATAACAAACAGGCAGATGAATCATGGGGCCATGCCTGGAATGCAGTAACGGGAACGCCTAAACGTGATCTGCTGGGAGATCTGACAGCTGCGGTACGTAAGGAAGGGTTGCGTATGGGGTATTATTATTCGTTGTATGAATGGTTTAATCCTTTGTACCGGAAAGACAGGCAGCGCTATGTCAAAGAAGTGATGATGCCACAGTTTAAGGACCTGGTAACGCGTTATAAGCCTGCTGTTATTTTTTCTGATGGGGAATGGGAGATGTCTGATACTGCCTGGCGCAGCACTGAGTTGCTGGCATGGTTGTATAATGAATCGCCGGTAAAGGATGAGGTAGCGGTAGATGACCGCTGGGGCAATAATACCCGGGGCAAAAACAATGGGGCTACTTATCTTACGTCAGAGTATGGCAGCGGGATGCAGCCGGGAGTAGTATGGGAGGAAAGTCAGGGTATCGGGCAGTCTTATGGTTATAACCGGATGGAAAAGGCTGACGACTACAAGAAGAGTAATGATCTGATTTTATTACTGACAGATATTGTGTCACGGGGTGGTAATCTGTTGCTGGACATAGGGCCTACGGCAGATGGGCGTATACCGGTGATCATGCAGCAGCGTTTGCTCGACATTGGCAACTGGCTTAAAGTAAATGGCGAGGCCATCTATGAAACCAAAGCCTGGAAGGAGACCCGGCAGTGGAGTAGTGGCAAGAAGCCTGAAATAAAGGAGGAGAGCTATATGTCGGGGTATAATATTTCGCAGATGGTTGTTCCTTCTTCGACACATGCCCACATAGAAATGTTTTTTACGACCCGTCAGGATGCCTTATATTGCATAGTGCCACGTTTTGAACAACAGCTGCGTATTCGTAATTATACGGCCCCTAGAAACGTTGTCTGTAGTATTCTGGGCAGTAACAAGCCTATCGCCGGGCAGCAGCAGGGCAAGGATTTTGTGATCAATTTATCCGGACTTAAACCGGGAGATATTCCGCAGCAACTATTTGTGGTGAAGATAAAATGAACGCTCATGAACTTTGAAGGTGAATGCCTCCGGGAGGCTGGGCTGCTGGACGCGCCCTCATTGCAGTCTATGTTGGGAGAAGACTGGACCGAAGAAGATATCCGCCGTATCTACCCACGGGCCCTGCCTAATGTGCTGAATGGCAGGGAGCTGCTACTGGTGAAACAGCTGGTGGACATAGATGGTTATTCTCATCTGTATAAGATAGGGCGGTACTATCTGTTTGAAGCTATCGACCGGTGGATGCATGAGGTCTTTGCCAGTGAGCCGTTTATGCTGGAGCTCATCGCAGAAATGAACCATCTCAAAAAAATAAAATAAAAGCCCCGGCCTTTCAGTGCCGGGGTTTTGTATTTTTGGTGGACAATGATAAAACCAATGTCACAAAAGCTTAATATTCTCGCTATCTCTGGAAGTACCCGTCTACAATCCTCCAATCATCAACTGATAAAAGCTGTTGCCAGCCTGGCTGCAGACGTCGCTCATGTAGAGCTGTTTGACGGGCTGACGAATATTCCTCATTTTAACCCTGATTCAGACCATGATAATCCGCCTGCGGAGGTTGTTGCCTTCCGGCACCGTTTGCGGGAAGCAGATGCTGTCCTGATCTGTACGCCGGAATATGCCATCGGTGTGCCGGGTACCCTGAAAAATGCAATCGACTGGACCGTTTCTTCCATGGAGTTTTCCCGGAAGCCGGTAGCACTGATCACAGCCGGTACCTCCGGTTTCAAAGCACATGAATCACTGCTGGGGACCTTGCTGATCATCGAATCGAACATTGCTACCACCGCTCAGATAGTCATCTCCGGCGTAAAAACAAAAATCAATCAGGAGGGCGTTATCACGGACACGGCTACACTGGAAAAGGTACAACAGCTGATAGAGGCCCTGGTGGCTGTAGTGAAAGAAGAGCCTGTTCCATTGATGCCAAGGCCTTCCCTGTTCTGATTATTTTTTATACCATCTTTTCAAGCTGTCGGCTGCGACATCGTATTCGTATACTTTTCTTGTCAGTGTATCGATATATACCCATCCATCTGTTACAAATCTTGGATCGGAGTGGTCTGCTTCTTCTGTATGGTGTCCCAGGTGGAAGATCATGAAAACTGCGGAATCGGTGGTTTCTACCTGGTCCATCATCCAGCGGATGGAGCTGTCTTTCGCCGCATACCGGATCAACTGGTTGTCGGTTGACTTTATAAATTCAATCAGCAGGGAATCCGTCCAGGCCTGCGACTGGCCGTCGGTTTCCTTACTGGCTGTACTGGCTGTCTGTTCCTGTACAGGGGCTGGCTTAGTACTAACAGTGGCAGAATCGGTCTTTACTTCGGTTTGCTGGTTATTCCGGTTTACACAAGCGATGGTCATTAATGCTGGCAGGAGGAAAATAAAATGCTTCTTCATATAACTGTGTGTGATGTAAAACGTCTGCAATTATACTAAAGTAGTTAAATTAAATTATAACTGCCTGTTTTACATGGGGATGATAACTCCTGACATACTGTTGTCACCAGCCCCTGCTAGTTTTGGTATATGACAGAAAGTGATATCATGTGCCACCGGCTGCATAATCAGCTATTGCACAACAGTACCTATACATCCCCCGCAGCCGTAGTACAATGGCTCGGATGCCTCCAGTCCACCGATTACACCGCGGCCAAAGGAAGCATCATCGCCCGTATGCAGGCTTCCGGCAATACGTCTGTCGATACACTCATCAACCAGGGCATCCTGCGCCGCAGCTTCCTGCTCAAACCCATCCATCACCTCGTCACCGCCACCGACAATACCTGGATACAATCCCTCACCACCCCACTTATCAAGACATCCTGTAAACGCCTATGCCATACCCTCAGCATCGATACCCCACTGCTAAAACGCAGCAGACATACCCTCGGAAAAATACTCCGCGACGGACAGTCTTTAACAAGACAACAACTAGCCCCCCACCTTGGCCTATCCCCCAAAGACCTGCGTATCAACATCCTCCTCATGGATGCAGAACTGGAAGGTATCATCTGTAACGGTCCCCTCTCCGGTAAAACATTTACCTACCGCTTACAACCTTCTCAGACGCTCGCCATACCTGCCGAAGAAGCCGTGGCGATGCTGGCACAACGCTACTTCCGTAGCCGCGGACCCGCAAGGCTACAGGATTTCGCCTACTGGAGCAGTCTGCCTACCGTCACGGCTAAAAAAGGACTCTTAGAATGTGCATTGTCCTGTGAAGTCGTGGATGGTGAGGCTTATTGGTTTTCTGCTGATATGGATAGGACGGTGCCTGTTATTCAGGGGGCGTTAGCATTACCGGCGGCGGATGAGTTTTACGTGGGGTATGAGGAAGGGGGATTGGGAAGAGGAGAGGGGCAATTGCGTTGAGGTGATTAAAAAAACAGAGAATAACTCTCCCTGAATTGTTGAGAGGATTGATTAATATATGTTATAGAACTTATGAAACCAGACTTACGGCAGGCAAGCTATTCCGGTGCAGAATGCACACTGGGTTACGTTACCCACTGATGCACATCCCATCTCATCACAGGAGAAATTACCGCAGGTATCTACAGTTCCTACTGTATAAAGGGTTAGATCACCTGTCCCCATTAATTTACTTAAATCAACAACCTTGACTTTTCCAAGGAATAGTTTTTTAGTGGGTTTCTTTTTCATAACATAGAGGTTTGAACTTTATTAAAGTTAGATATTCTCCAGGAAGCGTGATGGCAGGCAAAATGTCTTTCTGTTTTTCAACTGATAATGGTCCGATTAATCCTCTTATCACTCACTTTATAACTCCCTGGAGAACAATGTTCAAATCCTCTATGGTCCAATTAACGCGGCTACATAAATAAAAGTAAAGAAATACCAGGAACCTTTCAAATCCTCTATGGTCCAATTAACGCTTGTCAGAATTTCTTCGGCGTTATCTCCAGTCCACCTTTCAAATCCTCTATGGTCCAATTAACGCTACTAAATGCCAGTCAACCGCCAACTTTATAGTTTCGGCTTTCAAATCCTCTATAGTCCAATTAACGCGCCGGTTGAATAAAGCTCTCGACGATAAGAACCGAACTTTCAAATCCTCTATGGTCCAATTAACGCGAATTTTATAAGTTTCAAAACACCTAGTAGTAAAACCTTTCAAATCCTCTATGGTCCAATTAACGCAGTGGCGCCGCTGAGCAATCCTATAGCCTGATTCTCCTTTCAAATCCTCTATGGTCCAATTAACGCAACTCATTTTTAAAAGACCTACTTCCCTTTATCAACTTTCAAATCCTCTATGGTCCAATTAACGCAACCAATGTATATATAACCGTTTCCAGTTTAACATCTTTCAAATCCTCTATGGTCCAATTAACGCGCTGAAAAGCGATAAGGACAACTGGTTTAAGGATGCCTTTCAAATCCTCTATGGTCCAATTAACGCTATTCAGTAACCAGGCTATCTTTATTATCATATACCTTTCAAATCCTCTATGGTCCAATTAACGCCTGTACCAGTATGGCAGATTTTCAGATCAACATTATCTTTCAAATCCTCTATGGTCCTATTAACGCAGTAAATAGAAAAAAACTAGATAGAGAATCAATTAACTTTCAAATCCTCTATGGTCCAATTAACGCGGCCGGGAGACGGAAGATGGTGAATGGGAAGAGCACTTTCAAATCCTCTATGGTCCAATTAACGCGGTTTTGCCAATGGATTTAGAGGCTAACTATCAGCCTTTCAAATCCTCTATGGTCCAATTAACGCATTAGTAGCTTTAGCAGAATTGGTTGCCGCAGCAGCCTTTCAAATCCTCTATGGTCCAATTAACGCTACAATGTCAAAGAACTTACTCTTACGATTATACCCTTTCAAATCCTCTATGGTCCAATTAACGCCCCACGAACTTAAAGCGCCCCCGCTTCCTACCATGCCCTTTCAAATCCTCTATGGTCCAATTAACGCGAGATTACCACCCATGACGGTGCCCCTGTGATTTTCTTTCAAATCCTCTATGGTCCAATTAACGCAAAGAGGCCATTTCTGCCATGGCAGATGATGGATTACCTTTCAAATCCTCTATGGTCCAATTAACGCCCGGTATCAGATGCCGAAGGATGCATCTTTCTTTACCTTTCAAATCCTCTATGGTCCAATTAACGCTATCAGGTACAGCTTAAATTTTTTAAAGATTGCTTACTTTCAAATCCTCTATGGTCCAATTAACGCGCGGATATACGATTTACAGCCAGATCCGTCACGGGCCTTTCAAATCCTCTATGGTCCAATTAACGCAGTATTACAGATAAGAAGGCCTCTTCCCGTATCTCCCTTTCAAATCCTCTATGGTCCAATTAACGCCAACCATAGCGGTAGACTGGTGGTAGCTTTGTTAACTTTCAAATCCTCTATGGTCCAATTAACGCGAAAGTGACTTTGATGAGAATGATTTTGATTTTAACTTTCAAATCCTCTATGGTCCAATTAACGCTAACGAACTCTGTTTCGTATTCAAAGCTGGTCCGGACTTTCAAATCCTCTATGGTCCAATTAACGCTCGCTTTGGCAGGACTTTAAAGACCGGGTTGCTGAATCCTTTCAAATCCTCTATGGTCCAATTAACGCATGAATCAGACACGCCCAAAGAAGGCTGTTACAAAGCTTTCAAATCCTCTATGGTCCAATTAACGCATTATTATTGGCAAGCCATTCCGATATTTCCGGGTCGTCTTTCAAATCCTCTATGGTCCAATTAACGCATGAATCAGACACGCCCAAAGAAGGCTGTTACAAAGCTTTCAAATCCTCTATGGTCCAATTAACGCATTATTATTGGCAAGCCATTCCGATATTTCCGGGTCGTCTTTCAAATCCTCTATGGTCCAATTAACGCATGAATCAGACACGCCCAAAGAAGGCTGTTACAAAGCTTTCAAATCCTCTATGGTCCAATTAACGCATTATTATTGGCAAGCCATTCCGATATTTCCGGGTCGTCTTTCAAATCCTCTATGGTCCAATTAACGCTTCTTAAAATCAATTAGCTGCTGTATCATTCAAAACTCTTTCAAATCCTCTATGGTCCAATTAACGCCGGGATCTTTTGCACGCCAGTCTTTCAGGCAACCCCTTTCAAATCCTCTATGGTCCAATTAACGCCACCCTTAGTAAATTTTATCTTTTCTAGCGCCAGCTGCCTTTCAAATCCTCTATGGTCCAATTAACGCCGCGTATCTTCTGTGGGCAAAACGGGTTATGTCGACTTTCAAATCCTCTATGGTCCAATTAACGCAGGCACAAGAAGAGGAGACGAACAGATTAATTATGTCTTTCAAATCCTCTATGGTCCAATTAACGCTGCTACGCTACTATCTGCCGTTTGTGAGACACGTGACAACTTTCAAATCCTCTATGGTCCAATTAACGCGTCCGGTTCGTTCTACGTGGGGATGAGCTTTTGGGCTCTTTCAAATCCTCTATGGTCCAATTAACGCAAATTTTTGATCTTTTAACCAGTTGCCGAAGTGGCCTTTCAAATCCTCTATGGTCCAATTAACGCGGCGCGCCACGTCGGGCTTTTTGTTAGAAATACTCCTTTCAAATCCTCTATGGTCCAATTAACGCGGCCTATATAGGTTCTGTACTCTTCCCATTCTGGACTTTCAAATCCTCTATGGTCCAATTAACGCGGCTGGCGTAGTGTCCGGCGGATGATCCACACTTCCTTTCAAATCCTCTATGGTCCAATTAACGCCCTCAAACTCTTTGGGTGGGCAGGGTTATGTTGTGACTTTCAAATCCTCTATGGTCCAATTAACGCCGGACCTGTGGAATGTTACTCCTGGGTTTATTACCAGCTTTCAAATCCTCTATGGTCCAATTAACGCGCAATAAATTCACTTGCTGTCATGTTTTTAAATTTTACTTTCAAATCCTCTATGGTCCAATTAACGCGGGTGGCGGATTTCTTTCTAGTTCAATCCTGCATAGGCTCTTTCAAATCCTCTATGGTCCAATTAACGCTTTTACCGGAATCGGCAAGGGCCTGCATCTGTAACGCCCTTTCAAATCCTCTATGGTCCAATTAACGCCCTCCTTTTCCTCTCTAAAAAAAGCCTTGTAATCAAGGCGTTGTAAAATTCAAATACACCATTTCAGGATACTAAAGTCGTCGATGTATAATAGTATGATTACCCCTGGACATCGACGACTAATTTAAGCTGTTGGAAATCAATAGTTTGATTTTTTTCTTTCAAAGATCTGCTGATGGATTAGCGTATTTTAGGTATCATGGACGACTAAAACATATTATCGAGATTGTTTTTCTCGAGTCCGACGACTTGTTTATCCAGCCATTTTTCCTGTCGGCTGCTGAAGATAATGATGCTGTCATAAGAGGGATCAATTATTTCTTTGGCTTTAAGGAGTAGTTCTTTCAGTTTTACTTCGGTGAGTTCTCCTTCGAAGACACTGTTTTGAATCCAGTTAAGATAGCGTCTGCATAGTTTGAGCATTTTACCGACTCTTTTCTGATCTATGTCATATACTAAGATGATATACATTTTTTAGATTGGGTAAATATCAGCTACCACCAGGCTTTAAAGGGTTTATATTCCTCTATGTTTAAAATATGTTTAACGAGTTTGTAGCATTCGAGTTTTATGAGATGTTTGTAGGTGACATTTCTACCCAGGGATCTGTGTTTGATGGTTTCGTTGAGTTTGTCGTCCCAGGCTTTAACAACTTTTTTTCTTCCATTTTCTTTTAACAGACAGCTATTGAGTTGATGGTCAAAGTCCTGAGTTTGTATTTGCCGTTTGTTTAATAAGGAGAAGATAAGCCGGTCTACAAGAATAGGTTTGAATATTTCGGAGAGATCCAGGGCGAGTGAATAACGCCGGTATCCGGGTTGATGCAGAAAGCTGATGGTAGGATTGAGTTGTGTATGGTGGATCATATCCAGACAGAGCGTATAACACATCATGTTTAAAAATGAAATCAGGGCATTTATCTCATTGGATGGAGGTTGTTTGGTACGAGTGCCCATCTCAAAATCATTAATGATAAGATCAAATGCCTGGTAATAGGTGAGGCGTATTTGTCCTTCTACTCCCATCAGTTCTTCAATACTCTTTGCCGATGATATTTGTGGCGCCATTTGAGAGATCGTATCTATCTGGACGCTGGTGTCTTTGTCTCTATTATTATAATAACGAAGGTTTTTAAGGATGTTGAATGCTGCTCCTTCAATAAATTTACTGGCGATAGACAACCTTTTGGATGAGTTTGAATAATGTTCTGTTTGTGCGATAATAACTTTTCCACTTAAAAGAAAGTCTTTGGGCATGAAGCTTCCTGTGTAGTGTTCGTAGTGGTCAAAGAAATGGACACTGATTTGTTCTTTTCCCAGAAAGTTGTATAAAGCGCTGTTGGCATCCAGACTGCCAAAGGTATACAGGTTGTCTACTGATTCGACAGGTATATAACGGGGAGCTCCTTCTGTGCCCAGATCGTCAACAGGCGTGAATTTTAATGAATTGTCCCTGCGGCTTATTCTTCCGGGGTTAAAGAGGTAATAACTTTTCTTCATAGAAAAAATAATTATTCTTCGATATAACAAAGTTCATAATAGGAACAGCTCTTACAGATTTTACTTTTGATTTTATCCGGACATTTGTCCGATTGTTGTAAATGCTGTATTGTGGTGATGGTGTTTGTAAGATGCTGAATGTCGTAACTGGTTAATTGAACAGTAGTGGAAGTCCTGAGTTTTGGGTATTCCAATATCGCCTGGACATCAGGGATGTCATTTAATAGCAGGAGCCATATGTAAAATTTTGCCTGCCACTCGTGGGCGACTTCTGCTTTGTCACTACGTTTGGTTTCATGGATTATTTTTTGTTTTGCATCATAAAAATCAATTTTTCCGGTTAATGGAATATTGTTGAAACAGGCTGATAGTGTTATTTCAGTATATTTTTCAGGACGTTGGGAATAACTGGTTTCGTGTAACAGTTTCCCGTCATATACAGTTTCAGATGTATGTTCCATATTAATTCCATGCGTATGTAGCCACATTTCCCTGGGGCATATATGGAATAATTGGATAAGTGTGCCATTGACAGACATAGTTAAATGAAATTGACGTCAGAGAATGCTTTGCTATTCAGTCCATGAACATATTCGTATATTTTTCCCTCAGTCCTCTCATCATCCCAGTGGGTTAAGTATATGTATCCCAGTTTTTCATCTCCAAATTGCTTCAGCATATTTTTATGCTGGTTGGCATGATATATCAGAGAGAAAGTATACTTCGATAATATGCTTTGTAGTATTTTGAAATTTTGAAGAATACTTATGTCGAAATTTTTCTGTTTCTTTTTCTGTTGGACCAGTAGTTCATAAACTCCCCATACGGCCGCTCCATCCATCATATTGTTGTCCGGGTATACCTCAAATTGTTTCAAGAAAGAAAGTTCACCGGATGAAAAAATTGCTTCTTCTATTCCGGTTTCTTCTCCTTCAATGGATATTGGTATTTTTAAAGGAACAAAAACGCTGATATTCTGCTGGTCTATAATCTTAAATTTCTCATTAGCTTTTATAAAATGAAGGTGGGATAAGGAAAATTTATAAGCATCCAGATCGTCAATATAACCGTGATTGTTACTCTCATCTATAAATTCCAGGACTTCTTCATACAAATATCTGAAGCCTTTTTCTTTGAGTATTCGCTGGTAGGTGTCATGGTTTATTTTCTCTTTGGTTTGCCGGTATCGGATATCACTATTGTATAACAATCCGGCATTATCTACATTGAATAAATACACTTCGCAACAACCTTTCATTGCATTTCTATTAACCCTGCCTGCCAGCTGTTCGTCTGAATCAAGTAACGAAGTATTCTTAAATCCCAGGTCCATGTCTATATCTACACCGGCTTCTACCACCTGGGTGGTTATTAGTAGAATGTTGCTTTTTGTATTAGCAGATCGTTTAATGAAATTGATAATCTCTCTGCGACGAGGTTCCAGCACAGTTCCGGATAGGATGAGTATTTTGTCGAAAGGGTGCTGCATCGTATTGATTTCTCTTAGAAACTCAGCAGCGGAGTTTTTAAAAATGAATTCAATAATAGTTTTTACACTGCCCTTCTGCTGAATATATAATTCTGATTTTTCAATAACAGCTGCTGCAAGAGCTGGTAAAGTGGTTACTTTGTTTAACAGTTCAAAGTTGAAACGGACCCTGTCTGCAAAATTGGGATTCGTAATATATTTTCTGGCATTGGGTAATAAATCAACAAAGTCTGGTTGGGTTTCAAGTCCTACGCTAAGGCTACTTATTTTAGGAAGGGTAGCAGACATCAATACAAACCGTATATTGAAGTAAGTAGCATACTGACTAATAAAATATAACATCTTATCCCAGATATCTGGAGTATACGACTGAATTTCATCTATTATCACGATGGAGTTTGCCAGCCGATGTAATAAATAATTACTCTCTTTACGATTGGTTTTGAGTATGTCAAAAAAACTAACGTGAGATAATAGTGTCAGCGGATAAAGGGCAAACAGGTTATTGATGTAATCTTTGTATTCATCTCCATAAAATCCTTCCTTTTCATTTTGTTGAGACCCGGATTGAAATTCTGCTTTGGAGTGAATAGCTATAATTTCACCCTCTTCCAGGCCCATAGATTTTTTGAGGAATTGATGGGTTTGAGTGATAAGTGTCGTAAATGGAAATACATAGAACACTTTGTTTAACTCCAGATTCTTTTCCAGAAGGGTTGTAACTGTTATGACAGATAAATTGGTTTTTCCACCGCCAGTAGGAGCCTCCAGGTAAAAGAGCCGCTTGCCCCAATGGGCTTTTAAAGTGCTTAAAACTTCCTGTGCCATTTGCTGACGCAATCTCTTGAGGTTATCGTTTGATTTTTCCTCTGGAAAGACGAATGGAAGGTCGGATCCACTACTGAAAGTTTTTGCATTGTATTCAAACTGACGGAAGTCCTTGATAATTTCTGATAGTCTGCCTCTTTTGTCGAAAACGCCAAATGCTGTTGTTGCCGCTTCTTTTCCTCCCTGGCTGCTATTCATATATTCATGTGTAGCCAGGTAATCGGAGGCAGTGAGTAAAGAGAAGTTGAGCTTAACTAATGCGAATAACTTAAATGGATTTCCTGATCCCACTTTGGTGGCTGTAGGCTTCCATTTCAGGAGTATTTCGTCCAGATCTTTTTTTAATTGATACTCGTTTATCTGCATCATGTATTGATCTGGATACTTTGTCAGAGAGGTAAAAATATTTTGGATCTGACGATAGCTATACGGGTCATCGGGCGCAGTATCTGGTAGGATACTACTATGATGCCTGAGAATGGAAATGCCTAGTTGTAGTGTACAGTAGGAGAGGTTCTCTCTGGTTTGCTGGGGTATTTCCAGCTCTTTTATCTGATTAAAATGATAACAGAGATAAATAAAAGTACCAAGCAGGGAATGTCCATGTGGCGGATCCATTACGGTTTCCTGATTCGGAGAAAAATGTTTGTTCTTCATTCTCTTTACCTGAAAGGCTTCATTTATTTTTCCGAAATCATGGAAAACAATGATATGCACGAATAGCTGTTTGAGAAAGTCTCCAGCTATTGCGCTGGATTCCCAGTCCTTTACTATATCGAGAATCAGATTATCTATAACCTTCTCCAGTCCGTGGGCAGTCACCAGCTCCTTGAAATAATAATTAACCAACAGTATATGCGTTGTTAATAATTCTTCCTTATGTGTAGGGTGGATGTGTGCCCAGTATAACGGCGCGTTTTGGAGTATAGTTGCGGTATTGGGCGCACTATCCAGTGTCTCTTTAATTGTTTTTGGCATCAGAATAACTGAATTATTTGTTGTTCTGTTTCTTCACTTGTTAATTGATATAAGCCGGGAATGGGTTGGTCGGGGTTAAGCGACCAGGTAGTAAATGCGAAATTGGAGAGTTTATACTGCATTAATTCCTCATTAAAACCAATTGGCAACTCTTCGAAGTAACAGAAAGAACCATAGGGAATACTTTCCGGAACCTGTATAGCACTCGATTTAATAAAAAGAGAGGTGATATTATAACTTTCTGGAGGTTGCACAGGTTGGTGCCGGTAGACTGTAATATTACCATCTATCCACGCCTGGTATTCATTCTTACCCATATAGGGTATAAAGGTTGCATTACCTGAAGCCAGTTGATCATACAACATTTGGTGATCGGGATTACTCAGGTCTAACAACAGGTAACAGCGATATGCCGGTTGAATAACCATGGTTTCTTCCACCAACAGAGGGCCATCTTCATTGGCATAACCTACTGTGTTACTATACTTGACAGTTGTTTTTCTGAAATGTCCGTTTTCATGATCAAGTGGTTGTATGCCTACCAGCATATCCCGCAATTTGCGGTAATATGCTGGTAGTTCTCCTTTTTTTTGATATCCTTCCATACCTGCAATTGCCCCCAATATGCCCAGTAGTGCCGGTTTGTGGAGCATGTTGTAGGAGAGAAGTATTCCGTCGTTATGTTCCGGTTTCTTAAAGAACCCAAAGTCCGCTCTGAGATCAAAGGAAATCAGTTTTTCATTCGTCATGACTATTAGTTGAGCTCGTTGATGATAATGTTTTCAGGTGCGTTGATGACTTTGGTTACTGCCTGATTATAGTAGATTTCGATTTTATCAATTTCTTTTTGAGTGTTTTCTCTGGAGAGAAGTGCGGACACTTTGGATAGATCAATTTCTCTTTCTTTATTGATATCAATGAGGTTTACCAAAGAAGGAAGTACCATTCTGGAGCCCTCTTTCAGCTGTATCCACATTAATGCTTCATTTTCTACTCCGGCTTTGGCGGCTGAATCATAAAAGGTGACACCGTTTTTCATGGCTTCTTTCAGGATTGTAATATCTTTCATACTAAGACCATGGTGATTTACCTGTTTGTTCATTTCTTCCAGGTTATGGGGATTGATGGAGAAATGATGGACATAATGCCCTTCGCTCAGTTTGAATTGGGTGCCCAATGTTGTTTGCATGGAATCGTTGCTCGTGTCTCCGGAGTTCCTGAAGGGAGAGGATATTTGTTCGGAATAGATATAGCCGTCTTCGAATTTGTTTACACCATGGGTAATTTGGACTGTTCCATGTAAGGATAGGTTGACATCTTTACTGGCAAATGTTCCACCAAAGATCCGGACATCCAGACAGCTCAGCATATTTTCAAGAATGATTTTTCGTGCTTTCTGAGATTCTTTTTTATCACCTTTGGGTATTGGTCCGAAGAACCTGGTATAGGTTTCTTCAAGGCTTCTTGGCTGCATTTCTTCACTCAGGCTTTTGAAATAGAATATTTTTTCGTCGTTATGGTGTTTGGTGAGGTAGTTCCTGATGCTGTATTTAAAGGCTTTGTCTGTTGCATAAACGGAACCATCAGGTAAGGTTCTGGGTTGATGAGAGAAATCTGCATTGTAGTTTGCATTGATTGATTTGACAATGGCACAGCCAAATACACGGTTGTTAAAAGGATTGTTCATTGACTTGATGGTTTTATTTGTTCGAGGTGAATGTTATATGTTTACTGTTATTGCCAGAATTTAATTTTCATTTTTTTCTCTGGAAGTGCTGAAGAGCGCATTTTCAGAAAAGTATCCCGATACTAAACTGGGCATTAAATCCTGGATATTGGTGTTGGTACTATGGGCCGTTACTGCTGCAATGGATCGATCAAAACCGGAAGAAAACAGCTCATGAATATAGCTCGCCAATAATTTTACAATAGCTTTGTTAAGATTAGAGGCGCTGACATGGCGGAGGAAAGGATCTAATAGTTTATGGCTTTTGTCTTGACTTCTGCTTCTATATAATAGTTGGTATATAACCTGTCCTGCGGCAAAGGCATATTGATCATCGGATTCGATGTGCACTTCATTTTTTGCAAGTTTTTTAATGAAGTCCTGATGTTCTTTTAGTTTGTTCGCCATCGTTTCTTTGGATTTATTATGTGATAGATTAAATTTTTCTGAGAGACTAAACCAGATGTTCAGTTTTTCCCTTATGTTCCTGTCTTCCTTGTCATAGCCGTTTTCAATTTTATCGAGCCTGATATCTTCAAGAATACTGATTCGAAGTATGCTGTCGAACATCTGTTGTGTTACGGATGATTTTATTGATTTATAGATGTAATCATAGAATGCATTTCGGTATTCCATAACAAGCAGGAATGTCCGATCCGATTTGCAGTATTCAGGGTCAATATCTTCGAAGTACCGGTACTGATATGTTCGGGCTTTTGTTTTAGTGATCAATGCGTTGTTGAAAATGGGCTGAAGTACAGCTTGCTGAAGTTCAAATACATTGTCAATGTAGTTGGAGGATTTGCTGTTAAACAAATCCTTGATATGCCATGGGTTGTTTTCTTCATCTCGTAGGTAATATTGAAAATTATCTACTGCGCCAAAATCTTTAATGGATCCACGATCATAGTATAGGAGGTGATAGTTGTGTAGCTGTAAATCGTGCTTGTAATAAAGCTCTTCAATGATTTCCCTGAAACCAACCCTTTCTTTGATTTCTGCATTTTTCTTAAACAGTGCAATAGCATCTTTCCCAAGATGACCTTTGGGGGAATCAGGTAAATCATCTTTATGAATGAAAATAGGTAAAGGGTTAGGTAAAATACCTCTGCCTATTATTTCTTGAAAGTCATAGAGGTTTCTGGCAGTTTGTGTACTGATTCTATTCGCTATATCAAAGGAGGCTGTCTGGTGTGTGAGAAATGGTTTTTTAGTTGGATATCCGTTTTGGAAATTACTGGTGCCGTGAAGAATACCTTCGTAAAGCTGGTTGTATTCATTGGTGTTAAACAGCTTATCTGTTAAATACTGGTTGTTGGCCTGTTCATATTTTTCCCTTGGTACATCCAGGTAAAATATAACGTATTCGGCATCTTTTACCTGATCATATAATGGTACCAGATTTAACCAGGAATTGAATTTCTCTTCCGAGTCAAGCGCCTGCGCAAATACCTTTACATACTCCTGATCTTCTTTCGACGGCACCAGGGCAATGGCTTTATCGAAATAGGCATTTATTCTTTCATATACCTGTGTTTTGGTGTTGGATTTATACTTCTCACCTCCGGTGAGGTTTTCACGCTTAATAGCCACACAGTAAGGAGAACAGGAATGAATGGCTTTTATAGGGAGGTCGAAACATTTGTTGGTATCCACGCACCAGGAAAGCCTCGATAGTGCAGCGCTTTCTTTAATAAATTTGTTCTCCTCCATGGTGGAGTCTTTTTTTCTGGTAAAGGCATATTGTACCAGGGAGTTGTTGTCCATGAAAATCCTTCCATCTTTTTGTTGAATTCTTAACAGGATATGGAGCCCTTCCTTGACTTTGATGCCAATGGATTTAAATGCAGGGTCAAGGGATTCGATGAATCCCGATAAAACGTTGATCATAGAAATGTTGTTTTATAAAGCCACAGCTATTCAATCCTGACTAGTTAAGTGTAGCAAGGATGAATGTAATACCTTGGTGGTTCGATTAGTGGGGTTGGGGTATAATTAGTTAGATAAACTTGATTGTTTAGTTTCGAGTCCTAATTTAATAAATAAAAATCATCTATATGGCAATATAGCATTTTTATTTTTCTTTTTTATTTATGGTTGGTCGAATTTTATTTGATAGGTGCTTTTTTGTATTTTTAAAAAATAACCTTATGGATAATAGGTATTGAAACTCTATCTGGCAATATGTGTGCTTTATAATTGAACCACTTTTTATAAGGTTAAGGTCTTATCTTCACGCTTCCCATGCACAAACTATTATAGAGTCCAACTCCACTATTAATCAACAGCTCTAATGCATCCGCATTGGCTTTTGCTTTCAGCAAAAAATTCATATACCCTCTGATTTTAGTCTCTCCTGGTGTTCCGGCTTTAATCGTTGTCAACCTGGACTTAGGCGGATTAGACATTAGTTCTACGGCTATTTTAGCATCCTCAAATACAGCCTTGCTTGCTTCCTCTCCATAAAGTGTTCGATGTTTCTCCTTCCAGTTGAACATGATCAGACCACAAAAAGCCTCATGGTCCGGAGATAAGAAATTATAATGGCCATTAGTACTTTTTTGCCCGCAGACGATAGGGGATATGGGCTCCAGTGTTAGTTCGTGGGAATGAGTATCATTTTCTGCGAACAAGGGTGGTAGTATTTCTACGGAGGTAATGCTGAAGGTAGCCTTACTTTTAAAGTCAGCGATTTCAATCTGCTGATTCATAAATAGGCCCTTTATGAAGGTGGACGCAGCTTGCGGCAAATGAAAAGAGAGGATCAAAATGGCTTCATTGCTTAGTAAACACAGCCTGTCACCTTTAATCCTGAAGGGCGTATTTAAATCGGAACAGGTAAAGAGTTTGAAGGCTTTAAGGGAATTGTCCCTGGTATACCCTCGATCATGCAGGAAGGTGGCGTAGTCAGCATCTCCTTGCGCCAATATTTTATAAATGACAGCTGAAAGTGGGTACTGGTAGTTTACAGGTATAACAGAACTAGGCCGTTTAGCGGTGATTATGATCTTGACTTGCATAGTATTGTTTAGAGCGGTTCAGTATTGCTACCGAACAAACCTTACAAATTTTTTCCAGGAATTTGTAAATGGAATGTAAATCCGTATATCTACTTATTAGAAAATATTTCTATCTTATCTGTCATGAAACATTTATTGATACCGCTACTATTATCCTCATTACTCTGCACCGCCCAGCAGAAACAAATCGCCATCACGATAGACGACGCGCCTATCATGGCCCTGCCGGAGAGCTATACACCTGCCCAACTCAAAGCCACCAACGAAAAACTCCTGCAAAAGATCACGGCGCTGCATACACCGGTGAGCATCTTCATCAATGCTGCGAACTGCATAACACCAGAACGTCTGCAGCTGCTGAAACAATGGGTGAACAATCCTCTGATTACTTTAGGAAGCCATACATTGAACCATTCTAATTGCGCGGATTTATCGATCGATAGTTTCAAGATGGAGGTGATGATTAATGATTATATCATTCGGTCTGTGGCGAAAGGTAAGCCTGTGCCTTATTTCAGGTTCCCGTATAATGCTATGGGTAAGGATAGTATGGCGCAGGCATTGCGATTGGAGTACTTAAAAGGAAAGAATTATACAGCTGTTCCGTTTACTATAGAAAGCGACGATTATATGTATGAAACATTGTACCAGGATGCATTAAAGAAGAAGGATAAAGAGAAAGCTAAAGAAGTGGCAACTGCTTACATAAAATACACGTTGCATTGTTTCACATATTTTGAGCAGCTAACAAAGGAACTATTTGGAAGGGATATATCACAAATCTATCTCTGTCACGTAAATCAGCTGAATACTGATTATTACGGAGAGTTGATGAAAGCTTTGCAGGGGAGAGGGTATCAGTTTGTTTCCCTGGAGAAGGCGATGCAGGACAAAGCATATACTACACCGGTCTATTATCATCAGCAATATGGTTTTTCCTGGCTGTTCCGCTGGATACCGGAAACGGATAAACGAAAACAGTATCTGCGAAACAGCCCGGAACCGGATATTTACAACGCCTATGAAGCGCTGAAGGCAAAGAAATAAGGCATCAGGCTGTTTGTAACCTGGCTTTGATTTTTTCCAGTTGATGGATATGCCGTTTGGTGTGGATGTTTATAAACTGTATCCATTCCAGACGAGTAAACGGACCGAAGCCAGGAAGTTCAAAATCCAGGCAGGTATCTTCCAGGGGGACGGTTTGAGCAGCATGCACTAGTTTCTCCCAGATTTGACGAACCTCTTGCAGCAGTGCTTCCTTTTGATGGCTGTCTTGTGTTGGGAGCACCATTTCGGGGGATTGCATCTGAATATCAAAGTTGAGGAAGAGCTCTTTGATAGCAGTTACCTTCTCATCCGGCTGACGGTCGCTGGGAGCCACATTGCCGTATACGATACCGCAGTTACCGGCCTTGGTGATATGTTCTGCTACCTGTCCTGCTGTCCAGCTTCCTTCGAAGGGGCGGGTATTGATCTGTTCTTCTGAAAACGAGGAAAGCAGTTGCAGCAGTGAGCTGCCTGTAGTTTCTACTTCCTGCACAAGTTGTTGTCTCATATTTACCGGATTGATGTTTGTAGCAAACTTAGTATCATTTTCTCAGTCGGGGCATGGTGAAAAGTGACTTTTCACAGGGTGCATTGCGACAATCCAATTTAATCTTTATCTTGTATCTGAAATCAATTCCACGTACAAATCAACACACCATGGATTTACAGACATTTGTTACTTCCGTAAAAGCTGCCCGTCCGCCAGACGGACTGACCGTTCACCTGCAATCCCTGTGGTATGCAGGTAAAGGCGATTGGGACCAGGCCCATGAGCTGGTACAGGATTTACCCGACCGCGATGCAGCCCATATCCATGCCTACCTCCACAGGGTGGAAGGCGATCAGTGGAATGCGGACTACTGGTACCGTCGGGCCGGAGAGAAAAGCCCTGCCGTAAGCCTGGAAATCGAATGGGAACAACTGGTCAGCAGGTTCATGTCTACAACAACAAAATAATCATCCACCTATTTTCAAGTTATATCATGAAAGGAAAAATCTTATTGACCGCTTTTTTAGCAGGCGGATTTACTATTGCCAACGCACAGGAGCAGAAAGCTAAACCCGAAGATACGGAAGTATACAGTCCTGTTCCGCCGGAAGTGAAACCCGGCAAAAAATGCGGGGAAGCTCCATCCGATGCAATCATTTTGTTTGACGGTACTAACCTGGACCAGTGGGTGATGGCGGATGACAGAAATGCACCAGCTCAATGGATCGTAGAAAAAGGTGTGCTGACGGTCAACAAAAAAGTAGGCAATATTGAAACGAAGAAAACCTTCAACAACTACCAGCTGCATATCGAATGGAGGGTACCGGCCAATATCACCGGCACCGGACAGGGAAGAGGCAACAGCGGTGTTTTCCTGGCTTCCATCGGTAAAGGAGATGCTGGCTACGAGCTGCAGGTACTGGACTCCTACAATAACAAAACCTACACAAACGGTATGGCTGCCAGCATCTACAAACAATATGTGCCACTGGCCAACCCTACCAACAAACCCGGTGAATGGCAGACCTATGACGTGATCTGGACAGCTCCTGTTTTTGGCAGCGATGGTGCACTGGTAAGCCCTGCACGGGTAACGGTTCTTTTCAACGGAGTGCTGGTGCAAAACAATGTGGAACTGAAAGGGCCTACGCAATATATCGGAGCTCCTGCCTACCGCCAGGCGCATGGTCCTAGCCCGATTAAACTGCAGGCTCACGGCGATAAGAGTGAGCCACTGAGTTTCCGTAATATCTGGATCAGAGAATTATAATATCCCACCGTTTTGCTGCTCATTTAAAACAGAATGGGCAGCAAAACAGGATATCTTCCAACAGTAATAATATATCTTCCAAAAGCCAGTCAAACAACGGCGCTTCCCCTCCTGGGTATCCTGTACAGCCTTTCCATATGCTTCCTATCACTTTTGTAATCCTGTAGCTCATTGTTTCACCGGTTCATAGTACAACAATACATTGCCTGATCCCATAACCTTTACCTGCAGCAGTTTCAGGGAATGTTTATCCGAAATGCCTGCAAACACAGTTTTACCACTACCCAGGATGGTAGGGCTGATAATCACCCGCAGCTCATCAAGGAGATTGAGTTCCAGAAAGGAAACGGCCAGGTTGGAGCTTCCCAGGATTATAATAGCATTACCATCTTCTTGTTTTAACCGGCTGATCTCTTCGGTCAGATTGTTTTTTATCAGTACTGTATTGTGCCAGTCAGCTTTTTCGAGTGTGCGGGAAAAAACGATCTTGGGAAGGGTATTCATTTTTTCTGCTACAACGGGCTCTTTCTCCCGGGCAATGGCCGAAGGCCAGAAATCATACATCATCTCGTAGGTAGTACGCCCGAAAATAAGCGTGCCGGCCTCTTTTAGCAGTTCTACGGAATAGTCGCTGAACTCCTGGTCAACAGTATGCCAGCCGAGTTTAGGATCTTCACTGGCCTCAAAATAACCATCCAGTGAAATCATCATCTGAAATATAACTTTTCTCATAACCGGGGTAACTTTTTATTTACAAACTTACTGTCGTTAACTGACATCTCCGGGTATCATTTCCGACAAAATGGAGGTTGTTTACGACATCGGATTTTTTTATATTTGGTTCATGAAACACATATCCATCCTCGTCCCCAAAGGTGATGTAGCCCTATCTTGCATTGAAGGCTCATTTACGGTGTTCAACAAGGTTAATGACTTTCTGGCCGTATCGGGAAAACCACCTTTGTTCAAAGTGCAGCTGGTAGGGCTTGCACGGGAATCAGAAACTTACCACCGTCTTTTTTCTGTGACGCCAGACCTTACGCTGGATGAAGTCAGCAAAACAGACCTGATCATCATTCCTGCGGTGAATGGCGAAATGGATAAAGTCATCAGCATGAACCGGGATTTCTTTCCCTGGGTAGTGGCTCAGCATCGGAAAGGCGCTGAAGTTGCCAGTCTCTGTGTGGGCGCTTTCCTGCTGGCATCTACCGGCCTGCTAAACGGAAAAAAATGCGCTACCCACTGGTTTGCGGCCAATCACTTCAGGAAGATGTTCCCGGATGTGACCCTCGTCTCCGAAAAAATCATCACAGATGAAGGCGGAATTTATTCCAGCGGAGGAGCCGCCTCCTTCTACAATCTCATTATCTACCTGGTGGAGAAATATGCCGGCAAAGAACTGGCCATACTCTGTTCCAAAATGTTTGAGATCGAATTTGAAAGAAGCAATCAATCACCCTTCATCATCTTCGAAGGCCAGAAAAGCCACGATGATGAGCCCATTCGCAAGGCACAGGAATATATCGAAAACAATTTCTCAGAAAAAATTACAGTTGATCAGCTGGCAGCCATGTTCTCCCTCAGCCGCAGAAACCTGGAACGACGCTTCAAAAAAGCTACGTCCAACACAGCTGTGGAATACATGCAGCGCGTGAAGATAGAGGCAGCTAAAAACAGCCTCGAAACTTCTTCCGAAAATGTCAGCGAAGTCATGTATAAAGTAGGATATACTGATACCAAAGCTTTCCGTACTACCTTCAAAAAAATCACGGGCCTGTCACCACAGGAATACCGTAACAAATACAACCGGCAAATGGCGGCTGCCAGCTAACACCTGCAGTGGCTGTTGTCTTCCTCCCTTTTGTTGCTTTTCTTCCTCAACTACATTCCTGCCGGATGGGTATTTGTCTGCCCATCCGGCCACATATCCGGTGTTCTATACTGCCTGATGGGTAAGGCACAATTTTTTGTTATACAACTATAATAAAACTTATGGTTGTATGAAGGTACATCCTGATGAAAAAGACAAAGAAGCACATGCTTTCTACAAAGAAGCACTTACCTTTTTAAACGAGAGCGGCGCCGATTATATGCTGGGCGGCGCTTACGCCCTGTTTTATTACACCGGCATCTACAGGAATACCAAAGATCTTGATATCTTCTGTAAATCGACAGAATATACAAAAATACTCCAGTGTTTTGCTACCAAAGAAGGATATAGGGTGGAACTGACCGATGTCCGCTGGCTCGCTAAAGTCTTCAAAGGCGTCTATTTCCTGGATATCATCTTCGACACTGTCAACAATATCTGCAGGGTAGATGATAGCTGGTATAAGTATACAGTCAGCACCAGCTTTGAAGGAGTGCCCGTAAAACTCATGGCCCCGGAAGAACTGGTATGGTGCAAGATATATGTACAGAACAGGGAACGCTACGATGGCGCTGATATCAACCATATTCTACTCCGGTGGAAAAACCTCGACTGGGAAAGAATCCTTTCCCGTCTCAATCAACACTGGCATCTCCTGCTGGCTCAACTGCTGATATTTCAGTTTGTATATCCTGCCGATTACCCAAATATTATTCCCCGCTGGCTCTTCGATGAACTGATGGCACGGGCCCATCAGCAATATGAACTACCCGTTGCAGTAACACGCGTGTGCCGTGGTCCATTCATCGATCAGACACAATATGAGATAGACATCAAAAAATGGAATTATAAAGCATATACCATTAAAACCGTTTGACTATGCAGGAAGAAAAACGCACTGTGCGCATTGCAGCCCTGGCCGATCTGCATATTACCAGCACCGACAAAGGTACATGGACGGATTGTTTTAAAGAGATAAATACCAGCGCCGACATATTGCTTTTATGTGGTGATCTGACCGATACCGGCGATGAATCGGAAGCGGAAATCCTGTACAATGAACTGAAAACCTTTAGTATACCGGTAGTGGGTGTATTGGGCAACCACGATTATGAAAAGGGGCGTCAGAAAATAATCCGTAACATCATACAGGGCCACAACAATGTGCATATCCTGGATGGTGAAGCTGTTGTATTACATGATATTGGTTTTGCCGGCGTAAAAGGCTTTGGTGGTGGTTTTAACGGCCATATGTTGTCGATGTTCGGTGAAAACGCCATGAAAGCCTTTGTACAGGAATCTGTGGACGAAGCGCTTCATCTCGACAGGGCATTGGCCAAAATCGAAAAAGAACATCCCGGCATGAAAAAAATTGCAGTATTGCACTATTCTCCGGTAGCAGAAACCATCGCCGGAGAGTCAGAACAGATATATCCCTTTCTGGGATCGTCCAGGCTGGCCGAACCTCTCATCCGGCGTAAAGTGACAGCTGCCTTTCATGGGCATGCTCACCAGGGGAAGTTGCAGGGCATGCTGGAAGAAGTAAAGATCTTTAATGTTGCCAGGCCCATCCTGCTGAAAGAAGGTTTACCCAAGCCCTTCTTTATCTTTGATGTTTAGCCTATTGAAAACAAAAGGGACCACCATTGCGGCAGTCCCTTCAATTCATTTTTACAGATTACAGATCTTCTGACAGTGGTTCATCCCCGGCAAGTTCTTCATCATCAATAGATGTTTGTTCCGGAATGTCTTCTGCTGCCCTTTTTTGTTCTTCTTCCTTGTGTTTGTTATGGGGACTTACATTCTTCAGCGGATCATCTTCTGTCACCTTTTTGTGTTCTTTGCTCCGGTCAGGGCCGGTGGGTCTGTCGTTTGCTGGCATACTGAATGGTTTTAGGATGAAGAAAACCGGTACGCTATCAGCCTAGTTTACGATGATAGGCTTCTTCCCATGCATTGATAGCCTGTTCTATAGTGTCACCTGTACCCAGGATAACCCCATCGCATCCCGCCCCAAATACGCAGAAATACTCAGGCCCGTCTTTGTATACGTCGGGCATGAAATTCCTGGCTACAGGAGGGAGTGCCGGATTACTATAGTCTATCTTTACATGTTCTCCTTCCAATGAGAAGTGGTTCATATTTGAGCTGTTTTCTCTCCTGATACAAAATAAAAAACCATGCCGTTGCATGCTCCCGTTTTCTTCGTTTTCTACAATAGAAACGGTGAAATGTGCAACGCCCGGGACTGCCTGCCGTCCTATCTTTGCGTTGGCAAACCGGACCTTCGGTAATAGATCACTTTTAATTCTAAAAACATGAAGCTTTATATGCATCTGTATTTCGTGCTGAGTGTGCTATTGGTTTTTGCTGCATTATTGGTGCTGGCAGGAAATATTTTATGGTAAGATTATCATTTACAATAATTGTTGGTTAACGATAACCGGGGTATTCCTATCCCGGTTTTTTAATGGATTGTGTACGTTGTTCTACGACTGAAAAAAAACTGCCATGACTGCTGGTAGCGGGTTGTACGCCCTTTAAGCTGTCAGTACAGAAAGAGGAAAACAATGGCCGCCATAAAAAATACGTAACTTCCCCGCATGATGTCTTCTCCCGAAAATATAATCCCTCAACTGGTCACAGAACTGCTGGGCCAGGAAGCGCCTATGCCATATGACCTGCTACTGCTGGCCGACCCTTCTACCGATATGATCAATACCTATATCAGCGGTTCCTATGTATATATTGCCCTGCTGGAAAAAGCACGGGTAGGGGTATACGTTTTGTTGCCGCTGGACAACGAAAAGATTGAAGTGAAAAACATTGCTGTACATGAGGCCTGGCAGGGCCGAGGCATTGGTAAATACCTGCTGCAGGATGCCGCTGCCAAAGCCAGATCCCTGGGGTTTACCACATTGGTGATCGGCACCGGCAACTCCAGTGTAGCACAGCTGTATCTGTATCAGCGTAGCGGTTTTGATATTACGGCCATCCACCGTAACTTTTTTATAGAACATTATGCAACACCCATCTATGAAAACGGCATCCAGTGCAAACACATGATCATGCTCGAAAAACAGCTGTAGCAGGATATTATTTCCAGAAGCCCTGTGCCTGTATCTGGGCGCTGGCGCAGCCTCTTGCTTTCAACAGTTTACGTAAGGCCTCTACCAGATGGGAGTTGCCAGCGAGATAGTATTGCCAGGAGGCATGTAAAGGCAGGGCTTCCAGTTGGGCTAACAATGTCTCCGGACTAGCTATCGTTTCCAGTGGTAACTCCGGGAACGCCTGTACGAAATGTTTGCGGTGGGTTGTTTCCGGGAGTATCACCATACCGGATATCCAGCTATAGGAGGAGGCCAGTTGTTGCAGAGCGTTGAAATGTCCAATGGCGCTCTGATCGCCCAGCATTACAAGATGGGCGTCCTGTTTCACATGTTGGTGGCTACCGTCAATACCGATATAATTAAAAACATCACCCGGACGAAGCTGGCTGGCCCATAAGCTGCCGGTACCCTGATGGGCGGCATCTATAAAAAGGGTGCAGGTGCTGGTGTCGGCATTCCAGCGGGCAGGGGTATAGTCGCGGTAGTGATAAGGCGCTACACGGCATTTGATATGTGGAGGTGTTTGCCACTGATGCATCTTTACACCAGGTAGGTGCAGGTCTATTTCATAAAAGCTGGCGGGCTCCCAATGTCGTATTGCCAGTACGGAGCCTTGTTTGTTGAGGGCTTTCTCAATAAAACTGATACGGTTGTTGTGAATGACAGCAGATCCCATAGTGCTCATTTTATGTTGCAAAGCAACAAATGAATGAGTACCTGAAAAATAGACGATCACAGGTAATGATTGGACAAATCGCGGTACCGTGCCCGGAAGTCCAGCGGAGTCTCACCTGCCAGCTTACGGAACACCCGTGAGAAGTAGGTATGGTCATCGTAACCGGTACGGAAGGCTACTTCTTTGGTGGTAAGGTCGGTATAATACAGCAGCCGTTTGGCTTCCAGTAAGGATTCCTGTTGAATCCAATGGCTAACGGGAAAACTGGTTTGCCCTTTCACCAGCTCATTGAGATAGGAGAGGGAGAGGTTCATCATATCGGCGTAGGCAGCAGGACTTTTTACCGTGAGTACATTTTTTTTCACCAGTTCCCTGAACTGATGGGTGACGTTATAGGCTCTGTCGTGCTGCTTGCCGGGCTGTCCTGCTGTCTGTAACAGGGCGGTGGCCATCATGCCCAGAAAGGCGTCAATCAGTGCATGCACAATTTTTTGCTGGGGCATGCCGGTAGGATGGCTGTTGTGCTGTTGCCATATCAGTTGCAGACATTGGACGAAAGGGTTGTTGTCCTGCAGTGGAATAAAATGTTGCTCGTTTTTGGTTTTCTCGAAGATGTTTCTCCAGGTGTTTTGTACCAGCGGGATATCTACTGCGAGAAACCAGCCGTTCACTACTGCCGTTGCCAGATAGCGATGCACCTGACCGGGGCAGATGTAACCGATGGTATTGCCCGTTGCATGATGGAGCTCGAAGTCTATCATCAGTTGCATAGCACCGCTTTCCTGCAGGAAGAAGACGTAGTAATCGTCGCGGTGAGGGTCCAGGTGTGCGTGATTACCGGGTTCGTCACGGATATATTTTATTTCGAAGCCTCTGCCGAAGGGGGCTTTATGTACAGGTACCTGGTTTTTCCTTTGTTGTTTGCTGCGCATATATTTTTTATTTAGGAAGATAACAGCGCGAAAGCTATTTCTGCGGCTCCCAATGCGATGGAGGCGTCTTCTGCTGCGCTGAGGCTCCAGGCGGCGGAGAGACCGCTGTAGGCTACGATCCATTTCAGGAGGCGTTGTGGTTCCATGTTGGCGGCGGAAGCCACTACTGCCACCTGTGCGGCGAGGCGTCCGGGCGCCAGGGCTGTTTCCAGATCCGGGTTGCAGAAGATATGGGCATAGTCGAAACCCCTGTCACCTATCAGTCTTCTGGGATCGATGGCTACCCATCCGCGGGCACCGGCATCGAGTACATTGGTATGGTGAAGATCACCATGCAGTACACATATTTCCTGCGGATAACGGAGCAACTGTTTGGCGATGAGATGTGACTCTTCGAGGATACCGCCGTATTTACCTGCAGCAGGTTCCAGTTCTTCAAACCAGGTAGCGAGTGGCAGCAGTTGTGCTGGTGCGGGTGTGGTACGTGGTGCATGGAGTTTGTCGGCCACCTGGCAGATGATACGGCTGGCAGCGGTGTCTTGTCCGTTGAGGGCCATTTCGAGGAGGGAGTTTTTGCTGCTGATGCGTTCCAGCAGGAGGGCGCTGCCGTCCATCTGTAATACGCGGGCGGCCCCTTCTCCATCCCAGTAAGACATAAGGATACCTCCCAGCTGTTCTTCTGCCTCCAGCGCTATTTTAAGCATGGCTGGCTGTTGCTGGTAGACAACGGGTTGGAGCCAGCAGGCATATGTTCTGAAGGCAGGGCCATCAGGTTGCAGTTCCCATTTTTTCAGGTAATGTTTCCGTTCTTTGTCACCGGCCTGGAAGGCAGCTTCATTCCGCCATTCCTGAACGGATGTGACATCGTTAGTGTTGGGCATGGGTAAAAAAGCATGGTGTAAAAAAAGCTGTCCCTCTTTTCCGTATAAGAGGGACAGTCGTATTAAGCGGGTATATTATCTTTTGCTATGATGTTCCAGTCCTGGCTGCCCTGGCCTTTTGCGATCCAGCGGTCCATTTCTTTTGCGATGGCCGGGATAATGGCCAGGTGCGCGCCGTTTTGTTCGGCTGCGTTAAGAAACAGCTGGGTATCTTTGCGGGCCATGTTCAGTTCCCAGGAGGGTTCGCTGTAGTTGCCGCTGGTCATGCGTTTGAGCCTTGCCGGCAGCATAGCGCCCGGATTCCAGGAGTCAAACAGCGTAGTGACCTCACTCAGCTGGATGTTTAATCCTTTGGCGAGGGAGAGGGTATCAGAGAGCCCTGCAGTGAATGTCACCAGAAAGAGGTTGCCGATCAGTTTGATGCCGGCAGCTTTGCCAGGCTCTGGTCCGAAGTTCATCACCTTGCCGGTTAACTTAGACAGCTCTGGTTCCAGTTGTGCAGTCACAGCCTGATCACCGGATACCAGCATGGTGCCGGTGCTTTCCAGCGCATTTTGCGGTCCCATGAACACCGGTGCGTGTTGATAGATGAACCCACGTTCTTTCCATGCCTGCGTTCTTTGAATGGCGCCTTCGGTGGAAGTGGTAGTATGATCTATGATGATAGCTCCCGGCTTCAGACCAGCACTGGCGGCTGCCAGCACCTCGTCTACGGAGGCGTCATCTTTCAGGGTGATATGTACCCTGTCGGCTCCTTTTACGGCGTCAGCCACATTTTCAAATGCTTTTGCACCGTAGGCTTCCATTGCTGCTGCCCTGGAGTGGGTGCGGTTCCATACCTGTACCTGCATTCCTTTGTTGATCATTGCCCTTACAAAGTTTGATCCAAGCAGGCCCATACCTAAAAATGCTACCATATGACTTAAATTTTGATAAAGGTAGGAAACTGAAAGAAATTAGCTTTTTACATAAAAAATTATATACTTATTTGGTTAAATACTGATAACCGCTTGTTAAATTCTGATCACAGGCAACTTATCATCTTATGAAACGAGTTTTCTGGTAAGCCTGGCGGCTGCAGTATGCGCATGGCCTGGCATTTATTTTATACGATCATCAGCTGCATAAATGCGCTGGTACTGCTTTTTGTTTCTCTGGCGGTATGCAGGGCATCCAGATAGGGAAAGGTGCGGATATCATACCGGAATTCCGGCAGCTTGTGACTGAACTTCTTTTCCAGATACTGATTCAGCTCCGCATCAGTTTTATGTCCTTCGATATAAGCTGTCAGAAAATAATACAGGCTTTTATATTCTTTCTCCAGTAACAAATGAAGGGCTATCACAAAAGCACCATAGGATGTATCAGGGCTGCGCGCGATGATATCTATGGCCTTCCGGTAGAAGGTGGTGTCCAGCTGTTGATAATGCAGGGGTAAAAATATGAGACAAAAATATTCGATGTTCCTGTTTTCGAAAACGCCAGCGGTAGTTTCTCCACCATCCATATTATGCCAGGTGGCCCATTCCATAAACTCGTGCTGGGACTGCTCTCCGGCCAGTAGGGTGGTGAGTTGATGAGTGAGTCCTGCTACCACTGGAGCGGTGTCTCTTGCATATTGTTTGTAATCCAGCCATTCAAAAAAATAGTCAGGATGGTAATCTTCCAGCGCTGTTTCAAAAAGCGCTACGGGATCAGAAAAGCCGGGTTCGTGCGGTTCCAGTTGCAATATACCGGCAGTATTGGCAATCATTTCACGGGTAGTCAGTTTGCCCTGGAACCAGCTGATAATCATATCGTGAAAAAACGGGTATTGTTTTCCCGGGGAGGTCATGGCTAACAGGTTTAGTATGCTAATTTATGGATTCTTCCTAATACGGGCGCGGTAGGTTCCGGAAGTACGGTCACGGCTGTACTCTTTTTTTCAACCGATCGGTTTATTTTTCATCACAAAGGAGGGCTGCCCGATCTTGATAAATTAATGAAACATTTTTCTGTTCTCAGATATTGCCCCTAATCCCGCAACGGGAAAACTACCCCTAGCGCTTTTGCCCTAATGACGTACTTTTGTAGCCTAGACGTGATATTAATCAGAACCATGATCTTTAGAAAAATCGCAACTCATTGGAGTGCCGTTATTCATACAGGCATATACCAGGGCATGCCTTTTATTGAAGCCAGGAGGACGAAGTTGTTGAACATTGTGGTGTTGCCCGGTATGTTGCTCGCGTTTTGTTTTGGAGTACTGAATCTGTACCAGGGGCGTCCCAGCCTGTCGGCGGTGAATTTTGTTCATACGCTGGGCTATCTGCTGATTCTGTATCTGAATAAAGAGCAGCGTTATCTGTCGGCCCGGGTAATCGTTATGCTCTTTAGCCTCACCCTGTATGGTTTCTCTGGGTTTTATTTCCAGAACGGAGCTGCGTTTTACCTGATTCCGATTCTGGTGATGGCTTTCCTGATTTATGATAATAAATGGCTGTTAGGCTGTTTGTCAGTATTGATCATTGCGGTGATTGCGCTGGCTTATTATGCACCGGTACTCTGGCATCAGAAACAACTGGTGCCTTCCGGCCGTATACTGGCTAATCTGCTGATTTCACTGGGCATCGTGGTGGTAGCGCTCATCTACTTCAAAAGCGTGCATGTGGAATATCAGCAGCAAACAGAAGCCCAGCGGAAGACGCTGGACATACTTAACCGCGATAAGGTAAAGCTGTTTTCCATCATTGCCCACGATATCCGCAGCCCGCTGGCCACACTGGAAAGCTTGCTGGGTATGTTCAGCAACGGACAGTATGAGTATAAGGAGATGAAAGATGCTGCAGCAGAGCTTCACCTGAAAGTAACGCAGGTAGGAGAAACGCTTAATAACCTCCTGCGCTGGACAGCCAGCCAGATGAAAGGTATACATACAGAACCGGTAAATGTGCCACTGGTACAGCTTATACGGGGAACCCTGCTCACCTTTGAACCTAATATCCGCCATAAAGCCCTGCAGATGGAGATAAAAGTATGCGGCAACCTTCAGGTATATGCAGACAGCAATCAACTGGTGATCATCTTACGTAACCTGATCAGCAATGCCATCAAATTCAGCCATCGGGAAGGATTGATCACCATCAGAGCCGGCTGGAAAAACAAGCAGGTACACCTCAGCGTTGCCGACAACGGTATCGGCATGACAAAGGAAAGACTGGAAACACTGTTCTCTTTTACCGGTCAGCCGGCCTATGGTACTGACGGAGAAAGAGGGTCCGGCATAGGGCTGATGCTGTGCTCCGAATTCGCAAAGCAGAACGATGGTGAAATATCCGTGGAAAGCATGCCAGGCAAAGGTACTACCTTCCGGCTGCTGCTGCCGGGAAGGCAGGAGAAATCAGTAGAAGAGGAAATACCCGCATAAGCCCCCACCTTTAAACTTTACCAGGACTATTATTATCTTTATCCGATTCCAACCAATCAAACAGTGCTGAACCCTAACCTGGTGCAGAATCCGGGATGGAAGTAATTATTAAAAATGAACGTGATGATGAAAAAAATTGTCTTACCGGTCTTGTCGGCTTTATTGCTGACGGCTGTGTCTCTACGGGCACAGCAACGGCCCAACATCGTATTCATCCTGGCAGATGACCTGGGATATGGTGATCTGGGTGTCTATGGCCAGCAAAAAATCAAGACGCCTAACATCGACCGTATTGCCCGGCAGGGGATGCTGTTCACCCGTTTTTATGCAGGCACCTCTGTTTGTGCACCTTCCCGTTCTTCCCTGCTCACCGGCCAGCATACAGGGCATACCTATGTGCGTGGCAATAAGGAAATAAAACCCGAAGGACAGGAACCGCTGGCAGATACGGTACAGAGTTATGCTAAAATGTTGCAGCAGGCAGGTTATGTTACCGGCGCCTTCGGTAAATGGGGACTGGGCATGGTAGGCACCAGCGGCGCTCCTGATAAAAAAGGATTCGATGTTTTTTATGGTTATAACTGTCAGCGCCAGTCGCATCGTTATTACCCCACTCACCTGTGGAGCAATAATACAAAAATCGATCTCGAAGGCAATGATCTCACACAAAAGAAAGTCTATGCTCCTGAGTTGATACAGCAACAAACGCTGGCCTTCATAGAAAACAACAAAAACAAACCCTTTTTCCTGTTTGTGCCGTCTATCCTGCCACATGCTGAGCTGCAAGGCCCCGACGATCAGTATTACAAACAATATGAAAATGCTTTTGAAGAAAAGCCCTATCAAGGCAATGATTACGGTCCTGGTGCCCTGGTACCCGGTTATGCTTCCGTAGCCAAACCGCATGCTACCTATGCCGCCATGGTGAGCCGTCTGGATGCCTATGTAGGCCAGATACTCGACAAACTAGACCAGCTGGGACTCACACAGAACACCATCATTATCTTCAGTAGCGACAACGGTGCCCATCGTGAAGGTGGCGCCGATCCGATATTCTTCAATAGCTCCGCCGGTTTACGCGGTTTTAAACGGGACCTTTATGAAGGAGGTATCAAAACCCCCTTCATCGTAAAATGGCCCGGTAAAGTGAAAGCAGGCAGCCGCAGTAACTTCATCGGTGCTTTCTGGGACCTCATGCCCACCTTCACAGAAATAGCGAAAGCTCCCAAACCTCCCTACACCGATGGGGTGTCTATCGTTCCTTCCCTTACCGGAAAAGGCAAACAGACACAACATCCTTATCTGTACTGGGAATTTCACGAGGATAACGGTACACAGGCCGTGCGTATGGGTAAGTGGAAAGGCATCCGCAAGGAGGTGACGAAAGATCCGCATGCACCCATAGAGCTGTACGACCTGGATAAAGATCCGGCGGAACAGCATAATATCGCTGCTGTACATCCCGATATCGTGAAGAAAATAAATGGTTATATGTCGGAAGCCCATGTGGAGAGCCCGGCTTTCCCCTGGGAACGTTGATGAATGCTGATACTACTGATACTGCTGATGAGCGGAGATAAAGCAGGGGCTGACCATAGCATAAAAGAAAGCTTGGCTCAGCCCCGTTTCAGATTATTTACAAATCTGCGCCTTAAAATAACTTCCAGCCTTCGCATGGAAACCTGGTCGAAGAATGATTCTGTCAGTATCTGACGTCACCTGAAGGTTAAAGACCGTGGTGGAATTTGCTTCCATCGTGTAACTCACACCAGCAATATGGTTAAGTTGTTTAATGGCAATTATCTCTGCAGTTTGGTTCCTCTTGATGAGATCTGGTTTATCAATAGTAATCGCCTCCCGGAGAACGGGTCCTTTTAGTGTACTGTATCTTTCATTTATCACCCTGGCATTATCTTCTTTGCTTGCAGTCCCTAAAGGCAGCCCCATATAGGTTAGGTTAGGCGTAGAAAAATATGGGATCGGATAGGTCGTAACACCATTGTTTGCGACGGAGCCATAAGCCATAACAGTATGTAGGTAATGACCTTGCTTATCCTTCAATTTTGTGAATACATAACCGTGCCCATAGGGAAAAGGATAGTTATTGGGATCCAATGCCACTTCATGCCGGCAGCCATACAAATGCCCGATTTCATGGGCCATGGTGAATCTTGGAACAAGTAAAAACGATGTCATTGCGCAAACAGCATTATCCCTGTTCACACCTATTTCCCATCCTATACCTGTAGGTTTCCCATCCTTCGTAATTAATACACAAACATCGGCATGATAGCATCTGCGGAGATCTTTAAGCTGACCGAAAGGCCCCGTGCCGTGTACTACGCCTTCCCGGAAATCATACAGACTTTTCATCAGATCATTTGTTTCAGTGTAATTAATCCGTACTGCCCTTACCAGTCGTGCGTTGTGATTTATACCACTGTTTTTATAAGCGAGGTTCATGTTATCTATGCTGGGCTGTATCATTGATTTAAGCGGATTGGGGTCTGTCACTTTATCCGTATAAGCTACCAATATTCTGGTGTCAGTCGTATAGCTGGTATCACAGGGCTGTTGTGCATGACTCTTTCCCAACCATAATAAAAGAATAGAGAATATGATTTTCTGCTTCATGGGGCTGGGTTTAGTGTTGATTGACTTTTTCTCTAAGTATGGCATTCTCTTTCTCCACTGCTTTAATACGTTTGTCCTGATCAATAACATACAGTGTCAGTTCTTCGATTTTTTGTAGCAGCAGGGCATTCATATTGCCCAGATTAATGCCCTCTTTCTTTACGGTTTCTTCTGAAGGTATTTCGGGGAGATGTTTGTTAGTGCTGATAAAATCTTCCACCTCCTGCAGCGTTCTTAACGTATATTTTTTATCAAAAACAAAATCAGGCCAGGGGCCGGATTTAACTTCTACCTCACGGGCGCCGATTTTACCTTCTACGGCCAGTTTGTAGTCTCCGGGGTCCTTGGTCCCGATACCAACATTGCCATTCCCCTTTATGCGCATTGTTTCAGTGAATGCCGCACTGGAACCATAGCCAAACGCGATGTCACTATTTTTTCCACTGGTATATATCTGTAGCAGATAATTTTGGATTCCCAGGCCAAAGTTGAGGGCAGAATCACCATAAAGTAAAATTTTGGCGCCCACATAGCTGGCAAAACTAAGTGGGGCTCCTGGCTTTGTAGTGCCAATGCCGATATTACCATTGTTCAGAATCGTCATCAGTTCTTTAGATTGAGAAGTATCCCGGAAGTTATCCGTGCTGAACGAAAGAGTTTTACTTGCCATTAATCTTATCGAACTGTTATCGTATAATTCCATTCCTCCAACAACGCCACTTTTAATGTAATGATCAATCGTTCCGAATTTGATGATGCCATAGGTGAAACCGGGGCCGGAAGTAAAGAGTAAGCCCGGAGTACTGCCACCTGCGATCGTTAATCTCTCCGTGGGACTGGAAGTACCAATGCCCACATTACCATTCCCTTTAATACGCAGGTTTTCGTTGAAATGCTTGCTGGAACCATAACCAAATGCGATGTCACTCGTGTGGATATCTGTATGTATCTGAAGTAATAAAGACTGAACTCCGATGCCGTAGCTGACACCGGAATTACCCCAAAAAGAAATTTTATCACCTGCAGTACTGGCAAAATTAAGTGGGAAGCCAGGGTCTTTCATACCAATACCAATATTACCATTCCCTCTTATTCGTACCGTCTCAGTGAAATTGTCGCTGGAACCATAGCCGAACGCGAAATCACTTCCGATCCTATCCGTAAATATCTGGAACAATGCAGGTCCGATTCCCAGTCCAAAATGAGTTTTGCCATAGTTCCATAATGAAATCTTATTACCTAGTATTGAGGGAAAAGTTATAGGGGCAATAGGGCTTGATGTTCCAAATCCCATGTTCCGGATTTTATAACCACCGGATCCGGTAAAATAGATATCGTAGGAGCCATCCGGGTTTTTCGGACCCCATTTCCATGACGGGGCCTGCCCCCAGGTAGTAGCGCTTTTAAGGATGAAAAAACAAATAAACATGGAAAGATACCTTATAGCCGATTGTAGCCGGGGCATAGGTGTTTTTGATGTGTTTTCTTTCATAGATAGATTTTGTTTATGTGTGAATGAATAGACGGGGTATTTGAGGTATGGGGTATGACGATAATCTTCGCTTATCAGGAGTATCAGGAATCAGTATGTATCAGCGGTCCCGGAAGGAGTTAGGAGCTACCGTGGTCTGTTTCCGGAAGAAGTTGGAGAAATGGGCCAGCTCTTCAAAGCCAAGGCTGTAGGCTATTTCAGAAATGCTCCAATCTGTTTGTTTCAGGAGGATTTTGGCTTCTTGTAGTATCCGGTTGCTGATCAATTCAGTGGTTGTTTTGCCGGTGTGTTCCTTTAGTACTTTATTGAGATGATTGACGTGTACTGCCAGGCGGCCGGCGAAATCCTTGGCGGTGCGGAGCGCTATTGTCTGCTGAGATGATTCTATGGGGAACTGCCTTTCCAGTAATTCGATGAACAGGGAAGATATCCTTGCGGAGGCTGTATGGGTGGGATATAACGCGGTAGCCGGTTGCAGCTTTTGTCCGTAATGTATCAGTTCAAGTACATAGTTGCGCAGCAGATCGTATTTATATACATAGTCGGCAGATAACTCTTTGTACATCTTCTTAAAAATGCTGGTGATCTCTTCTGCTTCTTCATCCGATACCTGAAAAACAGGATACCCGCCGGGCCGGAAGATGGGAAGTTCTTCCAATATTACCCCGCTTTTATTTTTGGTGAGAAACTCATCGGTAAAAATGCAGAAATATCCGCCCTGCTGATCTTCCAGCGGTACCCAGTTGTAGGGTATTCTGGGCGTGGCAAACAACAAAGCGTTTTTTTCGATATCAATGACCTTGTCAGCATATTCTGCCCGGTTTTTGCCCGTGATAATGCTGATCTTATAGTAAGCACGCCTGTTGTAGGGCATTTTGCTTTGATCCGCTTTGAGCTCATCGGTCTTAAAAATATTAAAATGGCCGATCTCCTTATGGATACCTTCTGGTATCAGGGAAGCGGTTTCTTTATAAAACGCTTCCAGAGAAGTAATGTCCATAGTCAGTATGTTTGCGATATTCAAAGGTACAAAAAGCAACCCACCCCGGTTTTATTTGAATTTTGCAAATAATGGATTGATGCATACAAACAGGCAGATCAGCAGCAGAGGTACCTTTGTATCGTGATAAACAATTCAAAGTAAACGAATATGACAGCAAATAAAAAAATAGCACTGGTAACCGGCGGCAGCCGCGGCCTGGGGAAAAATATGGCCATCAATATTGCCAGAAAAGGCATCGATGTGGTGATCACTTACCACAGCAGAAAAGAAGAAGCACAGCATGTGGTGGCTGAAATAGAAAAGGAAGGCGCCAAAGCAGTCGCGCTGCAGTTAAATACAGGGGACGTGAAAAGTTTTCCGGCTTTTTTTAAACACCTGAAAACCGCACTGAAGAATACTTTTCACGCAGAGCACTTCGACTTTCTGATCAACAACGCCGGGATTGGTATTCATAAACCATTTACAGAAATTACGGAAGAAGATTTCGATGAGTTGATGAACATACACTTTAAAGGTGTGTATTTCCTGACACAACAGGCCTTACCGCTGCTCAATGATGGTGGTCGTATCATCAACCTCTCTTCGGGGCTGGCACGTTTTACCACGCCTGGCTACTCCGCTTATGCTGCCATGAAAGGCGGGGTGGAAACGCTCACCCGTTATATGGCCAAAGAGCTGGGTACCAGAGGTATTGCCGTCAATATTGTAGCTCCCGGCGCCATAGAAACAGACTTCGGCGGCGCTATTGTCCGCGATAACCCTGCTGTGAATAAAATGGTGGCAGACGCTACTGCATTGGGCCGTGCCGGCCTGCCGGATGATATCGGCGGTGTAGTGGCTTTCCTGTGTACAGAAGAGGCCCGGTGGATTAATGGACAGCGGATAGAGGTATCGGGTGGTGCCAACCTATAACGGTGATTAGTATGATGCCACCGATGCTCCTGATGAGCGGAGAATAATATATAAACAAAACAGAACAGCCACCGTATCACCGGTGGCTGTTCTGTTTTATATCAGGTTAATCTGTCTCCACTTATCAGCATCAAATGAATTACAGTTTCCAGGAGATCTTTGCAGACTTTGTATCTGCGGAGCTGGTACCGATGCGGATGATAAATTCACCGGGTTCCCATACATACTGCAGATTGCTGTTATAGAACTTCAGGTTTTCCGGGGAGATGTTGAAGGATACTGTTTTGCTTTCGCCAGGCTGCAGAGATATTTTGCGGAAGCCGATCAGGTCCTGTACAGAGCGTGTTACGGAGGCTACCGGGTCGGTGAGGTAGAGCTGTACTACTTCCTCGCCGGCGTATTTGCCTGTATTGGTAACAGTTACACTGGCGGTGATGGTTTCATTGCCGGCAGGGTTTTGTTTGCTTACTGTTACATCACTGTAAGAGAAAGTAGTATAGCTGAGGCCATAGCCGAAAGGATACAGTGGTGTATTGGGAACATCGAGGTAGTCGGATTTGAATTTCTGGAAGGAGGAGCCTTCCAGCGGACGGCCGGTATTTTTATGGTTATAGAAAACCGGTATCTGTCCTACATTACGGGGGAAGCTGGCGGTGATTTTACCGGCAGGGTTGTAATGTCCGAAGAGCGCATCAGCGATGGCGTTACCGGCTTCTGTGCCTGCAAACCAGGTGTCGAGAATGGAAGTGACGTGGGCATCTTCCCAGGTAAGGGTGAGCGGACGACCATTCATCAGTACCAGCACTACCGGTTTACCTGTTTTTACCAGTGCTTTCAGCAGCAGCTGCTGACTTTCAGGGATGTTAAGATCACTACGGCTGGCGCTCTCACCACTCATTTCGGAGGCTTCGCCGAGAACGGCTACCACTACATCGGCTTTGCCGGCAGCGTCGAGTGCTTCCTGCAGCATGGCTTCCGGCGTGCGGCTGTCTATTTCAGCACGCGGACCAAATACATTCACATTTTTAGCGAGGGTAGTGTCGTTGGTGAGGTTGGCGCCTTTGGCGTAGATCACCTGAACGTTGTTGCCGGCTACGTTTTTAATACCTTCTCTGACAGTAATGGCCTGTTGCAGATCACCTGATACAGCCCAGGTACCCAGCATATTGTTTTTGCTGTCGGCAAGGGGGCCTACGAGTGCGATGGTTCCTTTTTTAGCCAGCGGCAGTGTCTGGCGGTCATTTTTCAGCAGCACGAAGGAGCGGGCCGCTATTTCGCGGGCAGCAGCCCTGTTGGCTGGTGTCAGGATTTCGTTGGCAGCACGTTCTTCCTTGATATAACGGTAAGGATCCTCGAAGAGGCCCATTTTGTATTTTGTTTCCAGTACGCGGCGGCAGGCATTGTTGATATCCTGAAGTGTTACTTTACCTTCCTGTAATGATTTTTTCAGGGTAGTGAGAAAACCTTCGCCTACCATATCCATATCCAGACCGGCTTTGAGGGCGAGAGCAGATACGGTCTGCAGATCACCCATACCGTGAGCGATCATTTCATTGACGGCGGTGTAGTCACTTACAACGAGTCCTTTAAAGCCCCATTGTTTGCGTAGCAGGTCGGTGAGCAGCCATTTGTTGCCAGTGGCAGGAACGGCATCAACATCGTTGAAGGATGTCATGATGCTGCCCACGCCGGCGTCGATGGCGGCTTTATATGGAGGCAGGTAGTATTGGAACATTTTAATGCGGCTCATGTCTACGGAGTTGTAGTCGCGGCCACCTTCAGCGCCGCCATAGAGGGCGAAGTGTTTTACGCAGGCCATGAGGGTATTGCCCTTGCTGTAGTCTTTACCCTGATAACCTTTTACCATGGCTTCTGCGATGCGGGAGCCGAGGTAGGGATCTTCACCGGAGCCTTCTGCGATGCGGCCCCATCTGGGGTCACGGCAGATGTCTACCATAGGGGAATAGGCCCAGGATAAGCCGTCGGCGGTACCTTCAGCGGCGGCGATGCGGGCACTGCGTTCTATGAGGTCCATATCCCAGGAGGCGGAGAGGCCCAGTGGAATAGGGAAGATGGTTTTGTGGCCGTGAATGATATCCAGCCCGAAGATGAGGGGGATATGCAACCGGGAGTTTTTAACGGCGATGTCCTGTATTTTGCGGATCCTGTCGGGGCCGGTGATGCCGAAAAGGCCGCCTACATTGCCTTTGCGGATATTGTCATCTACGCCCTGGCTCATTACCGAGCCGGTGACGGTACCTCCGCCGGGTACTACCAGGTTAAGCTGACCGATTTTTTCTTCCAGTGTCATTTTGCCCATCAGATTGTTGACATAGGCATTCATTTTGGCATTTTGCTGTGCGTGCGTTTCCGTGGCGACTACCAATAGTAGTCCAAATAGTAGCTTCTTCATCTCGTGTATTTTAAAATTCGTTGGCCCGGTGCTGTTACTGTACCCGGTAGGACACAAAAGCGAGGTGCCGGCCATCGGGTGACCACGAAGGTACATTGATTGTGCCTTGTCCGCCAAAGAAAACAGGTGTTAAATCACGAACGGTCTGTGTAACCATGTCGAGTAAACGAAGTTGTACGTTTTTTCCGAAGGGATGTTCCTGTTGCTGATCTTCCATAAAACTGAGGAAGACCACAAGTTTCCCGTTGGGGGAGGGATGCGGGAACCAGTTGGCATAATGGTCGTCGGTAAGCTGCTGTGGGTCCTGGCCGTCGGCATCCATACGCCAGATTTGCATGCGGCCTGAACGGAAGGAGTTGAAGTAGATGTATTTGCCATCGGGTGAGAAATCGGGACCGTCGTCGAGACCTTTTTCGTGGGTGAGTCTTTTTTCAGTGCCGCCATCGGCTGGCACGGTATAGATATCAAAATCGCCGTTGCGCAGGCCTACAAAGGCGAGTGTTTTACCGTCGGGGCTCCAGCCGTGCCAGAAGGCAGGCGACTGCCGGATCAGCGGTTTTAAAGGCCCGCCTTCGGCAGGGGTGGTGTAGAGGAAAGAGCCGCCGCCTGTGGTTTGACGGTAACCGCTGATGACCACCAGCTGCCCATCCGGTGAAAAACCATGGTCATTGTTGGCCGACAGGCTGCTGTCCAGCGGCAGCTCGTCTACGATACCATCGTTTAGCCAGTAACGGTACAACCGGCCTTTTTTGTTGAAGAGAAGATACCGGCCATCTTTCGACCAGTTGGGGGCTTCAAAGAGCGTGGGCTCGGAATACACGACCGTTCTCTTTCCGGTCTTCACATCGATTGTTTCCAGAAAACTATGTACGGTTGTCTGTGCGGGGCAGTTGCTGGCATACAGTCCGCAGAGGCATGCCCATAATAAAATGCGTATAGTCATATGCGTGATATAGCCTTGTTTTCAGGTGAAATAATAAACGGGGTAAGGGGTATACTGCCGGGCTCTACATCCTGGTATTACAGAAAGATAAAAAGTCTTTTTAATATTCGGAAGGCTAATTATCTGGACGGCTGAATGGCGGATACTGGCATTGTCCGGACTTTTTTGTCCTGGTTACTCCCGGGAAATGCCGGACTCCACCCATGACGGGAACTTCGGATATAGTAAGTTTGTAAAAAACAGCAGGGTTATGGAAAAATTTATCCTGGAACAAGACATCCCGGTGTTTTATGTAGAGGCATCCAGTTTCCCCGAAGGCATCCTGGAGGCCTTTAAAAAACTATATGCATTGTTGCCGGATCTTAATGGCCGGCGTTTTTTTGGCATCTCTTACCCCGACAGGAGCGGCCGCATCATTTACAAAGCTGCTGTGGCGGAGAATGCTCCGGGAGAAGCCAGCCAGTACGGCTGTCCTGTTTTTACCATCCATAAAGGTGAATATATGAGTGAACTCCTGAAAAGCCAGGAGGGCAACGGCCGGCTGATCGGAGAAATTTTTCAGCAGCTGCTGGCACATCCCGACCTGGATAAAAACGGCTACTGCCTGGAGATGTACCTGGAAGATACCACTGTACGTTGTATGGTACCGTTGGTACCAAAGAATTCATAAAGGCCGGAGACAGGGGCATTTTTTTTGAGCACAGTTATTAAACCGTGCTTGTATGAAAACAAAGAAAAAGGATGCGCAGCCTGGGAAATGGTCTGCCGCGGTGACAAGCCACAGTAATGCCCTTGACCTGGAAGAAAGGATATTTACTTCCGAAAATCCTGCGGCGATCGCAGCCTCCCTAAAACGTTCTGCCTTGCGCAGCAAGCGGCGCAAAGGCACCCCTTTCCAATCTGCTATGTCTATGTTAAATTTTTATATCAACAGGGCGGGAAAAAATCTTCCTGAAAAACAGCGACAGGTGCTGGAAGCAGCGAAGGATGAGCTAAGGGAAGCTTTTGGTAAAGTCTGAGTACCGTTTTTTGCCGGTAAGGAAAAAACGGAAAACATGTTTCCGCTTCTTCCCGTATGCCGGCGGATATTAGCCAATATGGAAAAATGGTCAACCTGGTACTAATAAAAAGTAACTTTTTGCAGGCTATAGTTGATCGCATGGTAAGGCGCTTTTAATGGCTATGAATTCAACGGGTTAGTTAGCAGCGGTCAGGTCTGGCCTGACTCTTCCTCTTGTTCTTCTTCAGGTTCCCATTCTGGAATATACAGACCAAAGACTACGCCACCTGCCATATGCCTGCTGAAGCCCTGCCATAGGGCCGATAAGTGCGGAAACCCCTACTCATCCGGCAGTAACAGTGAAACAGAGTGGGAGATATTTTACAGCATGTATCCGGTAAAAAGCAGTAGTAAAAGGCTGTCCCCGTAAAAATTAGTATCTTTGCGCGCATTTTTAATGAGCGAAAAAATGAAACTGGAAGAACAATTACAGCAAAGAAGCGACAACAAATGTGAACTCTGCGGAGCAGAGGAGACCCTGAAAATGTATGATGTGGCCCCTCGTTCCGGCGATGGCCCTGACAGCACAATCCTGATCTGTGATACCTGCCGTGCGCAGGTAGACCGGAAGGCAGAGCTGGACAGTAAACACTGGAACTGCCTGACCACGGCTATGTGGAGCGAAGTACCCGGCGTACAGGTGGTAGCCTGGCGTATGCTGCACCGCCTCAAAAGTGAAAGCTGGGCCATGGAAAGCCTCGACATGATGTTCCTCGACGAGGAAACACTGGCATGGGCACAGGCTACCGGCGATCATGATAATGATGATGCCGTAGAGCTGCACAAAGACTGCAATGGCAACGTATTGCAGAACGGCGACAGCGTTACCCTCATCAAATCACTGGACGTAAAAGGCTCCACGCTGAATGCCAAAATGGGCACCGTTGTTAAAAACATACGACTGGTGGAAGACAATACCGAACAGATAGAAGGTAAGATAGAAGGACAGCTGATCGTGATTCTCACAAAATATGTGAGAAAGCAGAGCTAAGTTATCTCGGCATATTGATCGCTTCCATGAATTGTTTCAGGTAGGCATCGCCGATGGGCACACAGTGCGGCCCGGTAAAGATGCGCTGTTTTTCGATACTGTCTATTTTATCCAGTGAGATAATATAGGATTTATGTACCCGTAAAAAGCGGAAGGGCGCCAGTATATCTTCAAAGCTGCGAAGGTTCTGTAAGGTCAGTATCTTTTGTTTGGGCGTCTGGATGGCCACGTAGTTGCGGAGTGCTTCCACAAAAAGGATGTCTTTTACATCTACACGTACGATACGTTTATCGGTACGCACAAAAATATAATCGGTGCCGGAAGGCTGTGAAACGGTGACGGAGCTTCTGGCCAGTACCCGTTGCACAGCCCTGGCAAACCGTTCGAATGACACAGGTTTCAGCAGATAGTCGATGGCCTCGCGGTCAAATCCTTCTACGGCATATTCATCGTAGGCAGATACCAGTACCACCTGCACACCCGGAGGTGCCAGCTGCATTAGCTCCAGCCCGCTCAGTTCCTGCATCTGTATATCCAGAAAAATAAGATCTATCTTCTCCTGCTTTATAAAGCCGAGGGCTTCCATCGGATTATGGAAAACCTTTACCAGCTGCAGGTCTGGCGTTTTATGAATAAACGATACCAATACCTGTGCTGCGAGTGGTTCATCATCTACCACGATACACTTTACTCCCATATCCTTACCAGTTGATCGCTAAATTAATAAAATATTCTTTCCCTGTATCTCGGATGTCGAGTTGATGCCGGCCAGGATACAGCAGCTGTAAGCGTTTCCGGACATTGTCAAGACCTATGCCTCCGGTTTTGTCGCGTTGCTGGCCGGAGATATAGTTATGTACACTGAATGACAGCTGTTGTTCGTCACAAACTATGGTGATGGTCACCGGTTTGCCCGGACGGTTGCTGACACCGTGTTTGAAGGCATTTTCCACAAAAGGTACCAGTAACAGCGGAGCGATGGCCTTGTCGGGCAGTATCGCCGGCAAACTGAAAACAATGCCTTCGTTATATCCGGTACGCAACCGTTGTAGCGTAACGAAGTCCTGCAGATAACTGATTTCTTCTCTGATAGGGGCGCGGTAGGAAATATCGGAAGGCTGATGCACCATATAAGACAGCAGGTGAGTGAGGGTTTTATTGGCCCGCACTACTTCCGGAGAACCCATTAATGCCAGCGAATAGATGCTGTTTAAACTGTTGATCAGAAAATGAGAATTGAGTTGCATCTTCAGAAATCCTGATTCAGCCTGTATTTGCTGTTGCTGCAAAGCCGCCCTTCTTTTTTCTTCCTGTAACCATAAAACAAAAAGCCGGAAGGAAAATGCAGCGATCACAATGATCACATTGTTCCAGAGTGCGCTGATAAAGTATTCTCCCAGGGAAGTATATACGTGTACTTTCTGCCGGTTGACAATCTGATGTCCTCTATATAGAAGGTCCTGTTCAAAAAAGAGTTTTACGAAACCGTATTTCAGCAGTGTAAATGCCGGGATAATGAACAATACAGACACCAGCCGCCGCGTCCGGTGCCGCTTTTCAAAGAACGGTGTGGCTATCCAGCGCAGGCAGCCGTAGAACAGCAGGAAATTGATCAGGCCCAGTGCACCACTGTTGATATGTACCGTGCGTATGCTTTTTTCGTTGAAACGGGTAAGCGTCATCAGATTGCTGCTATATACCAGCAGGAGCCAGCCCAGCAGCAGCAATATAAATTCCCGGATATGTTGACGGATATTATGCATACTCGGGATATCGTTTTATTTGATAAGCTGCGTGACAGGCATAAAAAGATTGCAGTGAGAGCGTTAAGGTGTCTTGCTGTATCTGAAGGCGAACCACCAAAGGTCCGCTGGTATCTTTGATTTGTTGAAGAGCGGTTTCGGTAGTATGTTGTAGCAGTAATGCTTCGAGTGTGCCCTGCTGTGTTTCTCCGATGATGGATAATTCCAGCTGCTGGTCTGGATTACACAGGTTACGCAGTTCCATATATCGTTCAAAATTGAGCAGTTCTTTCCAGAGGCTGACTCTTTCTTTCTCCAGTGCTTTATCATACAACATATATCGCAGGAGGTCTGATAGCAGCAGGATGGCTTTTACGCCTTCTTTGTCGCGTCGTTGTTCATCTTCCAGGATAGGCGTGAGTTGTTGCAGGTTGTGTAGCAGAAGGCGTGAATTTTCCTGCATGCGTATATACCGGGTCCGTGCGGCTGCTGCGGCGCTGGCCAGCAGGCGGTCCTGTGGCCCTGTATGTTGACGTTGTAACAACAGCCTATAGCTGTAAGCAAGAATAGCCACGCCCAGACCGGTTTTTGTGGCCGTAAGAAAATAATTGAAGAAACTCATGTACTGGTTCTTCTTTCCTACAAAGGAGTAAAGCTTTACCAACACCTGGTCGGGAAAGAAAAAATACCCGATGGCATATTTAATGATTGCAAATGCAAATACCGCTGTAAACACCCGTGCTATCACCTGTACCGGCTGCCGCTTCCTGATGGGTTTGGGTAATAACACAAACGCCAGTACGAAAAACAACTGAAAGTTGATAAAGCCATACAGTACCTGCTGTACCAGCACCAGCTTCAGTCCAAAGGCAGAGCGCATGTTGAACTTGATCATCGGGTAGGCATAGAGTAATATTAATGCCATCCAGACAGCGAGGTGAGTAAAATACCGGTATGGTTTATTGTGTCGCATATGTTAACCGGTGCTGAAGATAGTATATGCCTGTTTTTTTTCTGCATAAAGTGAAAGCTATTTTTTTCATCCCTGTAAAGTGCCGGTTGGTACTTTTAAAAAGAACGTTGATACCTGTTAAATCCTTACTGCTGGCTGAAATGATGTCGTTGGCCCGGGAAGTGGTTCATCCCTGTAAAAGGCGGGAATATACATTTACGTGCCTGGTATGTCCATTATCCGGAGTGAAATATAGTGCGATCCCTATTTTGGCAATATTATCGGAGGACAATACAGTAACCATCGTAAAAATCAACCAACCAACCATTAGTATGAGAAAGTCTGTGTTATTTATCCTTTTATGCATGTCCGGTGTATCCGCCTATGCGCAACAGGTGTTAAAAGGGACGGTGAAGGATGCCACCTCCCGGCAACCGGTCCCGGGAGCGACCGTTAAAGTAGTGGGAAAAACCACGGGTGTGACCACCAACGAAAAAGGAGAGTTTCAGATCGATGTGCCAGCCAATGCACAGTTGCAGATCTCTTCCGTAGGATTTGAAAATGTAACGATCGCCGCCAAATTGATACAGGCAGGGCCGATATTGATGCAGATTAGATTGATGGATATGAAGGAAGCAGTGGTAGTAGGCTATGGTACCCAACAGAAACGTAATGTGACGAATTCTATTTCAACGGTGAAAAGTACAGAGCTGACGGCAGAGAAAAACATTGCCAGTGACTTCGGAAAAGCCTTGCAGGGAAGGGTTCCGGGCGTATACATCGCTTCCCGTGAAGGTACTCCCGGCAATGCGGCCAGCATTATGATACGGGGCGCGCAGTCAGTGAGCGCGGTAGCTACCAACCCGCTCATCGTGATCGACGGACTGGTGGTAGATGGTAACACCATCTCTATCAACAGTATCAATCCCCAGGACATAGAATCCGTGGAAGTGCTGAAAGATGCTGCGTCCGCAGCTATCTATGGCGCCAGAGGATCTACCGGCGTGATCATCATCACTACCAAAAAAGGAAGGGCCAACAGCAAACCCACACTGAATGTGAATATGTACACCGGTGTGAATAATGTGCCTACTTCCCGTCATATGATGAACACCGCGGAATATGCCAGTGCTTTCGATGATTCACGTAACAACCGTATCGGTGATATTGATAACAAACTGGCTAATCCCGGTAATCTCACCGCCGGACAGATCAAACAGCTGAACGATGAAAAGACCGTGCTGAAAAACCAGCTGGCAGGCTTTAATGTGGCCGACCGCAGCATCGACTGGCTGGACAGGATCAAACATAAAAATGCGCCTGTAAATAATCTGCAGGCCAGTATGAGCGGTGGTGGCGATAGAAACAACTATTATATGTCACTCGGCCGCTATGCTGAAACAGCTTCCATGGGTTCCGGAAGATATGAACGTATCACCGGCCGTCTGGACGTGACCCAGCAGGTGAACAACTGGCTGAAAGTAAACGGCAACATCAATATAACACAAGGTGTCAACAAAGACATGTCTAATCCTATCATTGCTGCGATGAGTGCACGTCCTGATACACCGGAAGATCCTATCATCCTGCCTGATGGCATGCTGGGTTATTATATCGGCATTCAGCAACATCCGCTGGGCGCTATGATGGACAATAAAAACAAAAACAAAACAAACATATACCTGGGAAGCCTTTCAGCTGACCTTCAGTTAATGAAGGAGTTATCTTTCCGCTCTGCTTTCAACGCTACCAAATACAATGGACTGAGCATTAACTTTATGCCACCTACCGGATATCAGGGTTATTTTAATAACGGTGTGTTCAAAACTACAGGTACTGATAACTTCTCCTATAACTTCGATAACTATTTTACCTACAATAAAAGAATCAGCAAGCTGGGTATCAATGCCACGCTGGGTTATACCTATTACAGTAATGAACTGAATTCTTTTGGTTATGAGCTGTATGGTTTCCCCAAAATTGACAATATCACCGGCGGTGGCGCTGCTGCTACTTATGGCAGTACTGCCAATATCGGCAGTATGAATACCAATAACAGGGAAATATCAGACGCTTATTTTTTTCGTACAGGTTTGGATTGGGAGGGTAAATACCTGCTGAATGCTTCCATCCGCCGTGATGGCTCTTCCAAGCTGGCGAAAGATAACCGTTACAGCTGGTTCCCTTCTGTTTCTGCCGGCTGGGATATGTCCAGAGAAAGTTTTTTGAGTGATGTGAAAGTTGTCAATCAGCTGAAACTGCGCACCAGTTATGGTATGAGCGGCAATATGCGTCCGCTGGGATACTTCGACTCACGTAACCTGATGAAAGCTACTTCCTATGTGGGCAATCAGGCACTGATCCTGAATACGATAGTGGGCAATCCCAGTATCCGCTGGGAGCGAACCAAACAGCTGGATGCTGGTGTGGATGTGGCTTTGCTGAATAACCGCATCACTTTCACCGCCGATTATTACAATAAAACTACCGACGGACTGATGACCAGCAACGATGTGTCCTGGATCTATGGCGCCGGTAATATGCCTGATAACATCGGCAGCATCCGCAACTACGGCGTGGACCTGCAGCTGGCCGTAAGCAGCCGCCAGGGCGCTACCATTGGCTGGAGAGTGAGCACCAATATGAACATCAACCGCAACAAGATCCTGTCTATGAAAGACTCCACCGCTCTTTTCGGAGCGCTGGTGTTTGGCGGTCCTCAGTCCAGATCTAAAGTAGGACAGCCGGTAGGTTCCGTGATGCTGTTTGAATCGCAGGGTGTAGATCCTCAAACAGGTGATATGATTTATACTGACCGCAACAAAGACGGTAGATGGGATTCCAACGACTATGTATCTGTTCCGATTGCACTACCCACTTTTACAGGAGGTACCACCCTCACGCTGTCGTATAAACGTTTTACGCTGGATGCCCTGTTTACCTATGTGGTGGGCAACAAGGTATATGACTATTATGAACAGACGCTACGCAACTACAGCCTGGATTATACCGGCGCGATGCCTAATAAATTTGATAATCTGGCCAACCGCTGGAAAAAACCGGGTGATGTATCTGATGTACCCAGAGCTATTACAGGTGTGCATGGAGCGGGCCAGACAGCTGACTGGAACAGTAAACCATCCACGCAGTTTATTACCGATGCTTCGTATATGCGACTGCGTAATATTTCCCTCGCTTATGTAGTACCGGCGGCTGTGTTGCAGAAAGCAAAAATCAACCAGGTACGCGTATATGCTTCGATGGAAAATGTGTTTACCATCACCAAATACAAGGGCTTTGATCCGGAAGCTGTGTCCAATACAGGTATCGTTTCTACCAATCTGCCCAATCCGCGCGCTGCTGTAATTGGTATCGACCTGACCTTCTAATTGAAAAACATCATGAAAAAATATTCTTTATTTCATATAGCCGTTGCCGGTATTACAATTTTTTCTTCCTGCAGTAAAAATCTGGATGACGTGCAACCCAATACGCAGGTGACTTTTGACCAGATTAACCGCAGCAATCTGCCACTGGTACTTAATGGGGCCAAACTGGCACTCACCAACAATGCCCTGTACCAGATTTTTGGATTGCAGGATGTTATGAGCGATGATTTTCAGTCGATTGCCTATGTGACCTACGAAGGCAACAATGTACCTTCCACGGATAATTCACTGACTTTCGCCTACAAACAGCCCTACCAGTGTATTGCCAATGCTAACATGGCTATCGGCTTTGCAACACAACAACCTGCGGGTGACAGCCTGATAACTACCAATATGGGGGAAGCTTACCTGCTGCGTGCCTATTCCTATATGCTGCTCACCGAAATGTTCGGAGATGTGGTGATTGTAAAAGGAGGGGAGAATCCCAAAGCACATCCGGTACGGAATGCGGTAAGTGAAGTGCGGCAGCTGATAGAATCCGACCTGAAAGCTGCTGCTGGTGCTCTTCCGGATTATGCCGGGCAGTCAACGATGGGTTCTAAACAAGCGGCACAGCTGTTGCTCGCAAGACTGTACCTCAACACCGGCCGTAATGATGAAGCGCTTTCCATGGCCAATGCAGTGATCAATTCCAACAAATTAAAGCTGCAGTCCAATTTTGGCGATATTTTCAAAGCTACCGTCAACAGTCCGGAGGCGCTGTATAAAATCAATGAAATATCTACCAATAACTCCACGCTTTATGGCCTGCCCAGCACTTTCGGATCAGGGAAATACGGAACAGTAGTGAGAGCCGGTTCCGGCAATACCTGGGTAGACAGTATGCTGGTGAAAACATATGAAGCCAGTGATATACGCAGAGCTTATTTCCTGCGCAACAAAGGTGGCTCCATCCTGGATACCGTGTATTTCGTGACCAAGTTTCCGGAAGAAGTTACACCTTCCTATCCGATCTGCCGTTACAGCGAAGCATTTCTGATTGTGGCGGAAGCCAATGCCCGTAAAGGTGTGGTGGACCTAACTACGTATAACCAGCTCCGTTCGGCCCGCAAAACAAGCATCCGCAACAGTGCTGATTTTGCTGATGCACCCGCATTTCTGGCAGAGATAGAAATGGAACGCAGAAGGGAGTTTTTGGGTGAAAGGCTGCGCTGGAGCGATATGCAGCGCTTCGGTAAGATGAACAGCTGGTTACAGTCTTTCGGTCAGCCTGCATCTCATGTGCTGCTGCCTATTCCCAGCAGAGAGTTTCCTATTAATCCAAATCTGACACAAAACCCTGATTACAGCAAGTAATCAGGCGGAAATCATAACTATAAAAACAAAACAACAACATGAGAAAAGTATTATGCAGAACAGGTGTGGCCTTAGCTCTGCTGGTAACTCCGGCAGTGCTGAAAGCACAACAGAATAAACCGGTAAAATCCATTACGGTACAGGGAACGGTGCAGTTCACCGATCCTAAGTCCGAAAAACAAATGGTATGGCTCTCCAAAGACAACTTCAAAGGAAAACCTGTGGTGGTGGACTCCGCGGTTGTGGGTAAAGACAATACTTTCAGTTTTAGAATAAAACAAGACCACCAGGGCGTATACATCATCAACGCTATGAACTGGGACAGGGCTACCTTCTGGAGCGATGCAGATGTGAAGGTGGATATGAGAGGTTACGATACAGCCCTTTATAAAGTGAAAATACCACATTACAACTATGTGGAAGGATCTTACGATAACAACTTCATCAATCTGTCTGTACTCAATAATGAATTGTCTTATCGTCGTTTGATAGATGAGTACAACATGGAGTATTATGCCAAAAAAGCAACAGATACTACCTGGTACCACTATATGCAAAGCACAAAGCGGTACAATCCTATGAAGGAAGATAACAAGCAGCGGGAAGAAATACTGATACGTGCCTATAGCGACCGCCCTGTAATGGTATATGCACTCCGTGGTATGGCCAGCACAGAAAATACAGCCCAGTATGAGAAAGCGATGAAGATGCTGGAAACGTTGATTACCCGCTATCCCTGGCTCACAGAAGCACAGCAGCTGAAGCAGACCATCCTCACCAACAGGGCACAGGCCATGAAACTGAAAACCGGAGAGCCGATGCCTTCTGTTAAATACCCGAGTGCTCAGGGTTCTCTGGAAGGTTTGGAAAAATACAAAGGAAAATATCTGCTGGTGGATTTCTGGGCCAGCTGGTGTGGTCCCTGCCGTCAGGCCATCCCTAAAGTAAAAGAACTGTACACTGCCTATAAAGACAAAGGTTTTGAAGTGGTGAGCATCTCGATTGATACAGATAAAAATGCCTGGAAAAAAGCGATGGCCGATGAAAAGATGCCATGGGAGCAACTGTTGAGCGATGATAAAGATAAAACCATGGAGCAGTTCCAGTTTTCCGGTATTCCTACCATGTATCTGGTGGATAGAGAAGGTAAGATCGTAGAACGTTTAACCGGTTACACAGATGAGGCAGAAGCAAAGGTAAAAGCTGCGATTTCTCAGGGCACGAAAGCCGCACCCGTTAAAAGCACCACGTCTGTTCCAATGACAGGCTTCTAAAAATCAATACACCAACCATGATAAAAAAAACAATGATTGCAGCCTGCAGCTTATTGCTGGCTGCAACAATGCAGACCATCGGTCAGCAGAAAACATTTAAGGTAACCGCTGAAGTGAAGGGGCAGGATACTTATAACCTGGCCATCAGCCGCCTGTCTGATGGTAAGCGGATAGTGGATACGGCTATCTCTCGAGCGGGAGAACATTTTGTTTTTAGCGGCAGTGTAACTGAGCCCGTGGTGGGCACACTGACTTCTTCACATCCGGCTGCCAGATTTGAAGTGGTTAAAGGAGGTATGTTTATGCCTGCTCCTTCACTGGATTTTATTATCACCGGTGGAGAAATCACCATCTCTGCCAATGCAGAAGAACTTTATAAAGGCACTGTAAAAGGTGGTAAAGAAAATAAAGAGCTGGATGAATTGCATAAGCTGGAAGAGCCGCTGGTAGCCAAAGAGTGGGAGTTACGAAGAAAATCGATGGGCCTGCGCAAAGACACCGTGGCACTTAAAGCAGTATTGGCAGAGAATACCAAAGTAAAAGCAGCGTTGATGGCTATGCGTAAGCAGTTTATCGAAAAGCATCCTAAATCATTTGTCAGCATGATGCTGCTCAGCCGGATGAATGGTGATTATGAGGCCACTGCTTATGAGCAGGCTTACAATAAACTGGCGGATACCTACAAAGAAACTTATATCGGCAAATACGTAGCTTCCCGCATCTCCGGCGCCAAGGCTACAACAGAAGGCGCCAAAGCGATCGGCTTTACCAAAATAGACAATCACGGTCAGCCGTTCACGTTATCCTCCCTCAAAGGAAAATATGTATTGCTCGACTTCTGGGGTAGCTGGTGCGGGCCTTGCAGGGCCAGTCATCCGCATCTGAAAGCAGTGTATGAAAAATACAAAGACAAAGGATTGGAAATAGTAGGTATCGCTGAAGAAAAAACAGATGATCTGGAAACGGCTAAAAAAAGTTGGTTGAAGGCGATCGAATCAGATGGTATGACCTGGATTCAGGTACTCAACAACTACGACAAAAAAACATCTAACATGGTGATGGCCTATGGGATTGACGGTTTTCCCACCAAAATATTACTCGACAAAGAAGGTAAGGTACTGTTCAAACTCGTTGGTGACGGCGGGGATGAACTCGATCAGAAACTAAAATCGGTGTTTGGTTTGTAGAAATGAGAGCCCAGGGCTCTAGCCTTGGGCTAATTATCGATTTGTTAACTCCCGCCCCCACATCCTCGTAACTGCCTGTAAGACGCTTTAAGGCGCCATCATTATCTTTGGGTTAATTATGGCCGGTTTTGTCATTTTCCCCGGTAATTCTTTTCAATTTTGAATTTTATTACTATTTTTCATTGACAGTGAACAGCGGCCTATTGGTGTTAAAGCAGTTACATGCAGGTAAGAGAGAAAATCAGGACAGATGAACAGTGCTTTGCATTATTACAGCAAGGCAATAGTGATGCGTTTTATTACCTTATCCGCGTCTATTTCCCTATTTTCTGCGAAATATCCCGGAAAATGGTACAGGATGCACATGCAGCGCAGGACATCACCCACAATATATTTATAAAGATCTGGGAATCTTCTTCCCGTTTCACCGATTTTGATGCTATTAAGAAGTTTCTGTATGTATCAGTAAAGAATGCTTCGCTCAACTATCTGCGGAGCAAGCAGCGGGAAAAAGTCCGCCATGAGACATTTATGTATTATCAGGAGGACAATATGCTGGCCGATACCGGCGAGATCATTCATGCCGAACTGATGGCGGCCGTGCGGCGCGCGATAGAGCAGTTGCCCGATAAAATGCGGCGCGTATTTATATTAAGTTACGTAGAACAACTAAGCAATGAAGAAGTAGCCGACCGGCTACAACTCTCCAACCAGACAGTCCGGAACCAGAAAAGCCGCGCACTCCTTATTCTCAGAAGTATTTTGAAAGACTACACGGTGGCTCAGATACTGGCCGCAGCCGCCCTACTGTCGGACCTCCGCTCCTGACGGTGATAACCATATCTGTCCTTACATTTCCCTGTTGATTTATTTTTTTTAAAAAAAGTTTTTAAAAGGCTGGTACAAATGCCTGTTGATGGTGTTTACAGTTAAAGCCGTTTTATTTTGATGATGGATGATGAACAGATAAGGGAGGCGTTTGAGATAGCGAAACTGATCAGCAGTGAACAGCTCACCGCAGAAGAAGCCACCAGGCTGGAAGCGTGGAAAAGCCGCTCTGCAGCACACCGGCAGTTGGTAACGGAAAGTATAGCCGCACCCGTAGTCCGGGAAGGTTTGTTGCAGCTGGAAACATATGACACGCACCAGATTGCAGCTGATCTGTTTGAAGCAGCCGGTATTGGAGCGGATAAACTACCAGGCCGTAAAGGCAGACTGGTACGCCTGCGTACCTGGTGGGCCGCTGCTGGTATGTTATTGCTGATGGCGGGTGCAGGCTACTGGTGGACACAACATCGTGTATCTTCCACAACCCTGGCTGTCAACAATGTAAGTACTTTGATACCAGGTAGCAACAAGGCCAGACTGGTGTTGCCGGGAGGGGAGGAGGTTGTGCTGGACAGTACCGGCAATGGTTTGCTTACACTGCAGGGCAATGTACAGGTGCATAAATCGGCTAACGGACAACTCACCTATGAAGGTAACAACGGAGAAGAGATACAGTATCATACCCTTGTAACACCCCGCGGTGGCCGTTTCCAGCTTACGCTGGCTGATGGTACTAAGGTGGTGCTCAATGCTGCCTCTTCCATCCGGTTTCCGGTGGCATTCTCCGGTAGTACCCGCAGCGTAAGCATTACAGGCGAAGCCTATTTTGAAGTGGCTGCCAACAAAAACAAACCTTTCATAGTGGATGCCGCTGGCTCCAGCATAAAAGTACTGGGCACACATTTTAATATTATGGCTTACGAAGATGAGCCCGTTATGAAAACTACCCTGGTGCAAGGCGCCGTGCTGGTAGAGAAAAACACACAACAGGTAAAGATCGTTCCTGGTCAGCAGGCTACGCTACATAGCGGCAGCGACGTCATTACAGTAGGCAATGCCAATCTGGAAGAAGTCCTTGCATGGACCCGCGATGAATTTATTTTCAAATCACAGAACATCCGCAACATCATGCGCCAGATAGCCAGATGGTATGATGCGGATATAGAATACCAGGGTGATGTAGCTGATATCAGCTTCTCCGGTGGCATGTCCCGTCATGAAGGGATACAACACCTGCTGGAACTGCTGGAAGCGGATGGCCGGCTTCGGTTCACAGCCACCGGCAAAAAAATCATCATCTCCCGGAAAGCTAAATGACATATTTATAAATCGAGCGAACATGAAAGAACCATAAACACCTATTGTACAAGCGGACTATTGGGTCCAACTACCAAATCGAATCGGGTCATCTAACACTTTACTAAAGATTATTACTTATGAAAAAAAATGTTGCCGGCACTCCCCGCCGCAGTGACAGCGTATTGCCGGGCAGTAAGCTGTTGTTGAAACTCTTCGCCTTACTGTTGCTTTGCCTGAGCCTACAGGTGAATGCAGGCGTAGCTGCCCAGAAAGTAAGCCTTAAAGCCTCCAACATCTCGTTGGAAGAGGTGTTTGGCGTGATAAAAAAACAAACAGGTTTTTATGTGCTCTATAATCCTGACTTATTAAAAGGTATCGCACCGGTAACGATAGACGCGCAGGACCAACCACTCAGCAATTTCCTCGATGTATGTCTGGCCAACAAACCACTGGCCTACGAGATTAAATACAACACCGTCGTTATAAAACCCCGTCCTGCCCGGAATACCGCCCGCAACCTGCTTGAAACCGCACCTGCAACTAAAGATATCAGCGGAAGGATCACCGACGAAAAAGGGATGGGCATACCCGGTGTATCCGTTTCCGTTAAAGGCACTCAAAAAGGTATCATCACCGGCGGCGACGGACAGTTTCATCTGGTGGCCAATCCCGGCGATGTGCTGGTAGTCCGTATGATGGGCTATGAAACACAGGAAGTGACAGTTGGCAGCGACGCCAGCATCAGCGTCACCATCAAAGAATCTGCTACCAGTCTGCAACAGGTAGTGGTAACAGCACTCGGTATTAAAAGAGAAGAAAAATCACTGGGATACGCTGTACAAAAAGTAAAAGGTAGTTCCCTGAATACTGTAAAACCAGTAGATGTTGCGACTTCTCTCACTGGTAAAGTAGCTGGTCTGAATGTAAAAAACAGTACTGAATTCAACGAAGCTCCCACGCTGCAACTGAGAGGCGGCAACGCTCTCCTGGTAATAGACGGGGTACCTTATGGTAACATGTCCCTGCGTGATATCGCCCCGGATGATATCGAATCCATTGACGTCCTGAAAGGTGCTACTGCTTCGGCACTGTATGGTTCCCGCGGTGGCAACGGCGCCATCATGGTCACCACCAAAAGAGGCAATAAGGAAGGCGGACTGGATATTGCTGTCAACAGCAGCAATATGTTCACTGCCGGCTTCCTGGCTTTCCCGAAAGTACAAAACAGCTACAGCTCCGGTACCGGCGGAAAATACGCAGTAGGTGATTATGTATGGGGAGATAAAATGGACATCGGCCGCACCGCCAGCCAGTACAACCCTTCCACCTATCAGTTTGAAGATGCACCACTGGTATCAAAAGGAAAAAATAACCTCAACAATTTCCTCCAGCAAAGTTTTGTCCTCAATAATAATATCAGTGTATCACAGTCCGGTAAGTTCGGCAGCTACCGCGCTTCTCTGACACATGTGTACAACCAGGGGCAGTATCCCAATACCAAACTGAATAAGATCACTGCCAGCATCGCAGGTGATATGCATGCCGGTAACTTTAATATGAACGGTGGCATCAGCTACAACCGGCGCTTTTATCCCAATAACGTGGGAACAGGCTATGGCGGCGGCGGTTATATGTACAACCTCGTCGTATGGACCGGTGCTGAATATGATGTGAGAGACTACAAAAACTACTGGATAGCCGGTAAAGAAAACATCCGCCAGAACTGGATGGAAAACAACTGGTACGACAACCCTTATTTCATCGCCAATGAAATACTGCATGGCAACACTTATGATATCACCAACGGTTATATCAATGCCAACTATCAGATAAAACCCTGGCTGAAAGCCACTTTGCGCAACAGCTTTGATGCCTACAGCAACACCGATACCTGGAGAAACGCCATCAGCGCCGTAGGCGGATGGAACAAAAAAGGGTATTACTCTACCAGCAAAGGTACCGGCTTCAGTACCAACCACGACCTGATCCTCTCCGGTAATGGTAAGATCGGCAACTTCGGCATCGATGCACTTGCCGGCGGTGCCCTCTACTATTATCAAACCGATGTGCTCAATGCCAATACACAAAACGGTATCACTATTCCCGGCTTTTACTCCATTCTTGCTTCTGTTGACCCCGCCTTTGTGGGTGTGTCTTCCTCCAAAAAACAGGTGAACAGCTTGTATGCCAAGGCTACACTGTCTTACAAAAGCCTGCTGTTCGTAGACGTGACCGGCCGTAACGACTGGTCTTCCACCTTATCCGCTGCCAACCGTTCTTATTTCTATCCTTCTGTGGCTTCCAGCCTGGTGCTTTCTGAGTTTATCCCTATGCCCAAATGGATGGACCTGGCCAAGGTGCGCGGCTCCTGGACCAAAACAAAAAGTGATCCGGCCGTTTTTGAAATCAACAACACCTATGGTATCAAAACCAACGTGTGGAACAGCCTTAACTCAGCCGCCTTTCCAACCACCATCAGAAGCAGCGACCTGTTGCCACAAACGGTGCGTACCTATGAATTCGGTCTGGCTGCCGGTTTCCTGAAAAATCGTATACACGTAGACGTGACCCGTTACAACCAGCTTAACTACAACCGTCTCGTCAGCTCTACTGTCAGCAGCGCTTCCGGCTTTGGCTCGGTACTGGTTAACAGCCAGGAACAAATACTGCGCAAAGGCGTGGAGATCACTGTAGACGGTACTGTTATCAATAAAAAAGATTTCGGCTGGGATGTGCAGATCAACTGGGCTACCGACAGAAGATACTATGCCAAACTGGACCCTATCTATTCTTCACAGAAACCATGGGTACAGGAAGGTGCACGCTACGACTGGATCAGCATTAACGACTGGTCCAGATCCCCTGATGGACAGATGATCATGCAGAATGGATTCCCCATTAGGAATACGTATGAAACCGTGTTGGGTTATTCCGATCCTAACTGGATCTGGGGTATGACCAACAATTTCCGTTATAAGACTTTTACTTTCAGCTTTTCCTTTGATGGAAGAGTAGGCGGTACTTCTTACTCCAATACCACACAGGCCCTGTGGAACTCGGGTGCCAGCAAGGAAAGCGATAACTTCTGGCGCTATGATGAAGTAGTGAATGGTAACAAGTCTTACGTGGCTCAGGGTGTAGTTGTTACCGGTGGTACCGTGGAAAGAGATGCTACCGGCAAAATCCTCAGCGATACCAGGACTTTTGCTCCCAATACACAGCAGGTATCTTACGAATCCTATATCAAACGTTATCACTCCAACGCCTATACGGGCGCACCACAGAACTACTTTTTACAAACATTCTTCAAGTTGCGTGAAGTGGCGCTCAGTTATGGTTTGCCGGCTAAAGTGAGCAAACGGCTGGGTATCCGGAATGCATCTGTTGGTTTTGTAGGACAGAATGTGCTGCTGTGGACGAAAGAATTTAAAAATGCAGATCCGGACAAAGGATCAGATAACCTGAACTCACCATCTGTGCGTTATCTGGGTTTCAACGTAAAAGTTAATATCTAAAAAATAACGGAATGAAAGCAATATATACTACCCTGTTTGCAGCAGCGGCCTACCTGGCGGTAACACCTGCCTGCAGCAAGTTTGATGCGATCAATACCAATCCAAACGCCACCAGCAGTGTGACGCCTTCGCTACTGGCCACCAATCTGATTTTGGATATCACCGGCTCCAGCGCCAGCAAAAGTTTTGTGACGCCGTATATGGTCAGCAAACATATCGCCTGGGGCGAACTGGCGCAAAGCGAACAATATAACAGCTTCGGCCGTACGTCGCTGGGCGGTATGCAGGTACTGACCAACGTGCAGAAGATGATCAGCCAGGCTGCTCCTGCAGATAAAAATGCCTACACCGGCCTGGGCCTGTTTATCAAAGCCTACAAACTGTACTACCTGTCTATGTCATTGGGAGATATTCCCTATTCTGATGCATTGAATGGCGAAACCGGTAATGTACGCCCCAAATATGACGAACAGAAAAAGGTGATGCAGCAGGTATTAGCCGACCTGGAGAATGCAGACAAACTGTTGTCTGCCGCTGGTAATTTCTCAGGAGATCCTACGCAGCTGGGCGGTTCAGCCGACCTGTGGCGCAGGGTGATCAACTCCTTCCGCCTGAAGGTACTCATCAGTCTTTCTAAAAAAGTAACGGATCCCGATCTACGGATAAAAGAACAATTTGCGCAGATTGCTACCACCAGCCCTCTGCTACGCAGTAATGCCGACAACCTGCAGACTGTATATTCCAACAAAGCCGGACAGATCTATCCGTATAACAACACCCTTTTTAAGGGAACAGCCTACGGCATGATCTCCAGCGTGATCATCGATACACTGAAAAAACTCAATGACTACCGACTGTTTTATTATGCCGCTCCTTCCGCCTATGCCATCAAAACAGAAGGGAAAAAAGCCGATGACTGGAATGCCTATCCCGGTACCGATCCTACACCTGAGTTTTCTACTATTGCTAAAATCTATACTGCCGGTAAACACTGTGCGTATAACCTTCGTTATACCGACAATGCACCTGGTGAGCCGGTGATCCGCATTGGTTATGCAGAACAGAACTTCATCCTGGCAGAAGCCGCCGTGCTGGGCTGGACCAGCGGTAGTGCCAAAACCTTTTATGAAGAAGGGGTAAAAGCAGCGATGAACTTTGTTGCCACCAACACACCTGATGATATACGTTATCATAGCGGCAGAAAGATCACTGCAGACTATATCAATAATACCTATCTTACCGGCACAGATGTTGGTTTTGCTACCACGGCAGATATGCAGCTGAAACAGATTTATGTGCAGAAGTATATCCTGTATTTTATGCAGCATCCCTGGGACGCGTATTATGAATGCCGGCGTACCGGTTATCCGGTACTGCCTGTGAATCCGGCTACCAGCCTCAATCAGGACGATAAAACGCAGATGCCTGTACGTTGGATGTATCCTCAGGATGAATACGACTACAACCAGGTGAACCTGAAAGAAGCCCTGCAACGGCAATACGGTGGTGCTGACAAAACCAATAATATCATGTGGATACTGAAATAACCCGCATATGTTGAACAGACTTATTATTATAACAGGACTGCTACTGTTGTTGATAGGCCGTGTAACGGCAAAGGATATACGTTTATCTGTTTTGCAGTTAAACATCTGGCAGGAAGGTACGATGGTGCCGGGAGGCTATGAGGCCATCGCCGAACAGATCAGCGCGCTGTCACCGGATTTTGTAACGCTGAGCGAAGTGCGCAACTACCGCAACACCCGCTTCTGTGACCGTCTGACAGCCACCCTCCGCGAGAAAGGTAAAACCTACTATTCCTTTTATAGTCAGGGTGCGGGCCTGTTGAGCCGTTATCCTATTATTGACAGTGCGGTGATCTTCACAGAAGGTGGCAGCATCTGCAAACTCACGGCAAAAGTAGGGGACAGGGAAGTGGCGGTATATTCCGCCCACCTGGACTATCTCAACTATGCCGTGTATCTGCCCAGAGGCTATGATGGCGTTACCTGGAAGAAGTTGCAGGCTCCCTGTACCAATCTGGATACTATCATGGCTTCCAACGTGGCCTCTAAAAGGGATGAAGGTATAGCCGCTTTTCTGCAGGCAACCACACATGATCTTGCGCAGCAACGCCTGGTATTCCTCGGTGGTGATTTTAACGAGGCCAGTCATCTCGACTGGACCGTTGCCACCAAAGATCTCTTCGATCATCATGGTATGATCGTACCCTGGACCTGCTCCCGTATGTTGTACGACGGAGGTTTCAGAGACAGCTACCGTACCATCTATCCACATCCGGAAAAGAACCCCGGCTTTACTTTCCCGGCAGACAATACAGCCGTAGAAGTGAAAAAGCTGGCCTGGGCGCCGGATGCCGATGAACGCGAACGAATCGACTTCATATATTTTTATCCGGATAAAGAACTTTCATTGCAACAAAGTACAGTGGTAGGCCCTTCAGGCAGCATTGTGCGTAACCGGCGGGAAGCGGATAAAAGCAATGACCGTTTTCTGTTGCCGGTAGGTACCTGGCCTACAGATCATCAAGGTGTGCTCAGTGTTTTTAATCTCAGAAATACGCGGTAGATGATATCATTTACTGTAAAGAACAAAGCGTCTCAAATTTTTGAGACGCTTTGTTCTTTGGTAGAACCTAATGCTACCACCAATCCATATCCTTCTTCCAGCAAACGGTATTTGGTAATCAGGTTATCCTCCACTGTAATTTCTGTAAAAAATAAAGATTCATATATCTGATCCGTTTGCAGCATTTTCACCTTAAAACGGCCGGAGGTTAGTGTAACGTTGCCCTGGGTAATCAAATGGAAAATTTCACCTGATATGGGAGTTGTATGTTGCCATAACATTGTATAAAACTGTGCCACGTCTGCCTTTGTGGAACGCCTGCCCAGCCATGGCGCCAGCGTTTCATTTCCAGGGATGTACCAGTCTATATTATCTGCAAACAAGGGTAAAATATCATCGAGATTTCTTTTTGCCAGTGCATTGAAAAAGTTATTTACAATCGTTCCCATTGTTTTTTTATGCAAAACTCTGAATTATTCACAGGTAACGTTTACCAATACACGCCAAGTTGTTACCATTAGCCGCCACTAACAGAAAAAGTCTTTCATCTTCACTTAGCATCCTGATATGTTTCATCTGCTGGGATAACCGCCGTCGTATACGGTGAATACAACTGCCAGCCGAGTGTTTCATACAGTGCTTTTCCTGCAGAAGTAGCTACCAGTATCCCTTTATTTTTTCCCATGGAGATGCCTTGTGCTGTGAGAGCATTCATTACAGCGCTGCCCAGGCCGCGACGCTGATGGGCGGGGTCGGTGGCGATACGGTCATAAATGATGTAGTCATCTACGATCACCATATGGCCGGTGGCGGCGACCGTTTCTTCAGCGGTGTATATGGATGCTGTGATAACGGAAGTCTCTGTCTGAATGTTCAGTCTGTATCCATCCGGTAAATGCAGGCGCGGAGGGCTGTCTGGCAGATGGTTGGTCATCATGAAACCGGGAGGCTGTATGATCCAGCGAGGCGGCAGATGCGGTTGTATTGCAGTAGCGGGAGCACATACTTTCAGGAAAATATAAGGCTCAGTGATGGTCTGTGCGAGGTGTAATAATCCTGCGGAGATCGCCGGGAAAACATAACGTATCTGCTGGTCGGCCCAGCCAACGTCTACGCGGAAGCCGTCATAGTCGGGAACCGGAAGGCCTACTCCTTTCGCCAGGGACCAGCCTTTCAACCATGTTTCCACCAGGGAAGGGTTAGCATGTTGGGATGATGAATGTATTGTCATGGGTGTAATAAAGGTAATTAATCCCCAGCTGCTATGTATATCTGTTATAGTGAAATATTCATTTTCTGTATCTGTTGCAGTTGGGCAATACGGGATAGTTTTGTCTTATAAACGAATAACCATGCAAACAGATCTTACCTATTTACCGCCCAATCTGCCGGAACCGGTGGATGACGGGGCTTGCGACCACCTCCGTGGAATGCGGATGCCGGATATAGTGCTGCGCTCTACAGCCGGAGCGATGGTATCGCTGAGTAATATCCCCGGCTGGCTGGTCATTTATTGTTACCCGATGACAGGGCCGGCACATGTGCCTTTGCCTCCCGGTTGGGATGAAATCCCCGGTGCCAGAGGCTGTACACCACAGGCCTGTTCTTTTCGGGATCATTATCAGGAGCTGCAGCAGTTGGATGCCACTGTTTTCGGGATGAGTACGCAAACGGCCGCCACCCAGGAGACAGAAAAGGAACGGATACATCTGCCGTTTGACCTGCTGAGTGATGAACAGCTGGTGTTCAGCAGCGCGTTGCAACTGCCTATGCATTACGTGGAAGACCTGGTGCTGATAAAACGGGTGACCCTCATCTTTAAAGATGGACAGCTGCAGCAATATTTTTATCCGGTATTTCCACCAGACAAAAATATTGATGCGGTACTGGCCTACCTGAAAGAACAGCAGTAGTCATCGACTGTTTTTGATTATTTTTGCGGCATGAACTATATAGATTGTGTTGGCCTGATTGTAGTTGAAAACAGAGAATTATTACTGGCTTTCAGTAAAAATAAAGGTGCCTGGTATCTGCCGGGAGGAAAAGTGGATAAAGGGGAAACGTCGCTGCTGGCCTTACAGCGGGAGATAAAAGAAGAACTGAACATGGAGCTGGAAGCAGAGAGCCTGCAATGGTATTATCATATCACGGCACCTGCTTTTGGTGAAAAAGACCTGCTGATGCGGCAGGATTGTTTCCGGCACCAGTTGAAACAAATACCGCAGCCTTCTGCAGAAATAGGAGCGGTGCGTTATTTCAGCCTGGAAAGCTATCGTAAGGAACAACACCAGGTACATGGGGTACTGCTCGCCTTTGAAAAACTGCAACAGGATGGTTTGGTTGACTAACCAACAACACCTTCCGGCATGCCGGAAGGTGTTGCCGTTATTAAGGTTTGATGCTATTGGCTTCCAGCTGTGCTACTTTGGCTCCCAGCTTGTCCATTTGTTTTTGTTGCTGAATGATATAAAGGGTCAGCTCTTCCACTTTCTCCAATAATTTACGGTTCATCTCACCGAGGTCTATTCCTTCTTTTTCTACTACAGTGGCTGCTGGTATGTTAGGCAGATGTTTGTTTTCCAGAATGAACTTTTCGAGTGACTGAAGAGATGGCAGATGGTATTGGTCTCCGAAAACATAGTCAGGCCAGTTGCTGATATTTTTAACGACTACTTTTTGTGCAAGCATAGTGCCGTTCACGGCCAGTTTAGCGCCGCCGGTTCTGTCGGTGCCGATGGATACATTTCCCTGCTGATCAATGCGCAGGCCATCATAATTATCAGCCCACGGAGTAATCACAAAGCTACCTTTGTTATCTAGGCCTCCGGAGTATACAATGCCCTGGTCACCGGGGTGCATCATCTGGGAATAGTTACCCCCACCAAAACTGCTTCCTATTAATATAAAATGACCATTATTGTTATACAGTGCCAGATTAGGATCTGGTGTAGAGACAGCCTTAATGGTGAAAGAGCCTGTACCTACTACATCCAGTTTACGGTTGGGTGTAGTGGTGCCAATGCCTACATAACCATCAGCAGGAAATGTATTGGTTTGGGCATAGGATTGAATAGCGGCCATGGTTAACAAAGCCAGGAAAACTTTTTTCATAAGGTATACAGTACATATTTGATGAAGTATGAAGATATGTGTTTAGCGGTAATAATTTATTTCTTCATCAGTTGTGCTGGTGTATATCCCCAAAATTTCCGGAAGGCGGCGGCAAAGTTTTTATTGTGCTCAAACCCGCAGTACATCGCTACTTCAGTGATATCCATTTTAAGATCCAGCAACATTCGTTTTGCATCCTGCATTCTTTTCTGGTGAAGATATCCGAAAACGGTGGTGCCAAAAAGTTCCCGGAAACCTTTCTTGAGTTTAAATTCATTGATACCGGCTTTATGGGCCAGGTCTATAAGCGAACAGGGAGTGCTGATATGTTGTTCCAGTATCTCCCTGGCATAATGGATTTTCTCGATGTCGTGTGATGGTAAACTGCAGACGGTTTTACATAAAGCAGAAGAAGCCTGTTCCAGTTGCAGCATTAATAGGTCCAGTATCCTGGATTCCAGGTATATGCGTCTTAATGCAGCTTTTTTATCACAATGCAGCATATCACGGATGGTCAGCTGCATCGCAGGTGTAATCGGCAGTTGCGGGCCGATGCTGTTAAAAATATCAGGGAGGCCAACGCTGCCGGCCAGTCTGGTGAAATAGGATCTGGTAAGCTGTATCTCCAGAACAGACAGCTTTTCATTCCCCTTCGGATAAATATATTCGATCGGGTTAGTACCGGCATCCAGTATAGCATGATGCCCGCTCTGCAGGGTGTTGTAATAACGTCCCATCCGGGTTTGTACACTGCCCTGCAACATATATTGCAGTTCTATCATAGGAGATTCGAAGCCTCCTATCACTTTTACAGGGGCAGATACCTCATAGCAGCCTCTGTTGATCAGTATATGATCAAACCATTCCTGCCCGAAACGAAAACAAAAGCCGGGCTGCCGGGCTATCGTATCCCTGGAGGCAAGGCCTTCGGCTACGATATAGTTGTCCGGATAGTCCAGGGCTACAATCAGCTCCTGGTCTTCTTTTTTTCTCAACACATATTGCATGCCTTTTCTGTTTTTGTCACATGGTAAAAGTAGTACATTGAAAAAACTGACTTTGCTCGAAAAAGGAAAAAATCCTTTTCCCAGTATGATTGATCCTTTTAGCAGTCATTTCCGCAAGCGGGAATAACCACCTTTGAAGGAAAAACATGAAGAAAGACAGCCGAAACGGCTATGCCGCCAATGCGGTATTGGTATTAAAAGAAAAAATTTATCTCACACCGCACTATATCCGCGCTACGTTTCATTGTGATGAGGTGGCGCTTTTCCGGGAATCAACGGTAGGTGTCAACAATAAAATCTTCATCCCGCCGGTGGGTGTAAATGATATTCATTTTCCTGAATTTGATTTTGAGGCTGGGAAATGGCTGCTGCCACCACCGGACGTTTGTCCGGCTATACGAACATATACTCATCGGGGCATTGATATCGTCCGTAAAGAGCTGGTGATCGACTTTGTAGCGCATGGTGATAACGGGCCGGCTTCCGCATGGATTATGTATGCGCAGCCGGGTGACAGGATAGGGGTATCCATGTGGACGGCTGCTACTGAACTATATGCACCGGCCGATTGGTATCTGCTGGCCGGCGATGCCACCGCCATTCCTGTATTGAGCGTGATTCTTGAAACACTGCCGGCAAGGGCCCGGGGACGTCTGGTGCTGGAAGTGTCTTCGCAGGACGAGGAGCAGCCGCTGTACACCTGTTCTCAGGTGCATATACAATGGATTCACAATGCGCATCCTGAAAAGGGTAGTCGTCTGCCGTCAGTGGTGCGTTTGTTGCCTATCCCTGAAGATGTTTCCCGTTATGCTTATGTGGCCGCTGAATTCACGGCTGTGAAGGAGATCCGGCAGTACCTGCGGAAGGAACAGCAATGGACACACGAAGAGCTCAATGCTTATGCCTACTGGAAAGCCGGAGTTTCGGAAGAGGGCTCCCAGATGGCCCGCAGGGCGGAAGCGCAGCTTTGAAGACGCTTCAGCTGCTTCGATCAGGAAACGGGCAGGGCAGTAGACAGGAAGTCTGCATAAAAATCAGGTACGGCACTTTTTCGTATAGCCTGTACCGTTTGCATGATATCGTATTCTACTTTGCGGATGTTGGCCGTTAATAGTTCTGCCAGCGTAGATGCGTGGTTGTTATGAATGGTTAACTGCAGATAGGCGGCCTTTCCGTGGGCTTCCCGGGTTCTGCCTACGGAACCGGTATTGATAACCAGTTGTTGCCCGTTGTTAATGCTGCGGATATAAGGGAGATGGGTATGGCCGATGATGAGCACGTTGGCACTGAAGGCATCCATCATCTCCACAAGGGCTGCTTCGGGATGTGTTTCGTAGAGATAGGTTTCGTTGCTGTGGGGGCTGCCGTGGGCGAGGAGGATATTGAGGTGGGCAAATCTGAGTTGCAGCAGAGAGGGCAGTGACTGCAGGAAATGCCTGTTTTCCGCGGTGATGGTGTTTTTGGTAAGCTGGATGGTGTCAGCGCGGGCGGCTTGTTCGGCCGGACTGTGTTTGGCCAGGGGGAATACAGGTAGGTCAAACGCGATCCGTTCGTCGTGGTTGCCCATGATAGTAGGGATGCGCAGGGAACGTATTTTTTGTATTACTTCATTAGGCCAGGGAGCGGCGTCTGTGAGGTCCCCCAGGCAGTAAACCTGATCTGCACCGAAGCGGGAAATGTCTGCCAGCACGGCCTCCAGGGCGGGCAGGTTGGCATGTATGTCACTGATAATGGCCATCTTCATCGTTCTTCAATTTTATCTGACAAAAGTAAAAAGGGCAGGAAAACAACAGTGGTATAAATCGTAATAATAGTGGTAAAAATAATATAGCCCTGGAGAAAAAAATCCCCCTGCGTTGCTGCAGGGGGATGGTATCATGTGTAGTGATCTTATGCTCGTTTGGCCATGGTGACCTTTTTAGCGTCGGCTTTTTTATAGTCTCCCCTGGAGAAGAATTTTTCTATCAGGCAGTACATGAGAATAAAAAAGTAACGGCTGCCCATTTCCTTGATCTTCAGTTTGGACTCTCCGTGTTTGCGGTTGTGCCAGCTATTGGGTACAATCGCATAGGAATAGCCTCTTACGATGGCTTTCAGCGGGAGTTCCAGCGTCAGGTTGAAGTGATGGGACAACAGCGGTTGCAGGCCCTGAATGGTTTCCTTCCGGTATATTTTAAAGGCGTTGGTACAATCGTTGTATTTGAGGGCGAACGTGTATTTCACGATCGCGTTGGCCATACGGTTGATGATCTTCTTCACGAAAGGATAGTCCACTACTTTGCCTCCGTTACTCCAGCGGGTACCGAATACGCAGTCATAACCTTCCATCAGTTTGTGATAGAACTTCAGCAGGTCATCAGGGGAATCGGAGAGGTCGGCCATCATGATGGCCACACAATCACCGGAAAACCGCGCCAGGCCATAACGGATGGCATTACCAAAACCACCGGGGCCGTCGTTGTTGTAATATACCAGCGTGTCCATTTCGGTGCTCATCCTGGCGAGGATGGCCTCCGTCGTGTCTCTGGAATGATCGTTCACAACTACGATCTCGTGGTCGATACGGTTTTCCTTCAGTTTGGCATATAGCGTACTGATTGTTTCCTCTATACTTCCCTCTTCGTTATGCGCGGGAATGACTATACTCAGTTTCATCTATATGAACGGTATTTTTTTGTTGTTCTTTAAAAAGATTAATCAACACAGCCGTATAGGATATAACCATGGCCAGCGAGAACAGCGAGTCCATAAACTCCGCCTGTGACGGTACCACTTTGCCCATCAAACGGCTTACTATTCCCAGTATGATATAAATGAGTCCGATGCGGATGCCATGTAACGGATAGCGGGTGCCGATGATGGTCACCACACATAAAAAGCCGATGTTCATCCTGTCAAGAGAACCGGCATTGAGCATGAGGTCTACAAACAGCATCAGCGCGCTGCAGCTGATCATCACCATGCCGATCTTCTTTTTGTACGCCGCTACCAGGTTAATCAGGATGAATATTACGAGCCCTGCTTTACGGATCAGCTCCCAGTGATCAGGAGCCAGGCGGTAACCCAACACCCATACGGCACTGTGCACCGGTACGCTGTCTATATTGGTGGACAGACGGGTATTCATCATGGAAAACACTTCCGGCATATAGGGCAGGAACCATACGAGGCAGGCGGCTACCGACAGCAGCACGTACAGTATTCCTTTTCTGATTTGCGTTTTATCGTAGAACGGAACACCTCTGTCGAGTATCTCAAAAAGGCAGAGTGGCGCGATAAATGCGCCCAGCCCTTTAAAGGCAACAGACATACCCAGTAATACGGCGCTAAGCAGCAAACGTTTTTCCCGTGCAAAATAAAAGGCGCCCAGCATCAGCAGGATCTGCAGCCCTTTTTCTTCAGGAATAATAGCGCCCCAATGTAGCAGGACAGGATTGAAGATACCAAGCCCCCCGATCAGTGCGATCCGGTACCAGGTGTTTTCTACCTTCCAGTATTTAAGGATGATCTGTGCAATGAGCACTGCCAGGAGCGAATCAAAAAAGACAAACACCAGCCGGTATAAGAGTCCGTTGGCAGTAGAAAAAGAATCGATAGCGCCGTAGAATAGCAGCGACAGCGGCAGGTTGCTGCTGGCATAGTCGTCCCAGCGTTTCTGGTCTGCGTCTACATAATCGTGATAAGCCACACTATCGGTGCGGAGTGCGTGCCGTACATCTACTTTATCCTGATGATTGTAAGGGTTGATACCGTGACTCACCAGCTGTCCACCATCCATATAAATGGATATGTCGATGTCCTTCGCTTTGCCGGGTGTTTTGACAATCAGAAACACTCTCGCGGCCATTGCCAGGAGAAAAACGACCAGGAGGCTGGTCGTTGCTGTGTTCAGTAACCTTTTTATTTTATTATACACGTTTGGTCATTTCAGTGAATATCTGATGGAGTGTGCTTTCCAGGTCGTATTTATAAGACCATTCCGGGTAGTCTGCCTGGAATTTTGATACATCGCTGATGTACCAGATATGGTCACCGATACGGTTGGTAGGACTATAGCTGTAGTTCATCTTTTTACCGGCGATGGTTTCGCACATCTGGATGGCTTCCAGCATAGAGCAGTTGGAGAAGCGGCTTCCACCGGCATTATAGCAGGCGCCTTGTTTAGGCTGCTGATAATAATGCCAGAACATGTTCACCAGGTCGTAGCTGTGGATATTGTCACGCACCTGTTTACCGTTGTAGCCATATATCGTGTAGGCGTTGCCGGTAATGGCGCATTTCATCAGATAGGAGAGGAAGCCGTGGAGCTGTGTTCCGGAGTGGTTGGGGCCGGTCAGGCATCCACCTCTGAAAACGCCTACGTTCATACCGAAGTAGTTGCCATACTCCTGGGCCATAATATCAGCGGCTGTTTTGGAGGCACCGAAGAGGGAGTGTTTGGTATGGTCGATGCTCATTTTCTCATCGATACCTTTGGCATGATAAGGGTGGGAGGCATCAATTTCCCAGCGTGTTTCCAGTTCTACCAGTGGCAGGTAGTTGGGGTTGTCTCCATATACCTTGTTGGTAGAGGTGAAGATAAACACGGCATTAGGGCAATGCTGACGGGTGGATTCCAGCAGATTGAGGGTGCCGTTGGCGTTCACGCTGAAGTCGGTGAAAGGCTCACGGGCGGCCCAGTCGTGGCTGGGCTGTGCAGCCGCATGTATGATCAGGGCGATGTCCTGGTTATATTCTTTGAAAATTTTTTCTACTTCGTTGTAATCTCTGATATCTACAGACAGGTGTTTATAGTTGGGCAGGTTTTTCTCCAGGCGAAGGGTATTCCAGCTGGTGGCGGCATCTTCACCGAAGAAATACTGACGCATATTGTTGTCGATACCGATGATCAGATCAAATTTATCGGAGAAGAAGGTAGCTGCTTCGCTGCCGATAAGCCCGCCGGCGCCTGTGATGATGGCAATTTTCATAAATGTGATTAAAGAATGTGTTTAAGATGGTTTTCATTTGTTCTCAGCCAGTTCAGAATATCGGTGATGAGCTGTTCTTTGGTGGCCATTGGCTTCCAGCCTGTCATTTGTTTGATCCGGGTGCTATCGGTGATAAACGTTTTGATATCTGCCGGTCTGGTTTCGGGCACCTGCTGAATCGGTACTTTGTTACCGGTGATCTCCTGGCAGAGTGCTGTCAGTTCAAGCAGCGAGGTGCTTGTTTCGCGGCCGCCGCCTACGTTGAGGCATTCGCCATCTACCTGGTCCATGTGATGGATCTGATAGTCGATACAGTTAAAGAGATCTGCTACGTGCAGTACATCGCGTGTTTGTTTGCCGGTGCCACCAAAGCCGATATAGCTGAGCGGCTGTTTCCAGAAGTGGCGGGCTACCCAGAGGCCTACTACGCCCTGATCGGATTTGCCCATCTGCCACGGGCCGGAAAGCAGGCCGCAACGGTTGATAACGGTCCGTATCCCATAAAACTGCCGGTATTCCTGGATAAAGTATTCAGCAGACAGTTTGGTGCAACCATACAGGGAGCGGTAACCATCCAGCGGAAAATCTTCAGCCAGGCCTTCAGGACCTACGCCCTGTATAATCTGTTCCTGCGATATTTCAAACCGGGTATCGGTTTCAAAGGTCGCTATTTTTTCAATCTGGTTAATGGGATAGATACGGCTGGTAGAAAGGAAGATAAAATCAGCCTTGTTTTTGGCTGCGAGGTTCAGACAGTTGATAGCGCCTACCAGGTTGGTGTTGATCAGATAGTCAGGGGCAGAAGTGATGCCCGCCAGTACGGAGGGTTCTGCTGAGGCTTCAATAATCAGGTCAAGCGCAGGCAGCTGGTTAAGGTCTTCTGCAGAACGGATATCTCCGTGAACAAACTCCACGCCTGCTTCCTTTAATCTTACCAGGTTCAGCTCAGAACCTCTTCTTTTCAGGTTATCCAGCACATAGAGCTTATACGCAGGATATTTCTCTTTTAACGCTATGGCCAGATAAGATCCTACGAATCCGGCCCCACCTGTAATCAGGATACTTCTCATCGATGTGTTTAATAAATGATTGATTGCCGGAACCAACCGGTCCTGCAGTACAGATCCGTTGCTGCAGGCATGGCAGTCCCCGCGGTATTTTTATTATACTACTGTACACTGATACAATAGTATATGCTTTAGTGTTAGTCGTTGGTTTGCAGATGCATTCAGGTTCATGGGACAAGGGGACATTCACAATTTTTTGTTGCAGATGATCGCCTCATGTTGACTCGTCATACTCGAAAATTGATATAATTACCGGGTTTTTAAATAATTTTTAAAAATTGGTGGTAAAGATAACAAGTTGTTTGTTACAATACCTTTCCGTTTTTGTTTTACTTTTTCACACTAGATAAGTTTGTTGGATAAAATCGGTAAGGTGGTATTGGAAAAACGTGTATGGGAGAGGGTTATACAGAAGAGCGCAGCAGGAGGAAGCGTAAAAACGGGTTGGAGCGGCAAAAAAAGCGGTGGGAGATAAATTATCATGAGCCGGACAGACAGGTTTGGGGCCTGCCTGTCCGGATAGGTAATAGTTTTATTTAGCAGGTGTGATTACCAGCTTACGGAACTCGATAGGACCGTGGTCGCCCTGGATATAGATAGGGCCTGGTTCTCCTTCACGGCTGTCGAGTGCGCCGCCGGTAATGCCGGGGATTTCCTGGTTGCTGATCACTGTTTTACCATTCACCACTACTGTCACCATTCTGCCGATGAGGGTGATATCGTAGGTCTGCCACCTATCAGGGCCGAGGGCTGCAATTTCACTCGGTGTCAGGAAGCCATAGATACCGCTGAACAGCACACTGGAAGGATGTGCGTCGGCGGGACTGTCTTCAATCTGCACCTCATGACGGCCTCTCAGATAGATGCCGCTGTTGCTGCCTTTCTGATATCTGAACTCAGCATGCAGCTTAAAGTCCGTAAAGGTCTGTTCGGAGATCAGGTTGGCGCCTGAATGCGGGCTGGTGAGGACACCATCTTTCACGATCCATTGGTTTTTATCGTTGCTGGGTTTCCAGCCGCTGAGGTCTTTGCCGTTAAACAGGTTAATCGGTTTGCCCCATACCGGCGCGCTGGTTCTTTTCAGATAAGGAGCTTTTACCCCTTTCCAGTTGTATTTTTTACCCTCGCTGGTGGTGATGGTGCCCTGAATACCGGTATCGGTCAGTTCGCCTTCAATGAGGAAGTCCTGGCTACCGCCTTCCCACTGGGGCGGAATCGAAAAACTGAATTTGCCGTTGTCAAAGTTCACTTTGGCTACCGGACGGGCAGAGCCGGAAGTGCCTACAAAATAACCCACGAGGGTACGAAATCCTGACAGCTTTACTTCCAGCCAGGAGGGTGCGGATTTGCCGTTTTCATCAATCGTGATGTCCCAGCGCCCGATCAGCGCTTTGGGATCAGCAGTTGCCTGCGTGGTGCCGGAGAGTGGCCGGCCGGTTGAAAATACAGGGGCCGTGGTGCCCATTGTCAATAAACAACTCATTCCAAATACCAGGATGTTTCTGCGCATATGTATCATATTTTTCTGCTACTATAAGCATGTTGAGAGAAAACAAGATAAAAGCTTATTTACTGTTATACAAATAATAAAAAATAACAATGTTTTTCCTGCGATTTTTTACTATTCTGTTTTAGGCAGATGATCAAACTTTGCTCTAACAAAAGTTTTTTTTATGCAAAAGTGGACTGTCAGAGCGGTATGGTCTGTAGGATGCTGGCTGGCCATGTGGCCTGGAATGAGGGCAATAGCACAGGAACATAGACCTCCGGAGAAGATCGTTTTTGATTACATCGTCACACAAACACAAACAGATACGGAGACAGGCAACACTACTTACTCCAACTACTATTTTACCAAAGATGGCAAATATGCGGCTATCAGCGGGCAGTCAGACATCAGCCTGGTGATATACGAAAAAGACCAGCCCAGCTGGATAGTAGATGATCACCGGCATACCATCACCGCCTATACGCTGCCAACTATGATGGGTGGCTTCGCTGGCATTGCCGGCGCCGGTGGGGCTGGCGGCAGGCATAAAATATCCCTTCGCCCATCTGGTCAAACAAAAAAAATATGCGGCCTGCCGGCAGTAGGATACGTGGCCGGCGACCAGGGAGGCCAAACTGTCAACTTCTGGTATGTGCAGCTCAACTTCGACCCCGGCCTGATCTACAAAATGGGTATGGGCAGTTATATGGGTAAAAAAATGGAAGGTCGCCAGCTGCCAGGCAATGACAATTCTCCCTTGGCCGTAGTGCTTAAAAACAAAAATTATTTTCTCGCAGAAGTCAGCGATGGCAGTAAAAAAGCAATAGAGACAACCAAAATAGATAAGTCGAATTTTGTGTTCATTTCTACCGGCTATAAAGTAAAGGACATGAGTTACAAGAGCCTGGGTGAAATGCTGAAAAATGCCGAGTAGTACATTTCCCCCAAAACAAAGGCTAGCCTTTGCCTTCAAAAATATATGCTTTATATGAATATAATAAACAGGCAGCATGGTTATGCTGCTTTGCTGATGATTCCGCTGGCGTTCGGCCTTTTATCCTGCAGCAAACATAAAGATGCCACCCCAACCCCGCAGACACTTACTTTCCAGCAGACAATATCTCTCCCGCAGTCCCGTGTTTATGGCAGCGGAGGAGCAATAGGGTCTAAGTTTGTCTTCGCCGGAGGAACATCCAACAATACCATCCAGAAAAGTGTGGACATCTATGATGTGCAAACCGGAGCCTGGACCCAGTCCAATCTGAGCCTTGGCCGGTGGATGATGACCAGTGTACAGACAGACAACGAAATACTGTTTGCCGGCGGCCTTACTACCAGCTCCTATACCAGTATCAGCGGGGTAGTGGATATTTTCAACCCCGGCAGTGGTACCTGGTCGCAAGCGACTTTACCTACTCCCCGTGCCAGCATGGCTGCAGCCAGCGCAGGGCGTAAGGTTTTCCTGGGCGGTGGTGCCGGCGCCAACATGGTTTTCAGCCAGGCGCTGGATATCTACGACCGGAACAGTAATACATGGACCAGTACTAACCTGATGGTTGCTCACCTTTCAGGTGCGGCGGCAGCTGCGGGCAACAAAGTAATGTTTGCCGGCGGCTACGGAGGTACGGCTGCGAGTCCGGTTATCAGTAATATGGTAGACGTATACGATCTGAACACAGGTAAGCTGACTACTGCCACACTTAGCAAGGGCAGGATAGCGCTGGCTGGTGTTGCATCGGGGTCCAGAATGTTTTTTGCCGGAGGGCTGGAAGCCCCGCAAACCAATATCGCTTCCGATGTGGTAGACGTATATGATGCTGCCGCAGACCAATGGAGTGTGATGCACCTGAGTGCGGCCCGTTGTAATATCGGTACGGCTGTTATCGGGACACTGGTCGTATTTGCAGGAGGCGATACAGGGGTAAAGACATTTGATACCATCGATATCTATAATACACAAACCAACACCTGGAGTACCGCCAGGCTTAGCAGTCCGCAAACATATTGTACGCTGGGAGTATGCAACCGGCAATTGATAGTGGCCGGCGCACAAAGCAAGACTGCAGACGTATTTCTGCTGTCCAATTAATCCCGAAAAGCCTTATCTTTAAAGGGCTACCGCTATAACATTACTTTATGGTCGTCACATATGCAAGCCCGCCAGCGCCGCCATTACAACGTTTCATCAAACGTTATTGTCTCAGAGAGATAGATACAGCAGGGGCGGACCTGCTCAAACCTCTTTTTGCAGATGATAACTCTATCCTGGCATTGTCACTAACGGACACGCCTGTATGGTATCATACACCCACTGCCTCAAGACTGGTGGATCTGAGAGACCGGCACCTGTTTGGGTTACAAACGGCTTTTAATGGCTATCAGGTCTTTAATGGTAAATATAAACTGTTGTGTATTGAGTTTAATGCCAACGGTTTTTTTTCGCTTTTTCATGTGCCGATGACCTATGTGAGAAATAACCTGTGGCGTTTTGATGATGTGGTAGGGCAGGACTTTTTTTACCTGAGTGAGCAGTTGTATGGGATGCAGGATTTTTCGGAGATAGTATCGCTCATGGATATATTTTTTATGCAGGCATTCACCCGTACAAAGGCGCCAGGTAAATATACCGCGCAGATAGCCTGGGCTTATCGTCAGCTGGTGGGCAATTATGCTACAGAGGTTCGTTCGCTGGCCGGGATGGTGAATATGAGTCTGCGGAATTTCGAGCAGCAGTTTACAGCGCAGATAGGGATGACTCCTGTATTGTTGAAGAGAATCAAAAGATTTCATGGCGCTGTGGCGTTGAAAGCACAAAACCCTGATCAGTCATGGACTTCCATCGCCTATGACTGTAATTATTTTGATCAGATGCACCTGATCAAGGATTTTAAAGTATTTAGTAGTATGTCCCCGAAAACTTTTTTCCGGCAGATGCCACCACCACGGGAGCGGGTGGTATTGGTCGGATAATCGCTTCTTATTTACTTCACTACAAACTGCAGGCGTTTGCTGAATACGCCCATGGTGGAAACACCTTGCACTACACAAACAAATACGCCGGGCAGATCATCAGAGCGGAAGGAGAAACTGGCGTGACCTTCCTGGTCGGTGTTGATTAGATAGTTCCAGTACAGGGTGGTGTTATAGTCAGGGATGGCGGAGGTGTCTGATGCTGTTCTGAATTCTGGCGGCTGGTATACCGGTTTTATCTTTTTTACATAGCCGGGTTCCTGTCCGTGAGGGGGCTGTTTTGTTTTGGTGGCGGCTGTTTGGGGGGCTGGTACCGTGTGCATCTCCATTTCTTCGCTGGTAAATATCTCGCTGTCTTCCATGTCTCCAAGGGTACAGGAGTAGTTGACCTGAGCCAGCTGATGGTTGATTCTTTCTACATCATTCAGAAAATTTATTTTAAACTCAGATGGATTGCCTTTCACAATGCTGAGAATTACGTCTGGCTGTCCGGGGGTACTGATGAGTTGGTAGGAGTTGAGTCCGAAAATACCGTCTTTATTGGTTTTCAGGGTGATCATCTCATTGTTTTTCATGAGTAGCAGGGGGATAGGTTTCTTTACTTTTTTGGATCCTTTGGTAACGAAACCACTGACGGGATTGAGTTCCTGCTGGGCAGTGGAGAGGTCTACCTGTCCGGGGAGTTTGTACTGATCGATGTAATAGTAGTGGCAGATATCCCAGTGGTTTTGTCTGCGGAGTCTTTTTTCGCATACGCAGGTTACGGAGAAGAGGCCCTGTATGGCTTTGCCGGCGGTGTCGGTGAGTTCTATTTTGCAGTTGATAACACTTCTTTTGTTATAGGTAGCGGAATCGGTGGTGAGATTGATTTTAAGGCCTGCATTCGGAATTTTGGCGGTGGTAGAGCGAAGGCTGTCAGCCGGTGTTTTTTTGATTTTATAGGAGGGCTGGTTGGGTTTGCGGATAGAAATCCATTGCTGGAATTCCTGTTCGTGGCTGTCGATGATGTAGTTGTTGGTATAGCCAACGAGTGCGTAATCGCCGGCAGGGAGGCTGTCAGGTAGTTCCAGCATACCTTTGCAGATGGCCCTGTCGAAGGCAAAGCGTTCGTATAGCACTGGTTTGTGCGTATTCTCATTGATCAGCGTGACAAATAGCGTGTGGTAGGGCAGGCTGTCTGTAGCCTGGATATTGAGCAGGTAGCCGGTAAACCATATTTTTTCTGCCGGCATATAGATGTGTTTGTCGGTGTGTATATACAGGCCGGTAGAGTTGATCTCTCTGTTTTGTGCAAAGCTGTGCAAGCTCATGATGGCAGCCAGCAGGAGGAGTGCGTTTCTCATAATGGTTTGGTTAGAGTAGAACAATACAGATTATCAGTTTCCGGTGAGTGAAAGAGACCTGCAAAGTTGAGTTACTTCGGGCGCTCTGTTATTAATACAATACTACAGCCTAAGATGTTGTATCCTGTTATATTTTCTGTAAAAATGATGCATTAACGGACGCATAACATAGGTGGTTTTTCTGATGAGCTCACTTTAAAAAATGCTTGTGCAGGAAATGATCGTTCAGCTATGCCATTCGTTTGATCGCAGGCATCAATATTAGCCCAGGGCTTCAGCCCTGGGAATAAAAAGGAGGCTGTATCAACATGGATACAGCCTCCGGGTTTATTGAGTGAATGAAGTTTAATGTGTTAGCAGCAGTTGTTTTACTTCCTGCGTAAATTGTATTCCGGCCCGGAAGTCATCGGGGTTTGCATACTGCGGTCATGCATCTGGATAGTATTGTCATCAACAATCGTAAAAGTGGTGCCTCTGTCTGCCAGGTTTCTGTAAGCGAGGGCAATTTCCTTTGACTGGCTGTTATAGCTCCATTTGCCGATATTCTCCATTTCATGTTCCGGTTTGCCTTCTTTGGAAAGGTAGGCCTCTTTCAGGCTGAAAGTGGAGTCGGCATTAAAGGTGATGGAAACCTCGCGTTTGGTGGCGCCACCGGGGATGGTCCCATTGAATACGCCGGCATTAAATGCGGCTGTTTCCATAGCTGGTGCAGGTGTGTTGGCCATAGCGTTGGGTTCTTCTTTTTGGGTGTTCTTGCCTCCGTTACAGGCAAGTATCATAGCGGCTGCAACAATACAGAAAGTGGCAATAAAGCTTACTTTTTTCATACAGCTGTGTTTTAAGGAGATGAGTAATTGTAATGTTAACAGCCGTACAAAGCGGTTTGTTGTCCGGATCAAACGATTTTATACTAGTGAACAGATGATTTGGAAAATACATTCACAATAATGACTCCTGCAATAATAAACAGCAAACCAATGATAGCCGGAGTGTCCAGCTTTTGTTTGAAGACTACCAGGCCGATGATGGATACCAGTACAATACCCAGGCCCGACCAGATAGCATAAGCTATACCTAAGGGGATCTGTTTTAAAGTAACACTTAAACAATAAAAAGCAACGCTATACCCCAGTACCACCAGCACAGAAGGCCATAGGCGGGTGAAGCCCTCCGATGCTTTCAGTGCTGAAGTGGCAATCACTTCCGCCACAATGGCGATGAATAACAATAAATATTTCATCAGCATTTCATTTGCAGCTAAAATACTGGTAACACTGCTGAAATAAAATTTTTTATCTGATGAAAAAAGGGGTGCAGGAATATTAATTTGAAAGCGTGTATACTTCCATGTTATTATATGCATTACCTTGTTTATCCACTCCTCCGGTGACATAGAGGTTGTTGCCATCTACTGCCAGTGAGAACCCCGAACGAAGTGTGTTTAAACGGATAGCAGACCAGGTATTGGTTTGTGTATCGAAAATATCAATGACATCGGAGATGACACTTCCTGCTTTGCCCCCGGCAAATATCAGCAGTCTTCCTACAGTGGCACTGGCAATATTACTGCGGGCCAGGCTAAGATGGGCAAATGTCCATTGTTGGGTACCCGGATCGTAAATATCCACCAGATCAGTGATATCGTTTCCCAGCGTACCACCGGCGAAGTATATCTTGTTACCGCCAGCGGCGCCGGCCATACCTGATCGCGGTTGCGATAGTTTTAAGGTACTCCAGGTATAGTTGTTGAGATCATAAACATCCACTGCATCAGACAGACCACTTGCGGTGTTGCCACCGGCAAAGTACATTTTACCGCCGGAAACAGCGGAGCCAATAATCGCTCTGGCTACACTCAGTTTGGCGGTGCCCCAGGTTTGAGTGCCGGCATCAAAAATATCAACAGCATTGGTAGGGCTGCTTGTGGTGTATCCACCCGCCACAACGACTTTGCCATTGAATGCAGCAATGCCCGGAAGGTAATGCTGAGCACTTAATATTGTTTTGTAATTACTGGTGGTGCCATCAAACCATTCGGCAATGTTGGACATTGACATCGCTCCAATAACACCGCCGGCAAACACGGCAGTGTTATTGGCTGAAACAGCCTTCAGATCTCTTCGGGCAATGATTTTCCGGGATGACCAGGTATTGCTGGTAAAGTCAAGTACGTCTACGGTATTGTCATCGGTTTGAGCAGGGGTGGAACCACCACCGATATATAGTTTGCCACCGGCTACTGTGCTGGCATGCTGCCACCTGGCGGTAGGTATAGCTAAAGTGTTTTTGTACTGAAGCGTAACCGTTGTAGCGGGAGGCGGGGGAGGCGGAGGGGTAGGATCGTTTTTACTTTTACTGCAGGCACAAAAAACAAGACCTGTAACACAAAAGGCAAGGTATGATAAACGTTTCATGGTAATGATGCTTGATAGAACGGAAGTATTATCCACCCTACAAAGTTTGCACATTACAGCTCTCAGAAATAGTAAAAAAACGCAGATGATTGGAAAAAGGGTGTGGGTAAAATAAGAAGGGCTGACCGGGTTGAAAATGCCTGAAGGCAGTATCAACTGATGGTCAGCCCGGTTGTATCCGGTGTCAGGGTGTATTCCCGGAGATCAGTTTATTTTACCATAACTGGTACTGACTGTTCAATCAGCTTTTTCAGCACGATATCAGCCGTCTGCAGTGCGCCTTCTACCCAGCCCTGGGCGTCGGAGTAGGCTTCTCCGCAGATATACATCGGACAGTCAGTGAGCGGATGGGCGATTTTGTCTCTCACCTCCCAGCTTTTAACGCCGATATTCCAGCTGTTCCAGCCGCCACCAAATGGATCTTCACCCCAGTCGCGGTAAGCGGCACTTTTTACCAGCGGGGTACGTTCTATGTCGTGCACCTGGGCGAGCTGACGGGATAGTTCTTCCACCATCCTTCTGGGGGCGGCATACGTGGTCCAGTCCTGGTTCAGACCAAACATGGCCAGTCCCTTGCGGACGCCCAGTTTGTCGTCTTTGCCGACATAAGGATCTGTCAGGGTTTTGGCTCTGCCGATACGCCATGCAAGCGAACGTTGTGCACGGAGACCATCCCAGAAACCGGTATTGTCGCCATCATCGTAACTGGCAAGCAGCATGGCTTTTCCCTGTGTTACAGGCTCTCCGTTGTCTGCGGGCCAGTAATAGGTTTGCCTTACGGGGATGTCAGTTACAGTGCGGCCTGCCACTATCGGAGGATATGGTGGGGCACTCACGATCTCTGTCCACCAGGGGGTGTCGTAGGTGCTGAAGAGTTTGAACAAGGCCCTGCCGGTAACGCTGGCGATCAATGGCTTTATCTCTTGCAGTTTGGGGCAGTTGGGCGCCAGCAGGTCGAGCGAACGCCGGGGCATGGCCAGGATCAGCTCTTTGGCGATAACGGTCTCCTGACCGAAGTACAGCTCGAAGTAGCCGTCTTTCCACTCAAAGCCTTCCAGCTTTTTGTTGAGGGTAATGGTGCCACCCATCTCTTCAAACAGCCGTGCCAGTGTGATCGGCACCTGTTGAAAACCATTGGTAAAGCCTTTGTACACAGGAGAAACACCAAAGTCAGACAGGTACCAGGGGATGGCGTCGGCAGCATTCCAGTTGACCAGTGTAGAGTCGTAGCCGCCGGCATCCAGGTTAAACTGATAACCTTCGCTGCTCATCACCATATACAACAGGTTCCAGAAGCCCCATTGGTAAAGAGGTACGCCATCATATTTGGCGGTCTTTACCATCTCGCGCCGTTCTGCATCAGTGGCTTCCACAATGCCAGGAACAGCTTTTTCGATGGCGTCTACGATAATGGCGCCAGGGGTCTTGCCGTATTCACCTTCAGGCAACACGTAAGGTACCTTTGAAGGGTCTTTGGTGAAGTCTTCCAGGCGCAGATATATGCCGCGGAGATAGGCGATATTTTGTGGTTCGTCTACCGGGAAGGGATACAGCGTGATCTGTTCTGCTGCCGGCAGTTTGCTGTTCAGCACATTGATCAGGGCTTTAATACGGGGTTGTACATCTTCGAGTATGCGCATACCACCCAGTTCTGCGATCATGTTGTCGATGCCCGGAGGCCTTACAGACAGCAGCCGGCCACCGATGTGGTCAGAGCCTTCAAAAACGGCGATCTTTTTTTTGTCGCCATATTTCTCTTTCAGTTTCCAGGCGCTGTATACGCCGGAAACGCCGCCGCCAATGATAGCGATATCCAGTTTTTCGTTTGTCATAGGACTATTTTTATTTGTTATAAGAAGGATTTAAAAAATAGCAGGCATATTGGCGGGCACATGACCGTTGCCATTTGTCCTGCTTGCAGCCTCTTTGGCTAACTGGGCGGTAAGGCCATCGCTGTGGAAAACGTCGAGAGCGGGCTGCATAAAATAGTGTTTGTTGATCTCTGCTTCCCGGACAATTTTGGAGGTATCCGTAGGGGTTACCGGCGTATCCTGAGCGATGCGCATATCCAGTATGTAAGAGGTCTTGTTGTTTAACACATGGTCGACCGCTTTTTCGATAGCTGCTTTCACATTACCGGGTGTCTCCACTTTTTCACCGCTTTGACCACCGAAAGCCTGTGCCAGGCTTACGTAGTTGATGATAGGTGCATCCAGCCGCAGATAGGAAGGGTCCATGGTTTTGGGATGCCAGTGATAACCGATCGCTTCTCCATAGGCAGACACCACCTGTTGCAGTCCTACTTGCAGGGTGTGGTATTCATGGTTGTTGGTGATGATGTAGAGGATAGGCAGTTGTTCGTGTGCGGCGGTCCACCATGTTTGCGGATAAAACAGCGCAGAGCCGTCGCCTACGGCATTGATGACCAGTTGTGGTGTGATGCCCTGAACGGTGGTTTGTTCCAGCTTGATACCGATGGAGGCCGGCATAGACCATCCCAACGAACCGCCAGCTACGCAGTAATAGCTGATAGGTTTGGCGCCGGTGGTGCCCAGAGGCAGATAATACTGGAAAGGAGCGCCGTCAGAAACAGCTTCATGCACATACACGTATTTGTCTACCAGGCCGCGTTTTTCGATCGCCTCTTTAAGGGCGCTGGCGATCACTACGCTCCATATTTTTTCTTCTTTCATGGCACTTTGCAGGTAAGCTTCCCATTTGCCGGCACGTTCGGCATCCATATCTTTCATTGCCTGGTTTCTTTGGGCCGCGCCCTGCGGAGGTTTGGCTTTCACGTATTTGTTCAGGATAGGCAGGGTAGTTTTGACATCGCCGAAGATGGCGGCTTCGCCGTAATAGTTTTTAGCGATGTCCCAGGTGTTGTTGGTGAGATATATCTGTTTGAGGTTTTCGGGGAAGAGGGGACCATCGGAATATTTGAAGACGGCCAGCTGTGCCTGTGCACCGAAGCCTACGAGAAAGGCCAGGTCGTGTTTTTTGAAGATGTCCTGTATGGCGCCCTGGCTACCGGGTAGTTCTCCCTGCCAGTGGTAGTCATTGTTAGGGAAATTGGCCACACTACTGAATGTCTGTAATACAACAGGTGCGCCGGTCAGCTCGGCGAGCTCTTGTAGTTCAGGCCATGCGTCTGCATAACCTACGGCATCACCGGCTACAATAACCGGGCTTTGGCTGGCAGCAAACAGCTCTGCAGCCTGACGGATGGTGGCATCGTCGCCGGTAAAATGAGGGGAGATACGGGTGACACCTTTTACCTTGTCGGTATCCTTGATGGCCACCATCGTGAAGTCCCAGGGGATGGAAATAAATACCGGACCGTTAGGCGGTGCCATCGCTTCTTTAAAAGCCCTTTGTAATACCATTGGTATTTCGGCAGGGGTACGTACTTCATGCGCCCATTTGGTATACTCACGGGCCAGTTCTACCAGATTGGAGGCAAGCAAAGGTTCTTGCGTCACCAGTTCGTTTTGTTGCTGGCAACAAAGTATTACCAATGGCATTTCAGAGCGATGGGCATTGAACAGGTTGCCAATGCTGTGAGCAATACCGGGGGTGACGTGAACTACCAGTACGCCGGGTTTACCGGTCATACGGGCAGATCCCATTGCCGCACCGATGGCAATGTTCTCGTGCAGGCATTCGATGTATTTTACACCGTTGGCCTCGTAGCTGGTACCGTCGATGATAGGGATTTCATTGGTACCGGGCACACCAAAGATGTAATGGATGCCCAGATCCTTCAGAATGTCGAACACGTAGTCCCGTGTCCAACGAGTCACGTTGGAGGAAGTTTTAGCCATAAGTAAAATGATGGTTTGGAGTTACAGAATTGACTTTTATTTCAAGCATGGAAACCTTGCTGATGTGCAGATCCCGGGATAAGCTTATCCCTGTTTAAATAACTGGAAATGGCGCCTCCTTCACCGGAAATATCATGGATCCAGGGTTTAAAAGTTCAAAATAGAGATAGTAACCGTTGCCCGTGCTTATGGTTTTATTTTGAGAGAACTCAGCAGGCGGAACACCCGCTGCTAACAAATGTTAATGCTTGTGATAGTAATGGGAAAATAGTTAGTTATCCTGATGAAATCAGTTTTACTAAGATAATTATATTTTTTCAACAGCCAATTTTTTCTTGGAGGGATTTTAATAGCAGCATCAGTCCTGTTGTGTAGGTGGGATATTTGATGCTGCCGCAAATAAAATACACAACCGTCAGCTGTTAATGGCTGTAGCTGCCGATGGTGTTTTTTGCATTCATAAAAATAACGGCAGGCATTGGTCAGCATAAGCTCATTTTTGCTGTGTCCGCAAATGCGGACAGGTGATATTACCTATTAATTGCATGCATGTAAAACCGTGTATGTGTAGATGTTTAAAGATAAAAACATATATGATTGATGAGTTTTTATTAAATTAGTGTCACCTATACTAGTATGTCAACAATGAAAACCGCTACAGTAGCTCTGATTGCTCACTTATTTTCACTCGCTGCATTCGCACAAAAAGATACAGCCAACGGTTTAAAAGGACTTGCAGCTGAAAGGAAATCTATTGCCACCGGTAAAATTAATGTTAGGTTATGTTATCAGATAAACGTAAACGGATATACGCTTTTTTAGTATTGTCAGCCGTGATGCTGACAGCCTGTGTTACTAATCATTCTGCCTCCAGCCGTGAGCGGAACGGTAGCGGGTTTTCTATCCCCACGGGTGTTAAAAAAGGCAGGAGGTTGATTCATCCTTCTATTCTTTTTAATGAAGCCATGCGTGAATACAGGGTCTCCAGGAAATCATTTCCTGCCACACTGCAACAGTTCGAGTATTCGGGCGATAAGGCCAGAAAAGCGGTGAAAGATATGCGGGAGTCTGGCTTTCTATCCCTGGAGATAGGTTATTCGCTGCTCGACTCTATGGAGATATTTTTTATACATAAACCGGTATATACCCAGCGTGTAGGCAAAACAGATCTGAGCGTCGACGCCAGAGGGGTGTTTATCTATACCGCGAAAGATTCTTCTGTAATGAGTATCACTAAACTGGAAAGAGGTTTGTTTGTTCGTTGAGAATACGTGTGTGCCACACCGTATTGATATTTTTAGTTAAATTGAAGGTGTAATCAACAGACAGACCATACTATGAAAATAGCCACCTATAATGTTAACGGGATCAATGCCCGCCTGCCGGTACTACTGCGCTGGTTGAAGGAAAGTGCGCCGGATGTGGCCTGCCTGCAGGAGCTGAAAGCCCCGCAGGAAAAATTCCCTGAAAACGAAATAAGGGAAGCAGGATATGATGTGATCTGGCATGGCCAGAAAAGCTGGAATGGTGTTGCTATTCTGTCGCGCGTAGGCACGCCACAGGAGGTTAGAAGAACATTGCCGGGAGATGAAGAAGATGTAAACAGTCGTTATATAGAAGCTAATGTCAACGGTGTATTAATCGGCTGTTTATACCTGCCTAATGGCAACCCTGCGCCGGGTCCTAAATTCGATTATAAGCTGGGCTGGTTTCAACGGCTTACGGACCACGCAAAACAGCTGCTGGAGCAGAAAGTGCCTGTGGTACTCACCGGTGATTACAATGTAATGCCAACCGATCTGGATGTATATAAGCCTGAGCGCTGGGTGGATGATGCGCTTTTCAGGCCGGAAGTAAGGGCCGCCTTCCACGCGCTGGTAGCACAGGGCTGGACAGACGCCGTCCGCAAGCTGCATCCGGGAGAAACGATCTACACTTTCTGGGACTATTTCCGTAATGCTTACGGACGGGATGCCGGCCTGCGGATTGATCATTTTCTGTTGAGTCCTGAACTGGACAAACGACTGACCGCCGCCGGCGTAGACCGCCATGTAAGGGGATGGGACAAATCCAGCGACCATGCTCCGGTATGGGTGGAGCTGAAAGACAAATAATAAAAGCTGCCTATCATCAGGCGACGCTGGTGCTGCAGGTGCTGTTGATAACGCTCAGAAGCTCCTGCTGCAGACTGCGGCCTTTATCTTCATTATACCACTGCTGCAGTTCAATTTTCATTTGTTCAAAATTTGCATTAGCAGCTTTGAGCTGGTCATACAGGGCCTGACAGCCTGCTGGTCTGGGCCCCCAAACGGCCAAGTCATTGTTTTCATTATCACGGATGACCAGTTTGGGAATGGACTTGCCGCCATTGGTCAGATATTGTTCTATCAGGAAAGGAGGAGTGTCACGCAGCTGAATGTCCAGCTGGATAAGTGGATTCAGCTCCGCGATCTTATAGAGGAAGGGCACGATGTGTGATGCATCGCCGCACCAGGGCTCGGTGATAACGATCCACTGCTGTGGTTCTGTAATATTTTTTACAGCGGAGATGATCTCCTCGTTGAGCACACCGGTTTTTAACCAGCGTTGTTGTCTCGACCAGTTGAGTTTTGTATAATTGAGATAGTCGGGATTGTTATAGGGAGCTGCTGGGTTGGCATCTTGCAGGATACTTTCAAAGACCTGCTGATAAGTTGTAAAATTCATCTGCACACAATTTTATTGTTGAAGGCCTGAAATGATTTTTCTGAAGGCGGCGGCAGCGTTATGTACCTGTACCAGCCATTCTTCGGCTGCAGTACCGTCGGCGCCGTCTGTGATATATTTCAGACACAGAAAAGGTATATTTTCCTTCATAGCCACCAGGGCGAGGGAATAGGCTTCCATATCGATTACGTTGTAATCGGAAGTGATATGGCCTGTTTCGAAGTTGTCGCCGGTGCCACAGATACCTTCCTGAAAGCCATGCAGCTGCAGGCCGTAGTTCAGTACTGGCTCGTGGCCGGAGAATGGTGTTTCATATTTACGGTAGCCCAAACCGGTAACGTCCATATCGCGCTGTATAAACCGGGTACAGCATACCACTTCACCGCGGTTAAAGGTGTTGCTGCCGGCAGAACCCAGGTTAACAATCAGTCCGGGTCTTTCTTCCTGGATCTTTTTAGTCAGGCTGAAAGTGGCATTTACTTTCCCGATACCAGCGATCAGCGTGTTATCGTTGTTAAATTCTTCCGCTGCTTCAGATTCCAGTGCAAAAACAAAAAGCGGTTGCTGTTTCATCAGGCCGGTGATCATTGTTAAATCTGCGAGAGGTCCATTGCTCATACGTATATTACAGTTGTGTTTGGTGGTATTAAGATGCCGCAAAATTACGTTAAAATGATGGATTGGCGCGGGTTTTTTGGTTACCTGTAAGATACTGCCTTTGTCAGCCGGTATAGTTATTTTCTATACGTACTATGCTTAAAATCGATAGGGTTATGAAATAATATAGATAGATATTGATATAAAAAACAAGATGTCTGATACTGTCCATAAAACCGTGGAAATACATGCTGCTGCCTCAAAAGTCTGGGCTTTCCTGACACAGCCGGACAAGATTAATTTATGGATGATGGATACGCCAACGGATATTCAGTCTGCCTGGGAAGTGGGCAGTCCGCTGGTGTTTAAAGGCGACCTGCATGGCATACCCTACGAAAATAAAGGTGTTATTCTGCAGTATGAGCCGGAAGTACTGCTGGCATATACGCACTGGAGCTCGCTGTCGCAGCGGCCGGATGAACCCGCGCATTATGGTGTGGTTACTTTCCGGCTGACAACCCATGGTGTAATCACGACGCTTGAGTTTACACAAACCAATGCCGGCGCTTATGCTACGGAGCGGCATATCAACTTTTACTGGACAACGGCATTGGGTCTGATCAAAAAACTAAATGAAAAAGCCGACTAAAGGCGGGATTTATGTCTTTCTCCCCATGCTTCCAGTTGTTTGAAAATGGGTATCAGTTCCATGCCACTTTCAGTAAGTTCATATTCCACGCGTGGTGGTACTTCAGGGTAAACGGTACGTATCACCAGCTGGTCTTCTTCCATCTTCCGCAGTTGCAGGGCAAGCATCCGTTCAGTAACCTGAGGGATACGTTTTTTCAATTCTCCGAAGCGAAGTTTTCCATTGGACAGATGGCAACAGATGGCTAATGTCCACTGTCCACTGAGCAGGTTGATGGCATATATTTCGGGACATATATCTCCCAGGCTGTTTTTGTTGGCGAAGTGGGTAGAGCTTTCCTTTATTTTACGCATACTTACACAACTGTTAGTATCATACAATTGCGTGCTAAGATACAAAATAGCGAATGATGGCTTTACATTTGTCCTGTCTTCAAAAAAAACAAAAATGTATAAACGTATCGTATGGGCCATGGCCCTTCTGACAGGAATATTCAGCATGCAGGAACATGCTTTTGCCAACAATAACGGAAAAGACTATATGATAACATCTGCAACAGATTCTACAGCCACTATCAGTTTGTATGGTTTTCTGCGGCCTAAAAAGGAATATGCAGCAGTGCTTCGTCAGGAATTGCTGGCGCTGGTGGCACCCAGCCGTGCCGAAACCGGCAACATCGTGTATAATATCCATGAAGAAAAGGACGGTGCCTTTTTTATATATGAGATATGGCGTTCACAGGAAGATCTGGACAAACATATGCAGCTGCCGTTGTTAAAACAGTTTATGAGTAAGGTCGGCACTTATCTGGCGGCTGATGTGCAGGCCTATCACGGACAATTAATCACGCCTGTTAAGAAATAGATGTCGTTGTCGGTTTTATTCTATTTTCCGGGAGTGCAGGGAACTAATTTTGGTAAAAAGATTATTATTTATGAAACACCTGATTATACTTTTTACCCTGATGATTTTCGCTGCTGTTGTTAATGCTACTCCCCGCCCGGTGCCGGAAGAAGATAAAGAAAAAGCCCTGCTGGTGCTGCAAACCAAATGTAATGTCTGCCATATTCGCAATAACCCTTTCCGTATTTTCAATAGCAGGAACATGGAAAGAAATGCCAGTGCTATTTATACACAGGTGTTTGTTAAAGGACGTATGCCTAAAGGGGATGATATAAAGCTGACTGAAGTGGAAAAAGAAACATTGAAGAAGTGGGTTGCAGGAAATATATAGAATGAACATAGTTGTTAAAAATTTTAAAAAACCTGACTTAGTCAGGTTTTTTATTTGTTATTTATTATATATGAAATGAATTGATTTTTAGATAATTAATTTATTTTAACAAGATCTGTATAGATAAATAGACAAAATTTGTTAAGTTTTACCTCTTTTCATCAAACGTATTTGACTTTTTATTGAAAAAATTTTCTCTGGTGTGTTATTTTGTTAGTGAATATTTATAGTTTTGCATTAAACATTGAAATTTATCCAAAACAATCTTTCATAAAGAGAATAAAAATGATCACAGTCACTACGAAAACAAACGATGTATTACATCTGGAAAAGGGCATAGCCCTGATAAAGGAGTTTTTCCCGGTACAATTGGGCCGGCTGCTTTCACTGACGAAAGTATCGGCTCCGCTGTTCGTTAAGTCCGGTACTGGATTCAACGATGATCTCAACGGTATTGAAAAACCGGTGAAGTTCAATCTGAAAGACATCCCATACCCGGTAGAAATTGTGCAGTCTCTTGCCAAATGGAAGAGGATGCGTTTGCACCAACTGGGTATGGAAGCAGGGCAGGGTATTGTTACCGATATGCGCGCTATCCGTCCGGATGAAGTAGTATCACCTATTCACAGTTTTTATGTAGACCAGTGGGACTGGGAGAAACATATTCAGGCTTCTGACAGACGCATCAGCTATCTGAAAGACACGGTAGAACGGATTTATCAGGCTATCCTGGACACTAACGCCCTGTTACAGGAACAACACGAGAGCGTGCTGGAACTGCCTGCATCTGTTTATTTCATTGATAGTGAGGCCTTATTGAAACGTTATCCTGGCCTGACTTCCAAAGAAAGAGAAAACAGGATCGCGAAAGAATACGGTGCTGTATTTATCATGGGCATCGGCGGCCCGTTGTCTGATAAGGCTGTTCATGATGACCGTGCCCCGGACTATGATGATTGGTCTACTGCCAATGAAGAAGGTTTCTTTGGACTTAACGGAGACCTGATTCTGTGGAACCCGGCGATGGACAGTGCACTGGAACTGTCTTCCATGGGTATCCGGGTTGATGCTGAGTCTCTGAAAGCACAGCTGGCCCTGAAAGATTGTGAGCATAGAAGTGAGCTGGAGTTTCACACGAATGTGTTAAACAGCGTGTATCCGTTAAGTATAGGTGGTGGTATCGGGCAATCCCGTCTTTGTATGTTCCTCTTACAAAGGAAACATATTTCGGAAGTACAGTCAGGTATCTGGCCTGAATCAAAATAATATATCATACCATAATCAGAAAAGTAGCCCGGGACTTCAGTCCTGGGCTATTTTTTTGATTGAATATTGAACAACAAAAATGAAAATTGTTTGAAAACCCGCGAATTTACTATTGTTCCATAGCCTCATTTACAATTATCTTTAGCTTTGCAAAAAATATGTCCAACTAAAATCTAAAAGCTAAAAAAATTTAGTAACCTGTACAATCCCGTCGGAGATGGAAATCTGCTGTTGTAGCCGAATTGCCATAGTCGCCTTTTTCAAGTCTGTAATGTAAATATGAAATCTATATCTAAACGCGTGTATCAACCAAATTTCCAGATCAATTAAAACGAAAAACATGAGAAAACTTCTCTGGTTATCAGCGATTTTTTCGCTGGTAACGTTGCTGTCTTCCGGGCTGGCCTATGGCCAGGAGCCTAAAACAGCTACCGGTACTGTGCTGGCCGAAGACGGCACCCCTATGCCGGGAGTAACAGTCAGAATCAAAGGCAGTAACCGTAACGCACAAACGGATGTAACAGGTAAGTTCCGTATTCAGGTCAAACCAGGAGAGAGCCTCGATTTCTCTTTCATTGGTTATGAAAACCAGAGCGTAAAAGTGGGAGAGCGTATTGTCTTCAACATTAGCATGCATTCTTCTTCCAGTGCATTGGAACAGGTGGTAGTAACGGCTATGGGCATCAAAAAAGAAAAAAAGGCCCTGGGCTATGCCGTACAGGACATCAAATCGGTAGAACTGCTCAAAAACAAAGATGCGAACCTGGTCAATTCCCTCAATGGTAAGATCGCCGGTTTGAACATCACCAATTCCGGTGGCGCGCCCGGATCTTCAGCTGCTATCATCATCCGTGGTGGTACTTCTCTGGAACGTGATAACCAGCCGCTTTTTGTAATTGACGGAATGCCGATGGACAACTCTACCGGACAAGGTGATAACAGTGCTTTTGATGGATCTGTCAACTTAGCAACTACCAATGGTAACCGCGCCATGGATATCAACCCGGAAGATATTGAATCTATCTCTGTGCTGAAAGGTCCTGCTGCTGCGGCTTTATACGGTCTGCGTGCTGCTGCCGGTGCTATTATCATCACTACCAAAAAAGGTACAGCAGGGTTGGTTACAGGCTCTGTCACCAGCCGTTATATGAACAACTGGGTGAACAGGCTGCCTAAACAACAGGGTGTTTATAAACAAGGTACTTATTATAAAGGCGCGCTGAACAAACAAACCAGCCTATCCTGGGGTGATAAATTTCAGCCGGGCGAAGAAGTCTTTGATAATATGGGCAACTTCTTCCAGCATGCCAGCGCATTTGATAACAGCTTCACTGTTTCCGGTGGTACCCAAAACGGTAACTTCTTTCTCTCTGGTTCCAACCTCAACCAGGGCGGCGTAGTACCTACTACCAACTACAATCGTTCTACACTCAGGTTTAATGGCGAACAGAAAATCGGCATCTTCACCTTTGGTCTGAATGCTTCCTATGCGACAAGCACCACCCAGAAAACCCTTACCGGTACTGGTTTGTGGAGCTCTGGTGGTACTGGCTACATGGAAAGTATCATGGCCTGGCCCCGTAATGACGATATGCGTGTATGGCTCAATCCCGATGGTACCAAACACCGGCTGCTTCCGGATATTGACCTGGATGCCGATATTGACAACCCTTACTGGGTGATCAACCGTATGCCGCAATCAGATAAAACCAACCGTTTAATTGGTTCCGCTTACGCGAATGTAAAACTCACCAGCTGGCTGGACGCTACCTACCGACTGGGTGTTGATAACTATACCACTCAGTTCGAGAACCTCGTTACTCCGGGTTCCAGTGTTAAAGTGGCCTGGCAGAAAGGTATGCTGTCGCAGACAGACCGGAATTACAACTACGTAAATTCCAATCTGATGCTCAATTTCCACAAGACTTTTCATAAGGATTGGGATGCAAACCTGATCCTGGGTACTACTTCGGAAGATACCTATATCAAATCCAATTCGGCCAGAGCAGAAAGTTTTTTGCTGCCTGATTTCTACGCCCTGAATAATGCAGACAGGAAAAATCAATACATCTCCCAGGCTGTTTCCCGTAAACGGCTGGCAGGCTTTTATGGAGATCTGCGTCTGTCCTACAGAAACATCTTTTACCTGAGTGTTACCGGTCGTAATGATATCTCATCTACGCTGCCGGTACAAAACAGGTCTTTCTTCTATTCTTCCTACAGCGGCAGCTTTGTATTTACAGAACTGTTGCCTAAAAGTGATATCCTGAGCTTTGGAAAGATACGTGCTTCCAGAGCACAGGTAGGTAAAGATGCTTCTCCATATCTCACCCAAACTTATCTGGAGGCGCCACAACTCACGATTGGCGGTGGTTTCCGTAATGGTGTGTCCCGTGGTAATCCCAACCTGAAACCGGAAAAAACTACTTCCAGTGAGTTCGGTGCAGAACTGCAGTTCCTGAGAGGCAGACTGGGACTGGATGTTGCGTACTATAAAAACGTAAGTACCAATCAGATCGTTACCCCGCGTGTAAGTAACGCTACCGGCTATATCCTGAACTCCGTTAATGCCGGAGAGATTGAAAACAAGGGTATTGAGATCAGCATTAATGCCAATCCGGTGAAGAAAAAATACTTCAACTGGAATGTTACCTTGAATATGTCCAGCAATAAGGGTACGGTAAGACAGTTGCCCGGCTCTCTTTCCGTGCTGTACGTGACTGATGCGCAGGTCGCCAATGCCAAGGCTGCTTCCTTTGATGGAGGTAATTTCCTGGGTATCAGCGGACAGAAATGGCTGACAGATGAAAATGGCAACGTGCTGCTGGACTGGAATACCGGCTTACCAACAGTGAGCGTGTCTACTACTACGTATATTGGTAACCGTGAGCCAAAACTGCTGGGTGGTTTGAACAACAACTTTACCTACAAGCAGTTTAACTTCTCCTTCCTGTGGGATTTCCGTGTTGGTGGAGATGTTTATAACGGTACCGACTATTTGCTGACGATGTATGGTCTGAGTGCGAGAACACTCAACAGAGGAGAAGATATTACGCTGACAGGAGTAGCTAAAAATCCTGCTACCGCTAAATATGAGCCGGTAACCAAAACGGTTAAGGCTACCGAACAATTCTATACCGATTATTACCTGAAAAACGCACCATTCTTTATTGAAAAGGTTAACTGGCTGCGCCTGCGTTCTGTCTCTCTTTCCTATGCGCTTCCAAAATCAGCGCTGCACCGGACTCCCTGGTTGAAAGAAGCTACGATCACAGCATCCGGCAGTAATCTGCTGCTCTTCACCAACTATTCCGGTATGGACCCTGAAACCAGTGCTGCGGGTGCTGGTTCTGCTGGGGCTGGTTCTTCAGGCATTGACTATGCCGGTGTGCCTGCCACCTCCGGATTTGCAATTGGTCTTAACCTTAAATTCTAAATGCTACGGAAATGAAAAAAGTTATTTGTCTCATAAGTTTATCACTTGCACTCAGCTCCTGCAAAAAATGGGTGGACATCAATGACAATCCCAGTTATGGTAACTCAACGGTACCTTCTGCAGACCAGCGCCTCCCGTCTATATTAGCCCAGTTTTCTGATACCTACGAAAGTACCGGTACACGCACAGCTTACCTCGGTCAGCAGCTGGCTACGGTGGTTGCTAGTGGAGGCAACAACTACAACCTTACTGCCTGGGTAACGAATGCTTCCAATATAGGCTGGCCCTGGCAGGCATGGTATGTGAATACCGCTGTGAACATAGCGCCGATGATCGCTGCTGCGGAAAAAGTACAGGCCTATCACTATATCGGTGTAGGAAAGATTATCAAAGCCTGGGGATTTGGAACGCTGGCAGATGTATATGGTATGCTGCCTTACGATGAATTTGATAATCCTGCCACCTTTGTACCGAAGTTTGACCAGGGTGATTATATCCAGGGAAAAGTGCTGGGGCTGTTGGATGAGGCGATCGCAGACCTGCAGAAAACGCAGGGACCTACTGCTCCGGCACTGTCCAAAGGAGATATTCTTAATAATGGAAATGTTGATAACTGGTTAAGGCTGGCTTATGGCCTGAAAGCCCGTTTTATGCTCCATGGTTCCCGGCTGGCCGGATTTAATGCCCAGGCCGTGCTGGATGCTGTTGCCAAAGGCCCGCAAACAGAAGCCCAGAGCTCTGTGATGCAGTATGTGGATGAAGGTCCGGATGTGCCGGCAGCCAACAAGGAAGCTTTACAATACACTAATACAAGTACTTCTGCCAGAATCACCAAACTGTATATCGATTACCTGACCAACAATTATACCGGTGCACCTACAGGAGCCAGTAACCTGGAAGACCCGCGTATAGATTTGCTGATACCCAGTCAGGCCGATGATGCCGGAGTACTGCGTCGTACACAGGGTGTAGATATGTCATCCGACTTTGTTAAAAAAGGCCCTTCCGCTTATAGCTATAATGCCACTACCAACAGCTTTAGCAGCGCGGATCACATTTATGTGATCCTGCGTAAAACGCCTTACGCTCCTGGGGTTAAAGACCGTATTCAGTCTACCGGTACCTGGTATACCCGTCGTGGAGCCAAAGGGCTGCTGCTGACAAATGCCGAAATGCGTTTTATTGAAGCTGAACTGTTCTTTAAACAAGGTAAGAGCATAGAAGCACTGGCAGCCTATAAAGCCGGTATCCGTGCGCACATGAGCCACATGAGCATACAGCCGGCCACTATCGATGCTTTCCTAAGCAGCACTTCAGTAGAACAGGATCCTGCAAAACTCACGCTGAGTAACATCATGATCCAGAAATACATTGCATTGTCCTATTCTCCGGAATTGTGGAATGATCTGCGCCGTATGAACTATTGTGCGGATGCTGGCGGTAACTACAACGAAGCTACTGGTGTATACAAAGGTTTTAAACGCCCAGCTCACGTGCCTGCGCAATATTATCCTGCACAAACAGACTGGCCCCGCCGTTTTGCAGTGGCCAACTATGAGATCAATTATAATGTTGAGCAGGTGTTGAAAGCTGACCCTGATGCCAATACGCCTGGTTATGTACTTAAACCAGTGTGGTGGAACAAGTAAGGAACTGATATACAGATAAACAAAACAGCCGTCTCCTATTATGAGACGGCTGTTTTTGTTTTATCATGGTATCCGTTGCAAAACAAAATCGTTGTAATTATCTTTCATCGGCAATTCATACGCTGTGTGTAAGACTCTTCTTTTTACCGTGACAGACTGTTCCTGCACAGGATTAAAGCCCGTTTTTTCCACTTCGTGCCAGTATACACCGATGCCTCTTTTTTGCCATGAGGGCAGATCATTGAAGTTGATGTTGTAGCTGAACAACAGTTCATTTTTATCGGCAGTACTTAGCCGTTCAATTTTCTCAGTGGCTGCTGTGGCAGAAAGTCCTTCTTTCCTCAAACGCCAGTAACAGTGTGCACTCAGGGAATTTCGGTGGGCATCTTCATTGCGCCAGCGAAAGTAATCGCTCACCAGCTGTTTGTTGGGCAACTCAGACAAACGACAATCAAAAGTGGCTACACTGCCCAGTAGTACCGAGAATTTGGCACTGGCTTCTCCGGCTAGAATGGAAGTGTATTTGCGGTGTTTGCGGGCAAAGGCTGTTTCATCCGGATGAAACAGCAGGGAAATTTCATCACTCTGCGTATATCCGTAAACGATATTAAAGCCTGTGTTCATCAGGTGTTTCACGGTTTCTACCATATAATCCCGGAATCGTTCATCAAAGGGGGCTTCAAAGGGATGTATTTCTTTTGTCAGCCGGGTAAAACCACGGCCGTCGATACGGGCTACTATATACATTCCTGGTAAAACCACCATATCGTTGGCAGATTCATAGATCCGCATCTTCTTGTCCAGTTCATCAAATTTCATTGGTCCAGGGTTTTATCACAAAGTTGTTGTCTTCAATGGTTACATAGTACAGTTCATCAAAACCTTCATCAGGAGAAGGCAGCTCCAGTTTTTTGAAAGCACCTCTGATACCGATTTCCGGAATACAGGCTTTCCCGCTTCGCTGGCTGTTTCTCAACAGTGCCTCTTCTATGCGCGACTGGAAATAATAACCGATGGTCCTGAATTTATGTTGTTTCGCCAGTTGTATGTACTTCTGGCGGTCTGCTTTTCCGGGATTGGTATTATCTACTACGAATGGCAGCTGGCTTTTGCAGCAGGCTTCGAGGAAGAGGTCTTCCCGGTGCCGGGTTTTAAAAAGGTCAAGCGAGATACGGAGGTGAGAGTGAAAAAAATGTTGCTGATAAAATGTTGATTTCCCTGTTGCCTGTATCCCGCAGAAAATAATCGTCTCCATAACAGGGAAAATAGAGAAAAGAAGGAAAAGAAAAAAGAGCATTCCTGGCCTTAATGGGCCAGGAATGAATCTACTTGTTCAATCAACCATTTGGGCTGATCATACATGATAAAATGTTTGGAGAGATCGTTCATGGCGATAACTGTCTGTGGCGCCTGCTGGTATTGCTTTTGGTAAGTTCCCAGGACCGCTTCGCGGGTAACGCCATAGTCTTTAAAGCCGGCCCAGTCGGCCAATACCAGGATGGGGCACTTGATTTTGTGGATCTCCTGGCGCAGGTCGGAGGTACACAGTTCATACATCACCTGGCCCTGGGTAGGGGAATCGGAGCTGGCGGCCATGGAGATCACTTTTTGAATATTGATACTGTCTGTGATCATGGAGGCGAGCATCGTGACTTGTTGTTTACGGATCTGTTCAGGTGTGAGGGTAGACATCTGGTTTTTCATACCCAATGCCATTGGCCGGGCACTATCGGCTGTGGCGTTGGGGCCCATCCAAAAGACCGGCAGAAAAGGAACTGCACTTACAGTGATCAGTTTGCCTGGTAAGTTGGGGTAAAGAACACCAAACTGCAGCGCCAGCCATCCTCCCAAACTATGACCAATGATAACTGGTTTGTCCAGTTTGTTGTCCCGTATAAAACCGGCCAGTTCATGTGCCACTGTTTGAAGAATGCTATCAGCCTTTATAGGAGGCTGGCCTGCGAAGCCTGGCAATGTCAGTTCATAACAAGTATAGTTGTTGCGGTAATGTGCTATTACCTCGTCCCAGACAGCACCGGAAGAATATAATCCATGTATGAAAATAACCGGTTTACCCCGTCCTTCTTTTTTGACAGCAAAAGAATAAGGCTGGCCGGCAAAAATGTCCTGTTGTGAAATGGCCATAAAAAGGCAGACCATTATCATGATACGTATGGGAACGAATTTGAAAAACGCAGTCATAAAAAATAATTTAGTGTGATAGAATGCTGGAACAAAGAGACATATTAACGGGGGAGATGGAAAATTATTTTGACGAGAAGCGGGTAATAGATGATGAAATAACTGTTGGATTTAATTCGGATGCAAAGTTTAATTATCTTGCTGCCACAAATGCCAATAATACTGCAACCATAGTCTTTAAGGCTGTTTGTACCCGTAGCGAGTTTTCTAAACCCGAAATATCTATGAAATATTTTTATCAAACGCTATTATGCTTGTTTTTATTTGTTGTTACCATACCTGCATGGGGGCAGACAACGGGCTCCTTTATGGTAAAAGGAGATCTGGACAAATTTTATCCGGTTTTATGGAAAGACAACCGCTGGTTTAATAACACTCCTGCAGAGCTGGAAATAGGGCGTTCATCAGTACATGTAGATGGTGACTGGAGAGGTTCATTGATGGCCAGATTCCGCTATCATGTCACCAACTGGGGAAATGGATCAAACTTTATTGAAGCGGATATCCATCGGGATGCCATATCAAACCCTGATTTTATTGCGGGTTGGAGAGATGCATCCGGCGCCAATCCTAACTATGCGATTGTTATATGGATGAGAGGAAATACCACTTATTTTTATACATCACCTTATACGATAGAGCCTCCGGTTGTATATGATGGCGTAGCCAATAGCTTGCCTTTAGTGCTCAGTAATGAGTCTCCATATACGTTTAAAACCACGGTGGATGATTATGTGAACCAGCAGGGCAAATCGATGGGGGCATTGTATCTAAACGGAGCCACTAACTGGACCAATCAAAACTGGCAAAAGGCCCTCAGGCTTCCTAAAGGAAATGCGATCGAGATGGATGGAGGAACTACCAAATATGGTATGGGCGCGAGCATCGATAATATATTTTATTTTTTCTCTACAACTGGTGAAGATGCCTCTCCTGCTCCTATCTACAGAATGATCATCAACAACAATGGAGAGATTGGTGTAGGAGTAATGCCTGTAGCCGGTTATAAGATGGTGGTAGATGGCTCACTGGGCGCTCGGAGAATAAAAGTTGTACAAGGCAACTGGGCCGATTTTGTTTTTCATGAAGACTATAAACTGCCTTCTTTACAGGAAACAGAAGCCTTTATCAAAGTCAACAAACATCTGCCTGATATCCCTTCTGAAAAAGAAGTAACCGAAAAAGGGCTGGACGTAGGTGAAATGAATAAACTGCTGCTGCAGAAAATAGAAGAGATGACCCTGCATATGATCAAAATGGAAAAAAGAATTCAGGAGCTGGAAAACAAGCAGGCAAAGTAAGCCTGTTTGATCCATCGGCAGTATGCTTTCGTCAATTAATATTGTTATATTAAGACGGGCATAATACCTTGCTGCTGTTTATGCGATTGTTTTTTACAAAATACAAAGGGGTACATATCCTCTTCTGGATGGCCAACCTGGTTTTCTGGTGTTATGCCACCTGTGCGACCTATCATGTGCCGGTGTGGGAAGGGCTCCGGAATAATGGACTATGGCTGCTTTTGCAGGCGGTGCTCGTGTATGCCATCATATACTGGCTGATGCCTCGTTATTTCTACCAGAAAAAATACCGGAAGTTCGCATTTACAGCCGCAGGCCTGTTGGTGGGCATCTCTCTGTTGATCGCCTGGATGACGGTCTCCCTGGTCAAGGGAGACCATCCCGATGCTAAGATAAGCAGCGTACTTTATTTCTCCCTGTATATCGGGATGACCAATCTTTACGTCGCATTTGTATTTATTGCTGCCAAAGCGATCAAGGACAAACTGACAGCAGACCGCCGCAACCGGGAAGCAGAGAAGGAGCGTGCCGAAAATGAGCTGCGTTTTCTCCGTTCTCAGATGAACCCCCACTTTTTGTTTAATGCGATCAACAGTATTTATGTGCTGATCCGGAAAGACCAGGAAATGGCCGCGGGCACACTGGCTACCTTTGCGGATATGCTGCGTTACCAGTTGTACGAATGTAATACCGAAACCATCTCAATAGACCGGGAAGTGTGTTATCTCAACAGCTATGTGCAACTGGAGCAGCTGCGAAAGGGAAAGGCACTGCAGCTGGACTACTACGTAGGGCCGGAAGTGAGGAATTTCAGGATAGCGCCACTGATGCTGATTCCTTTTGTGGAAAATGCTTTTAAGTACGTTTCTACCTATACTACTCGGGAAAACAGTATCCGCCTGCATCTGAATTACAAAGACGATACATTCCTGCTGGAAGTGGAAAATACGGTTGAACCGGTTACTAAGCCGGCCACCAATGGTGTCGGCGGAATCGGACTGGAAAACGTGAAACGCCGGCTGGACCTTATCTACAAAGGTGACTATAACTTACTGATCACACCTGGACCTTCTACTTATAAGGTGATGCTTTCTATAAAAATGTTATGAACCTACAGTGTATTATTGTTGATGATGAACCACTGGCCCGTGAAGGGCTGGAACTGCTGGTCAGGGAAACCGGATTTCTCCGGCTGATAGCGCTCTGTGGCAACGCTATGGAGGCCTCTCAGATATTATCACAGGAAAGGGTGGACCTGATGTTCCTGGACATTGAGATGCCCAGAGTAAGAGGTATTGACTTCCTGAAGGGATTAACCGTCCGTCCGGAAGTGATCATCACCACCGCATATCCTCATTTTGCGCTGGAAGGATTTGAGCTTAACGTGCTCGACTATCTCGTAAAGCCTATCACGCCAGAACGTTTCCTGCGGTCTGTGAACCGTGCCCGTGAGCTGATGGAGAGCAGGCAGGCTGCTTCCCCCGCAGTGGATTTTTTCTTCATCAAATGCAATAACAGTTACGAGAAGATCAACTACGATGATATTCTTTATATAGAAGGCTCACAGAACTATGTGACCATCAATACACGCCTGGGTAAATTTATGACACTGGCCACTATGAAATCTGTAGAGGAGCAACTGCCTCCCGGCAGATTTATGCGGATACAGAAATCATTTATAGTGGCCGTCAATAAAATTCAATCCCTTTCCGGTAACGAAGTCACCATCGGCACTTATAAAATTCCGGTCAGCAAAATTTATAAAGAAGAGCTGATGCAGCTGATCGACAAACATCTCATCAAAAGATAGTCATCAGAATTTATCCTTGCGAAAAACCGGTGTCCATGTGCTTTTGGGCTCAAAGTGTTTCCACAAGTAGGCAGAAATTGTTCTGATCATCTCCACGGCTTCATTATCGGCATCCCAGCGTTGGTCCTTGATGTTTTTGGTGCCTACATAAAAAACATAATCTCCGTGTGGTGCATTTACCAGTACCACTTCTGATCTGGATTCATCTATGGACCCTGTTTTTGCTGCAGCTTGTACATAAGGCGGGATCTGAGTGAGGGCCTGTTCATCATAATATCCTTTTGTCATGAGGCGGTACATTCTTTCACTGGCTGCACGGCTGATCACTTCTCCCCGGGAAATTTTGGCCAGCAGTGTCGCCATTTCACGGGGCGTGGTTTGGCCCCAGCCGTATATTTTACGGTTATCTTCCCTTCCGGGTGTACGGGAGTTGACACGGGTATCTTTTAATCCATATTGTTCCAGTAGTTGATTTATTGCTGCGCCACCGCCTGCCAGCTGCTGATTCAAGAGGGATGTGGTATTGTCGCTGTAAGCCATCATCAGGGCGGCCAGCACACTTACTTCCGTAACAGAGCTGTCTTTAAAGAACTGCATCAGTCCTGAGCCGCCATACCGGCTGGAATCACGATACACCATCGACTGATGGTATCCCAGCTCTCCTTTATCTATTTTATTGAACAAGCCCACCAGCAGGGGAATCTTTACAATACTGGCCGTCGGGAAAATAGTATCCCCGTTGATGGAAGCCCATTCGCCTGTCTGCAGATGCTGCACGTATATGCCGGCAGTACCTTTAAAATTATCTGCGATCTGTTGTAATCCTTGCTGTAACCGGGCATCAGGCTTCTTCTTCAGCTGGGCAAAGGTTATAAAAGGTAACAACAGTAATACAAAGAGACTTGTTTTTTGCATAGGAAAAGATGATAATGTCTGGCCAAAAGATAAAAAGAAAAGCAGAAATATACTAACGTATATTTGGTTTGAATCATCTGCCTATGCGTATTCCTGTAGTAGTCAGTACCTCTTTGATAATCTGTTTCAAAGGCTGCCTGCGCCTGCTGATGATTATTTCATAAAATATATCCGGGATAGTAAAGCGCTGAAGTTATCAGGTGACAGATATGCGTTGGCGTTAGACAATCATTATAACATAAGTGGTGAACATGTATTTAAAGATAGCCTGACATTGAATGAAATAAAGACACTGATAGTGTATATTAAACTGGCAGCAAAGCAAAAGGAAAGATGAAATTTTTATATACCGCAAGGGGAAAATATGGTCCGCTTAACGATGAAAATAATACCTGGAGCAGGTATATCCAATGGAGCAGACTGCCCCAGCTGAAGGAACTTGTTTCGCTGGATACCGGATTAAACGAGATATTGATAGATCGAAGCAGGGATGAGGAGGTCTACCGGAAATATCTGTTGACAGATGATTGTCACATCATAGATTTTTTTACCTCACAGGTGTATGTAATGGAATATATGGCCGGGGTTGGGGATTTTAACATGCTGGCGATAGTTATCGGGCCTTCAGAAAACTGTGCTTTGGTACAACCGCCAGGTTATGAGTTTATGGGCTATGAACTGCTGGATCAATATTATGATACCAGTGCCCTGACTAATTGTGGTGGCTTTGATGAAACATTCCTGCCTGCTGAACTGAATAGTGTTGGTTTAATTGATGATTACCATAAAGCGTATGATATCCGCCAACGGTTGTTGGAAAATAACCCGTATGAAGATCATGCAGATACCAATGTTATTGCGGTATGGCGTCATCAAAGAAACTTTCCGGCTGGAAGCTGTACAACAGATTTATAATGACCATCATGATAAGGCTAAGGACCGGGAACTGATTGTGCTGGATAATGGCAGCCATGGCTTTATTTATGAGCCGGAAAAGGGAAAGGGCATCGTGGAAAAAACAGTGCTGAAATTGTTAAAATGAATTCAGGTTTAAAAACCGGTATATTCGCTTTGAATGAACACATTTATCATGTGATATTTAGAATGAAAGTATTAAACCCTTACCAATGAAAAAATTCTTTACTGTTGCTTTTGTTATCCTGTTATCCTTCATCGTACCTCATTACTCACAGGCACAATCTGATTTCAGCTTTGTTGTGGGCGGCGACCTGGATAAGTTTTATCCGGTTACCTTTTCTGACCCGAATTTCTGGGGGCCAAACCGTGCCACAGAATTTGAAATAGGCCGTCAGGTCCATGATGACAGTCAGTGGCGTGGTAGTCTCATAGTAAGATTTAGATATCATATCAATGGCTGGGGATCCGGAGCCCAGTTTATAGACGTAGACATGAATCAGGGTTATAACGGCATTAACGATAACAAATTTATTGCGGGATGGGAAGATGTCACTTATGCTAATAACGCTAATTGTATTGTAGTATGGTTGCGTGGAGGCAATACCAGTTATCATTTTCACTCTGCTGCTACGGTGGCGGTTACAAAATATGATACACCTGAGCTGCTTCCTTACAAACCTGACAACCACGCGCCTATAACCTATAAAACCACATTGGATGATTATACGCAAATAGCGGCCAATATCACTGGCCGGAATCTCTATAACATGAGCCCCTATACGAATTTTTTCAACAGTGCTGTGGCCATCAATACGCCTGATGCAAAAGGGTATCGTTTGGCTGTTAACGGAGACGCTATCTTCACAAAAGTAAAGGTGAAGCTGTTGGGTAACTGGCCGGACTACGTTTTTAAAACAGGGTATGAACTGCCATCCTTACAGACTGTAGAGCAATTCATCAAAGAAAACCAGCGCCTCCCCGGAATTCCTTCTGCCGAAGAAATTAAAAAAGATGCGCAGGATCTGGGTGAGATACAACGTCTTCAGATGCAAAAAATCGAAGAACTAACACTTTACATTCTTGAGCTAAACAAAAAACTGGAAGCCCAGGCACAGAAGATAGAACAGCTGGAAGCCCGGAAAAAATAAACGGTATTGTTTCTTAAATTGGGTGATGACGGAAAATGCTTATCTCAACAAAGAGATTATTTCAATATTTGACTACACCAATAACACGGGTGCAAAGGAATTCCTGCGTGGTTTGTTTGAAAGGAAAGGAGTATCCTATGACGATATCATTTCCAGGCAGGCATTGCTGAGCACCTTTGTGCAGCATTGGGGTATCCTGGAAGGATTCAGTTATCAGCGATATGATTTTGAGGAGGTGTACAATTTTACAACGACCCTGAAAAGCAGCTATGAAGAAGAGAGTGTGGACTGGGTCAATTTAATTTTTAACAGAGACCGGCATAGGATCAAATCGCGTTGTTCTCAGGCTGTTTTGTTTCTGGATAAGTTGTATGTATCTTATTTTCAACGGATCAGCAGTATAGCATTTCCGTTATCGTTTCAGTTGTATCCTGATAGCATCATTTCGTTTATTAAAGTGCTGGAAATTGAGCCGCTGGCGGACAGTGTTAAAAAAGGTACTGGTTTATCTTTAACCGATATCCCCGGCTTTTTGAAGCGGCTGCTGAAAGCCGGCAAAAGTGGGGAGCTCGCTGCTTTCTGGCAATCATTGTTTGTGTTTGAAGCTTTTTGGTCAGTAGCGAAGGGAATTAAAGTCCGGAACTTTGTTTTTCCAGTGATAACGGCAGATCGTTTGCTGCTGGAAAAGTTTTATCATCCCATGATTAAGAACCCTGTAGCCAATGACTTTAGCAACTGTAATAATGTGATGTTGCTGACAGGTCCTAATATGGCGGGTAAATCCACTGTTCTAAAATCAATCAGTATATGTGTATTGCTGGCCCATCTGGGATTCGCTGTGCCAGCAAACAGATGTGAGGTCCCGTTTTATGATGACTTCCTTATTTCTATTAATGTAACTGATGATATTCAAAATGGATACAGCCACTTTATGCAGGAGATTGTCAACCTGAAAGAAATCCTGCAAAAAGCTGTAAACGGAAAAAAATGTTTTGCTGTATTTGATGAGATGTTTTGTGGTACCAATATCGATGATGCTATTGATATTACCTGTTCTACAGTCAAGGGGATGGTGCATTTAAAAGGATCGTTTTTTATTATTTCCACTCATTTATATCAGCTCAACAATCTGTTGCCCGAAGGCAGCTTTGAAGCCTGGCAGCTGGAAGCAATGGTTGATGACGGGATGCCCAGGCATACCTACGTACTGAAAAAAGGATGGTCCCAACTGAAGTTCGGAAAATTGTTGTTTGAGAAAGAAGGATTGAATAAATTACTGAAGGCAGGTGAACAGGAAATCATCTAAATGGCAGCGTATGTTAAAAGATGTCATCATATCGGGTGTATCACTCAAAGTAAAACACAAGGTGGAAGCGGCGGACAGACCAACGATCGTGTTTTTGCATGATTCACTGGGATGTATTGATTTGTGGCGTGACTTTCCGGAAAAGCTGGGAAAAGAAACCCATTGTAACATACTGGTCTATGACCGGCAGGGATATGGACAATCGGGTCCATTCACAGACCTGTCCAGAGGTAATAATTACCTCGAAAAGGAAGCGGATGTTTTGCATGAGCTGATCCAGCAGACTGGTATTCGGCAGGCAATTTTATTTGGTCATAGTGATGGTGCTTCCATTGCGCTGATAGCGGCCGCCAAATATCCGGCTGCTATCATAGGGCTGATTACGGAAGGCGCTCATATTTTTGTGGAGGACATTACGCTTAAAGGCATCAGGGATGCAGTAGTAGCTTACCGTACTACCAACCTGAAGGAAAAACTGACCCGGTACCATGGCGTCAAAATGGACGCCGTATTTGCAGCCTGGGCCGATACCTGGCTCTCTGAAACATTTAAATCCTGGAATATAGAAAAATTTCTCCCGCAGATCATTTGTCCGATATTGGTGATTCAGGGTGAACACGATGAGTTTGGAAGTATGAAACAGGTCACTGGAATTATTAATCAGGTGTCAGGAAAATCTACTCAACTAATCATGTCTTCTGTTGGGCATACCCCACATAAAGAAGCTGGAGATGAAGTGCTGTACCATGTTGTAGTGTTTGTGAAAAGCGTGTATAGTATACCGTAGTTTTTAGTATTCTATATATTTTTTCATTGAAAAATATATAGAATCAATTGGTTAATTTGTTTTTTTTCTATTCTTTTGTTTTTGTAGAAATGTGATCGTCTGAGATGATCCATAAAAACTGCTGTTGAAAACCACCAAAAGTGTTTAACAACTATTAACCCTGTCAGGTATTTTGTTATCCCGTTTTAGTACTATTTACCTGAGAGCATTTGTATGGTAAAATATTTTTAAAATAAAGATCAGTTACGGCTGGTCATGTTTTCCCTTGCCTATGATATACTGTAACAAACGAAGTAAGAAAACGATTGCTTTTTTTCTGCTTTCTATATTGGCCTATCAGATAGGATTCCCGATAGCAGCGTATGCATTAACGGCAGGTCCTACCTCACCGGAGACCAGTAGTTTTGAGCCTGTTGATACTACGGACATGGTAAATCTTCAGTCGGGAGATTTTAACTATAATATGCCCCTGGTGGAGGTTCCGGGACCAGAAGGCAATTTCCCGCTCTCTTTATCTTATCATGCTGGTATTACCACCAATGAGGAAGCCAGCTGGGTGGGATTGGGCTGGACATTAAATCCCGGTGCGATTAACAGAAGTGAAAATGGTTATGCCGATGATGACAACGCGAGTGACCAGTTTGCAAGAATGTACTGGAGTGGTACAGAAGGCCGGACGGTAGGATTGGGGCTGGGTGTTGCATTGCGCAGTGCTAATGTCTCTCTTGGATTAGGGGTGACCTTCACCAATAATAATAAGGGTTTTAGTGTGGATTTTGATGGTTTGACTGTTGGACTGAGCCAGTCATTCAGAACAATGGGTGGCAACAATGCTTCTATCGGGCTCAATACTAACCTGAAAACCTTAAAAACGAGCACCCGGCTGTCAACTACGATGGGCGGGGCGGGCTCGCTGGGAATTGACCTCAGTTCTGCAGGCGCCTCTGCATCTTTTAGTCTTCCCGGCCAACAGGTAACGGCTAATCTCTTTTCCGGTATGACCGGGAATGAAGGAATGCAGACGCAGACGTCTTCATGGGCATTCAATGTTCCACTGTTTGGAGGTCTTTTTAATATAGGGTTAAGCAGCAGTTATTACAGAACCTGGCAGGATTATTCGAGTAATACCAAATCCTATGGTTCATTATTTCTGCCCGAAGGCGCTGCTACAGGGACGCTGAGCAATCAGGCATTTGATACCTATCATATGTTCGATCTGTCGAATGGTATCAGTATGTTCAGGTTACCGGAGCCTTCTTTTCATGCCGGGCCAGGGCTTCCGGATTATGACCTCTATATGGTCAATGCGCAGGGCCTTAATGGTTCTATACGTCCATACCAGTTGCAGGGGTACGCCATAGGTGGCAACAGAGTAGCTGCTGACAACGTGACGATTAAATTTGTTAGTAATTACACAGGATTATATGGACAGCTGGCGCCGGGGATGTCATACAAAGTGCCTGAAACCTATAAAAGCAATGTGTTTGTAAGGCCGTCATTCCGCTTTATCAATGATTTCTCCAACTCGTACACACAAAACTTAAATAATTTCGTAACCAATTCGTTATACGCTCCCTTTGATCAGAATCCACTTACCGGCGATGGTATCGTTCCCGGATATGATCCGGCCAGTTTAAGGGTGGAAGGCTCCCGTCATATTGAATATTTTACAGAATCACAGATTATGGACGGAAGTGCCAAAAGCAAAGGATTTATTGATGTGGCGCCGGAAAATTCACTGGGGTTGGTACGTTATGCCAGTTCCAGAATTGGCGGTTTTTCCATCACCAATGAGAAAGGAATAACCTACCACTACGGACTGCCTGCTTATACCAATGATGGAGTGACCTATTCCAGAAATGTGAAGAAAGAGGGAGACACAGAAGAGAGGTGGAGCAAACAGGTAAGACATAGTCTGTATGCTTATACCTGGTTGCTGACCAGTATTACAGGGCCTGATTTTGTGGACAGGGATGGAAATGGTGTTGCGAATGAAGGTGATTATGGTTATTGGGTGAACTTAGGTTATGGAAAATGGACCGGTGCCTACAACTGGCGGACTCCTGCAACAGGCTTTACCAAAGATGTAGACGCCGAATTTGAAAGCTATTCTCAGGGAAATAAGGAGTTGTACTATCTGAATACCATCAATACCCGAACGCACACAGCTATTTTTGAGAAAGACATCCGGCAGGATGGGAAAGGGGTGGATTCTACCTATGCTCATGCGGGATTTAGAGACAACAGATTTGTATATGGCACTTTCTCTGCTCCCAAATCCAAGCCTGTGTTGAAGTTAAACAGGATCCTCCTCCTGAACAACAGCGATGCCAGAGCATTTAGCCCCCAGACCGGTGCAGGATTACAAAATATGGAAAATACCGACCAGGGAAAGAATGTATTTGATAAATACGATCTCGCCGGAACAGGGATTGAAAGCAAAGCATTGCGGATTATTCAGTTTAACCATGATTATTCGCTTTGCCCTCAAACACCCAATAGCTTTGACAATAGTACGCCTGCGATAAAAACCGGTAAACTAACACTTTTATCGGTAGCTACATTAGGCAAGCAGGGAGCTTCGGTATTGCCTCCCGTTACTTTTGATTATGAGTTCAGAGCTAATGAGAAGGCCAGTATCAGCGGCCCTCTGTCTTCCAGTGATGGTAAGAGCGGCAGTGTTAAAACCCTCTGGTTCCCTAGCCTTAACCTCCGACGTCTTAGTGAGGGGGACCTGATAACGGTTAAGGGACCTGACAATATGCCTTATACGGGTGTTGTTACTTATGAAACGCTATTACTTGAGGGCACTGGCCCTATCAAGACCATGAGGTATGAGGTGAGATTTAAAATGGCAGATCCGCTGCCGGTTGCTTTTAATGGTCAGTCTGTATCAGTGGAGACCACTAAAAATCCGCGGTTTAATCAGGATGCCTATGATAAATGGGGCTACTATAAATGTGATTATGATGCTGCAGCTGTAGATCAGAACAACAATGTGGGCCGTACTCCCACTCCTGCTTCAGCCCGAAATACGGATGCATGGTCCTTGCGTCGCATTTCAACGGCATTGGGTGCGAATATAGAAGTGAAGTATGAGTCAGATAGTTATTCCACATCTGTGTTGAATAACCGCTGTTCCATGATTGCTAACAATTTTTCATTTGATAAACCTGGCCAGCAGATTTCCTTTAAAGTGGAAAATACATATGGTGAGCGTTTGAGCGATCTATTACCCCTGAACACCAAGTGTGAGATGACGATGGGAATTATACCGGCAGGTGGAGCCAAGCCGGCGATAGCAGGAATTTCAACCGCCGATAATATGGCGTACGTGAGTACGTATCGGATGTATAACTATTACCCGGGTAATTATTTCTCAAAAAACCTCCCGCTTGTTGATAACTTCATCATCAAATCTGTCAATGATGCGACAGGGATGGTGACGATCAGTTGTACTGATCCTTTTGTGATGGGTAATTCCAGTATAGATGTGGGGTCCGTATCGATACAGCTTTCCACCAATGTAGTGGCAGGTAACGTGTATTTCTACCGTAATAATGATCCGGGCCGCGTGATGTATGGCGGCGGCATCAGAGTGAGAGAGCTGGGTATTAATAGTACGGACCGTATTACTTCAACTGTTTATGACTACCGGTCTGTTGCCCAGAATAACCTGTCTTCTGGCGTAACAAGCTACGAGCCTAATGTGATCCAGAAACATACGGAGAATTTTACCGGATTACAAAGCTCCGGAAATGAACAAGGAGATAACGTACAGAAGGCTGTATGGAAAGGAGAGTACCGGGAGTTGATAAACCGGGCCTCTACGAAAATTGTTTCCTTGTCGAGGATATTACCTGCTCCGGGTGTTATGTATAAAAATGTGGCAGTAACTACCAGTGTTGCCAACAAACAAGCTAATGGTGCCGCTCCGGTACGCTTTGAAGCACCTGGTGCAACCGTATACACATTCAAAACACCGGACGAAAATGCGGTTAATCTGGTGCAGCTGGGAGATGCATCCTGGTCTGAGAGCGGATGGAAAAAGGCAACACGAAACTTTGCCATTCAGGATAATACTGCTGGTATAGGTGCAGTGTTGGCCATAGACCAACTGGATAACAACGGAAAGTATCTCTCCAGAAAAAAATATAATTATGTGAGTGAGGTGCCTACTGCCGACCGCGATGCTGTTTACGCAAAGTATGGTAACCAGGGACGTATCGTAGAGCGTTTTGTTAACAGAAAAGGAGTGGACCTGATGGATGATGAACTGATTGACTGGGGTATCATGACATCAAAAACCGAAAATGCCAACTTTTTGACCAGTGAAACCAGCACTGATTATAAAACGGGCCAGACTACCACTACCAATTACCTGGGATATGATTATTACTCCGGCGAGGCTGTTAAAACAACAGCGCAGGATGCCTATGGTAATACATTCATGACCGAAGTAGTACCTGCCTACCGGAAGTACTCGCAGATGGGAATGAAAGTAGGTAATCTCAACAACAAACATATGCTGACCCAGTCAACAGGCAGTTATGTATACAAGGTAGATGCCAATAATAATAAGCTGGGATTAGTGAGTGCCAGTGTATCCACCTGGGGTAATGATGCCAAAGTAAAGGGCGCCGGAAATGCCGGACTATTACCGATACAAAATCAACCCGGCATCACAACAGGAAATGTATGGCGCCGAAAAGCTTCCTATGTATGGGCGCCGGCAGGTGTTTCAGCGGATGGTATCACACCGCTAAATCAGTTTACGGACTTCAACTGGACTAATCCACTGGCTAATAGTATAAGTTGGTTAAAGACAAGAGAAACCACGCTGTATAATGTTTATTCCAATGAACTGGAAGGAGTGGATTTATATGGTAATGCTGCTGCTACGCTTATGGGATATGATGAATCAAAAGTACTGATAAGCGGAACTTTTGCCCGTCAGAAAGATCTGGCCTTCACCGGAGCGGAAGACGAATTGTCTAATGGAATGTTTTCGGGTGGAATTGGTCTTGGCGATGGCGTTGTTGAAAAAAGTGCCGTTTCTCCTGCGCTTAATGCACATACAGGTTATAACAGTTTGAGAGTGGATGCAAATAAAGCGGGATTCAATTGTACGATTAATCTCGATGCTGCAGATGCTAAGAAAAGTTTTCTGGCCAGTGTATGGGTAAAAGGAAATGGTTCATCTGCACCAGTTGCCGGACTTTACTATAAAATAGGCAATGGAGCCCCTGTCAGTGCTAGCGTCAACACGTTGAAAAAAGCAGGTAATTGGTATCTCATTTCTTTCGTAGTGCCAGCCACTACGATTGCCGGTGCAGCTTCCATCTCTTTTGGTTGTATGAATAACGGCGCTGCCACTGTTTATTTCGATGACTTCCGTGTTCAGCCAGGTGAGTCCCTGACATCCGCTTATGTATATGACAAATTCAGCGGAGAATTGATCTATGTCCTGAACAACAATAATCTTTTCACCAGGTATGCATATGATGCAGCAGGTCGTTTGAAAGCAACCTACAAGGAAACTTTTGCTAATGGTGTGATGATGACAGGATCATTTGATTATAACTATGGTAAAGGTTTCTAAGCGAATGATACGAGTTCCTGTGGATGTTGGTATTACTATAACCAATTAAAAAAAGCTACCTTGAAAATAAAAAATCTCTCATACCTACTGGTGCTGACATTTGCGTGTCATTCAGTAAATGCACAGATTGTCCAAAGCCCCAATAAAATTGTGTTACCGGTACCTCCGGCTACCAGTATGGTGTTCCCTATAGGCCAGCCGGTCTATTATAAAAGTGGTACAGAAGTAGAAATCAATCCTGAAGTACAGACGCCGGATGGGGCGGAGGTGATAATAGAAACAGGTACTGTTGTTGGAGCGCCTGCAGACCTGAACCGGAACTGGCTGCTTTCCATAAAGTATGATGCGCAGGGTAGTCCCTGGTCTGCCTCCAAAATATTTTATGATAACAACGGAAAGTTGCTGCAGACACAAGCCAGAAATTTTACGGCATCAAAAATTATGACCAGCCAGGTAGTGTATGATTTTTTAGGCAGGCCTGCTGTTAATACCCTGGCTGCCCCTATCCTGGCGAACGACTTTTCTTATGTGGATAATTTTATCACATCAGGAGGAACCCCTTTCCGGTATGATCTTTTCGATAATGCTGTAGATGACACTACTCCCGGAACATTAGGCTGGTATTATAGCAATAATAATACGCTGGAACCCTGTGTGGCAACCACCGGATATCCTTTTACCAGAACGGAATTCCGTAATGATGGTACAGGAGAGGCAAAAAGTACCGCCGGTGTAGGGGAAGCGTTTAAGGTGGGTAGCGGGCATGATGTCCGTCAATATAGTATTCCCGCTCTCTTTGAACTATACCATTATTTTACGATAAGGAATAAATATTTCACCAATGCAGAAATAGGTGAGAAGCCGGAAAAAATAATTAACAAGGCCTATCAGGAAATTATCAGGGGAGCTGATGGCGATGAAAACATTGTGATTAAAGACCAGTCCGGTAACGTATTAATGACAGCCCGGCCTGGGAATGATATGCAGGTTGCAGTCATGGCTATTGTTTCAACTGCCCCCTATTACTTTAAATTGTATGAAAATACACGGATCAACCCGGCATATGTTACTTTCTTAGACATGGACCGCGGAGAAGTCCCCGTTTCGCCGGCAGCTGATGGCACCTTGCCTGCTGGTTACTATAAAGCTGTCGGTACAGGACCGAACAGTGGTTTTAGTTATATTTTAAACCTGGCGGATGTTTCCTATTTTTATTACAACCAGCTGGGGCAACTGATAGCCAGTATTCCACCGGAAGGCGTTAAGAAACTGGCCAATGAGGGATATAATAACTACGCCACCAAAACAGATATTCCGTTTATTTCCTTTTCTGAATATGATTTAAAAGGTCAATTGCGGGCCACTTCTTCTAAAGAAGCAGGACGTACAGAGTTCGTTTATCGTAAGGATAACAACCTGAGGTTTGCACAGAATGCAGAACAACGGGTAACAGGACGTTATAGTTATACCAACTTCGACGGCCTCGGCAGGGTGACTGAAAGCGGAGAGTTTGAGCCAGCAGGTGGAGTAGCTTTTAATGTCAATGGAATGGGCATTGAAGAAAATATTACGGATGGAGGAATGGGTGCCGGTACCAGAAAATCCTGGAAGAAAACAGTATACGATATCCCGGTAGCAACCGGAGTAGCCGGTTATATGCAGGAAGATGTGTACTTACCTGGAATGATTTCATATACTGAAACCTCAGATGGAGCCAAAAGCTGGCAAAACTTTAACGAAGAAGGGCTCGTTACCTGGTTGGTGCAGGAGATTCCGGGTCTGGGTAAAAAAACTATTGACTATAGCTATGATTTTAATGGGAAAATCACCAAGGTAATTTTCCAGAAAAATACACCTGCCGAAACCTTCGTTCACTATTACGAATATAATGCTGACATGCAGTTGGCCGCAGTATACACCAATACTGCTGACAACCGGTCTACCAGAAAACCACTGGCCAATTACAGTTATTATCTCCATGGAGCGTTAAAGCGTAAGGAGTTGGGCAACAAAGTACAGGGTATTGATTACACCTATACTGTACAAGGCCAGCTGAAAGCTATTAATAATGCCAACCGCGACCAGGACCCTGGACAGGATGGTATTTCCGGAGCCAACGCTGGTGTGGCCAGGGACATATTTGGAATGAATATCGAATATTTCAGCGGTGACTATTTACGGGCCAATACCAATATCGGAAGCCTGCCAATTGCTGCGGGAGACGCTGAAGACCACTTTAACGGCCTGATTAAAGCTGCCGGCTGGCATAGCCGCAAGCCTCAGAGTATCCTGGCAGTCCTTGGTCCAGGTGTTGAAAATCCTGTGATGTATGCTTATAAATATGATACTAAACAGCGTTTGAACAATGCTACCTGGGGAACACCTAACTACGCAGTCCCTGGCTTTACACAGAGTAGTTTGTTTAAAGAACATGGCCTGAGTTATGATGCTCATGGTAATATCTTATCACTGAAGAGAACAGACAATGCAGGCGCACTGACAGACAACTTTACCTACCAGTATCCGGCAGGAAGCAATCAACTGCAAGCGGTACTGAATGGAGGAACCCCTTTCAGCAGCTATCAGTATAATAATATTGGCCAGCTTAAGTCAGAATCTCCGGCTTCATCACCAACCCGGTACGTAAAATATACAGCTGCCGGACTGGTAGCTGGCGTATATGCCGATGCTGCCTTTACGCAACCTAAGGTTACTTACACCTATGATGGAAAAGGGGCCAGGATTATGAAAAAAGACTTTGTCAATAATACCACCACTTATTATGTTGTAAGTATCAGTGGCAACCCACTGGCTGTATACAGCCAGTCAGGTACGGGTACGATCGCGCAGATAGAAATACCCTTGTATGCAGATGCCCGTGTAGGTATATTCCGTCGCGGCTCCAACCTGGCTGATTATGAGATGACCGACCATCTTGGAAACGTACGTGCTGTAATTGATGATAATAGGGTGGTGAAACAATATGCTGACTATTATCCCTTTGGTAGTATAGCCCGTGACGGCGGTACCGGTGATTACCGCTATGGTTTTCAGGGACAGAACAGCGAAAAGGATAAGGAAACAGGATGGAATGCCTTCAGCCTGAGGATGTATGACTCCCGTATAGGCCGCTGGCTGACTCCGGATCCCGCCGGGCAGTATGCTTCTCCTTATGTAGGTATGGGTAACAACCCAGTGAACAAAGCTGATAAAGATGGCGGACTGGATGAATGGGTATATGCTAATGGCGATCTGTATTACGACTCCCGTGTTAATAATCAGACAGATGCTGCGTACTACTACGGTAAAGATGCTGTCTACATGCCTAATGGTTCAAACTATATTGATTATACTACCGGCTCACAGCTTTCTCTCCGGGATAATGGCGTGTATTGGAAAAATGGACAGTCTTATTCCTCGCTTGATTATGGGATGATGTTTGGTGTGTCAGATGCTGCATTCCGATCTCCTGTTATTAGTCAAAGCAATTATTTTTATGGATTGGGGGGAATCGTGTTTGAACCCCGGGCTGAAGCTTATGTGGTTAAAATGGCTATTGAAGGATGGCGCTGGTCATCTGTTTCAAATGCCAATTATCAGCTGACTGGTAGAAATGCCAATTTGTTTAAGAATTATCCTGTTTCGGAGGCAGTACAGCCTGTTTCTAAATTGGCAAGGTTTGTACGTGGTATCGGCACAGCCTCTTTTGTAATTGCGACAATATCCGATCTGTATGCTCTTGGGTTGCATGAGGGCAATCCTGATGCTGGAATTACAAAGGAGAAATTCATGCTGAATTTCGCTTTCGGATTAGTAGGTTATCTGGGCAAAGGATATGGAGCGATACCTGCTGCGCTTTATTTCGGCATGGATACATTTTATCCTGGTGGCTGGAACGGATATGCCCATGATTATGAAGCCCGTCAACGGGAAATTTCCAAATCAGACCCTACTTTTATCCTGGCTCCATCCGGTGCGATGAAACAATAATCACTTCTGCATAAGCAGTAAAGCAACTATAAGCAATTAATGTCCCTTGTTTTTATAACAGGGACATTAATTGCTTTTTTATATTTGCACTTTCCCTGTGTAATATGATGAATAGCCGGTTAAAAGCATTTACCATCCTGGAGCTGATCGTAGTAATGATACTGACGAGTATTATTGCCGGCATTGTGTATATGGCCATAGGGATATTTAATCATCAGTATCGCTTTTTTAACGGATCGGCTACCTATATGCTGCAGTATCATACCTGTAAACAACAAATAACCACGGATATACGAAACTGCAAAACCATGACCCAGGCGGGAGACTCATTGGTGCTGGCCGGCGATACCGCCACCACCGTTTATTATTTCCGCGGCGACAGCCTGATTTATCGCAAAGGTTATGAAGGTACACTGGATTCTTTTGCACTTCATTATTCAGGATTGCAATGGGAGCTCATTCGCTTCCGCAGTACAGACCGCACGCTGGTAGCAGGTTTTAATATGTCTATCCGGCATAACGATGAAGAATATCCCTGGTTTTTTAAAAAACACTATGATGAAGCCATTCTGTTTGGAATGGATAACTAATGCTTACTATGGCAGGACTGGATATCAATAAATTAAAAACGCCGGCCCGGACAGCGGCTGCACCAACCGGAGAAACGAAGGAACCATCAGTTCCCTGGTGGCAGAAGGATATACAATTGGGTTCCGGCATGTCTGATAAGATAAAAGCCGATTTTTTTCTGCAGCTGTATACCCTTACAGAAGCAGGAGTTGACATCCGTTCGTCTCTGGAGCTGATCGTCAATCAACAGAAAAAAAAGAAGGTCAGGGCAATATTTCAAAAGATATATGAAGATATCATCGGTGGGATGTCTATCTCCCAATCGATGAGAGCACAGTCATGTTTCACTGATTATGAGGTGTTAAGTATCGGTATTGGTGAGGAAACGGGTAGGCTGGCCATCGTTTTTAAGGATCTGTACAGTTTCTTCGACAGAAAAATCAAACAACGCCGGCAGATGGTGGGAGCGCTCACCTATCCGATGATTGTAGTGGTAGTGGCTATTGGAGCTATCGGGTTTATGGCAAATTTTATCGTGCCGATGTTTGCAGATGTGTTTAAGCGGCTAGGAAACAGAGACCTGCCGGCTATCACACAGCTGGTGGTGTCCATTTCTGATGGCCTTAAAAAAACAGCCTGGTTATGGATGCTGGGCTTTGCTGCAACTGCTTATACAGGCTGGAAGTACCGGAAGGCCACCTGGTTCAAACAGTATTCGTCCCGCCTTATATTGAAAATGCCCGTGGTAGGCAGTCTTACCTTAAAAATACATCTGGCCAGAATGTGTAATTCCATGGCACTACTCATCAGTTCCCGGGTGCCTGTTTTGCAGGCTATTCAGCTGGTGAGCCAGATGATACAGTTCCATCCTGTTCAGACGGCATTAAAGGAAGTAGAGACTGGTATTTTATCGGGTAAAAGCCTGCATGGCTGCATGCAGCAGTTTGATATCTTCCCGCCCAAACTGATAGCCCTGATAAAGGTGGGAGAGGAAGTGAACAAACTGGGCGATTTTTTTGAAAGGGTTAATGGGCAGTTGAATGATGAGATCATGCACGAAACAGCCCTGATCGGCAATTTTATGGAACCGCTGATTATTATCTTTCTCGGTTTAGTCGTGGGCGTTATCCTGATTGCTATGTACCTGCCTTTGTTCACAATGGGTCAAACGTTCTAGCACCCGGTGAATTACAGTTTCTTGACGGTAAAGCGTTTACCTTTATATTCAACAGTCATCGATGCTGGTTGAATGGTTTTGATTTTAACGTCGGTGATCACGTCGCCGGGTTGTATCATCTTTTCTTCGCCATGGAAACTGGCGAAAGCCGCTTTTTTAGGAGCATCTGTATTGCTGATCATTCCGTGATATTGGACAAAGTCAACGGAAACAGGTGGTGGGGCAGGCGTAGCCGGAAGCATTGGCTGCGTGAGCAGGACCGTATCTGTTTGTTTCGTTTCTTTTCTGAGGAATGGATCAGGATAATCCTCCAGTAATATATAGCTGGCGGGTTTGGTAACAGGCAAGGATACCGTTGCCGGGTTTTTAAAATACGCAGCATCCTGTTTGTCTCCGGAGCGGGCATCTATTATCTTCCAGATGATAGTGCCCCATACGACCACAGTGCCTATGAGCAACAGATATTTGGTGTATTTGTTTTTCATGTTTATTGTAAGGTAAAGTTCCTTTTTTCGCTGATGGTGCTTTCATTACCAGCTGCATCAATAGCTTTCACCTGCCAGTATATTCTATCCCGGCTGGAACCTTTATTAAAGGAAACACTGGTGCCAGTCAGGGTCTGAGGATAAGTGTTATCGAACAAGGTAGTGCCATCATTTTTATAAACATATAACATGTATTTCACTACATCGGCAGTGCCGGACCATTCCAGTGTGAGCGGCAGGGTGGCGTTCTGTAAATTATCCTGAGGTGCTTTCAGTACGGGAGCAGCGGGCGGAGTTCTGTCGAGGATGATTGTATACGTTGGTGAATATTGCGATACGGCGGTATCATTTTCCGCTCTCACCCGCCATTGGTAGGTACCATCATTTTGTAACGTATAGGCGTAGGTGTTAGTGGTTACATATTGGTCCAGGACAAAATTGCCACTGCCAAAGTTTTTGTCGTCGGCCTGCAGCTTGTATTTCCTGGCGCTGAAGAGGGCCTGCCATGAAAAGACCACTTTCGGATTGTTGGTCAGGAAGTTGTCACCGGGACTGGTCAGCTGAACAGCTTGCCTGCTTAGCGAGGCGGTATCAATGGAAATGTTCCGGGTGACATAAGCCGACTGGCTGCTGCCGTTGACAGCTCTTACCCGCCACTGATATTTTCCGGGAGACAGGGAATAGGTGAATTTGTTGCCTTTTATACTGCTGTCGAGCACAAACCTGACAGGCGCATCAAAATCAGGTGTAGCCAGCTGGAACTGATATTTCAGGGCGGCATCAGTGGGCTCCCAGTAAAATGTTTGCAGATAGTCGGTGCTTTCCGCATGGTCAGCAGGAGCCACCAGTTGTACCTGCACATTGTTTAAAGAGGGTTCTATCACTTCTGTACAGGCTGCCATCAGTAACAACAATGGCAGTACGAAGTAGTATGCTGTTTTATGGAAGCGGTTCATCTTTTTTATCATTTATAAGTTGAAGTTGCTGGAGGTAGATATCAGCGGTTAACGCTACCGTATTACTGGTATTATCAACAGTCGTTTTATAATGCATAGCGGCAATTCTCGCAGGCAGCTGGCCTTTTTCGAAATCATTGACAAAATGAAGCAGCTGCCTGAAATTGCCTTCCAACGTGATCAGGCTGGTGGTGGCATATATCTTTTCATATTGAAACTGATTGAAAGGCCGGTAATTTTTTAGTTTAATATGGTAAGTATTGCAGATGCCGGTTACTTCTTTTAATAATAGCTGGTCATTATCGGAAGACTGGCCCGGAGCCAGGGAAAGGACCATTTTGTTGATGATCTTTTCTTTGGCCTGCAATTGATGGTACTGCTCCATTTTTTGCTGTAATACATGTTCAGGCAGATAATTTTCTTTATACTGCTGATAGATATTGATGGTATTACGGATGCCGTATTGAAAGGTGGCTATCAGCAGTAATGGCACGCTGACAAGCAAAAGTTGAAGCTTCTTTTTTCCATTTAACTGATTAAACATCATTTTAGGACTAATTCAATTTGAAATTGACCTGTTTCATCTTCTTTTTTGTACCAATAAGTCAACAGCTTTGCTGACGCGATAATATCAGTTTGCTGTAAATCATTGATCCAGTCATTCAGCAACCACGGTGTATTGCAAGTGCCGCCCACCATAACTGTATCCTTTTGAAACCTGGGCATATCACCTCCTTTTGTCTGATCACTTAAAGGAAAAATAGTGAGTGTGTGTAAGGTTACTTCTTCGGGTACAGACATCGCTATTTTATCAGCAATCTCGCTGATGATGGTTTGTTTGGTCCAGCCTATTGTTTCAAGAAACTGTTCTTTCTTGTGTATTTGTTGTTGAAGGGTATCGAAGTTATTTAGTTTCTTCTGATACAGTTGGTGATTATTACTGGTTTGTTGTGCTAAGGTGTAATAATGTTGAAATAACAGGAAATTGATGAGCAGGATGAGAAAAATAACAGCTAGTGAACCTACGCCAACGAAGTTAAAAAGGCGTTGATACCGCAGCTCTTTTTTATTGCCGGAAATTGTTTCCTGAACAATCAGGCCATCCTGGAAGCCATCGAGCAGTGTATGTGCAGCTACCGCAAATGCAGGCAATAGGTTGCTTTTGACAGACTGGTCGCCGATCAATATTTCCGGGTGTATGATGGAGGGGCCTGCTTCCTGCAAAGAAGTATATCCTGTTAATTCCTGCCGGGTGAGTTGCAGGCTGAAGGTGGTTGTATTAACAGCGGCGCTGCGTTCTGTTTTAATATGAGCGGACAGGCCGGCGCTATAACCCAGTCCTATACCGGCGCCCACCACTTTATAGCCGTTATCGGAAAACAGGGAAATCATTTCATCCAGTTGCTGCCGGCGTACCAGCGCAACTTCCTGATTCTCGTTACAGGAAAATGGTTGAAAATAATAATCATTTTCATTCATCCCCGGAATGATGTTGGCTTTATCATTGCCGGTAGGGCGGTGAAGAATTCCTTTGCCGGAGATATTCAGTGCTACCGGAATGTCTTTGGGCAGATGCTGGAACAATGTTTCCCGGTTGCTGATGTTAATATACTCAGGACCTTTTATCAACAGATCTCCCTGCAACCGGACAATCACTGCATTTAGCAACAGTGATTTATCAGGCATCAGGCATATCTCCACACCTGCAATGGATTTTATCCTGATATATTTATCCAGTAGGTTTTTCCACATCATGGATTAATAAATAATAGTGGGTTTGATAAATACCAGGGAAACTGTTTTGGAGGTCGTTCTGGAACGGCTGCTGAATAACCATTTTAGTACCGGGATCCTGGAAAGAACAGGGATACCGCCTCCGGACTCACTTTTTTCATTTCTTTCAATACCGCCCAATACTACCATTTCCTCATTCTTTACACGGATAATAGATTTAAACTTGCTGTTGGAAGAGGGTGGAGGCGCATTGTTGGGAGGATCACCAATGAAGTCTGCAATCTTTACATCGATATTTAAAGTTACCTGTTCATCACCGGATACGATAGGCATAATGTCGATAGAAAGATTGGCTTCTACCGGAATATACTGCTGGGTGACCAGTGTTTGCGGGTTCAGTGATCCCATCACATTTTGTGTGCTGACCGTATAATAGCGTGTACTACCGATACTCAAGTTGGCGACATGACCATTTAAGGTAGATAGTTTGGGTGTCTGCCGGAGATCAATATTACTGTTGCTTTCCAATGCACTTAACTGTACATAAAAGTTGGGCGTTACCTTACCCAGGTTGAATATATTGTTAATACCGATGCGGCCCAGGAAATCATTAATGGACTTTGCTCCGAAGGTATAATCCAGTCCTCGTTCTCCCAGGAATGTTCCTCCTGTTTTTACAGAATCTGAAACGCCTGCCCGGATGCCTGTTTTAATAGACTTCCCTTTTTTAACGTCCATCAGGATGACCTCAATGGTTATCATAGGCACTACTTTGTCGATCTGTTTGACAAATGCCTGGATCATCTCTATATCAGGTGCACTACCGCTGAGCAGCAGGCTGTTGAGTTCCTTGAATTCCTTTACTTCCACGTTTTTCTTGAGTTCCGGGGGAAGCAGGTGCATTAATGAGTCCATGGAACGGTTCTGGAGCTGAACGATTTTATAGGTGCGTAGTCCCTCATTCAGCCGGTTCCCGATCATGTATATGTCCTTTTCTATGCGATAGGTGTATTCTGTTCCCTGAAAAATATATTGCAGGGCTTTCTCCAGCTCTATGTTCGAGAAGTTGGCGGTGATATTTCCCTGGATGTCGGTGTAAATAAAATAGTTCATCCCGGTTTGATCTGCGATGTTTCTTAATACATCCCTGATGGGCATTGCGTTTACATTCAGCGAAATCATTTTCCGGCCGGAATTATCATACAGCGCATCTATATTCCCAGAGGAGTTGCCATTAAATTTCCGGATCACCGTATTGCTGTTGGGGATGGGCTTGAGTTCCGGTTTAAGCAGTATTTTTTCTCCGTTGGCGAGTGGTTCAAGTACATACACCTCATCGTTAGTTCTGGTAAACTTAAAGTTATTGGTAAGCGCCAGTTTTTCCAGTGCATTCGGGATGGGCAGGTCCTGTATATAGCCGCTGACGGTTTTCCCAAAAAGATCCGGAACAACGACTACGTTTTTATTGGTCGTTACCGTAATTCTTTTGGCGACATTCATCAGACTATCATTATGAAGGTCGAGGGTGATATTACCGGTCGCATTGTTATAGTTAATCCGGAGTTCCTTGGGAGGAGGTGGCAGATTTTTATACGGGTCCTGGTAATGTGTGATATAGATAATGTTTCCGGTGAAGTTAAAATCCAGGTTATATTGTTTGGCCAGATAGATTAATACATTAGAAACAGTTTCGCCATCAAAGTAATTGGTGACTTTTTCTGTCAGCGAGGGATCTATATTCAGATTGAGGCGATGTGTATTGGCGATGCCACGGAGTACTTCCTGCAAGGTGCTGCCGGAAACGCTTATGGATGCTTTCTGCCGAAGACCCGGTACATTTATAGAGAGATCATTCAGGTTTTGTGTGAGGGTGGCCATACGATCTTTCACTGGCATCTGTGCCATGTTCGGTGAAAGATGTAGTATGAAAACGCTTAGCAGTAACAGTATTATTTTTTTCATTATCTTATTGACAGTGATATTAGTTAGTTAACAACGAATAGATTTCATCTATAGAAGTGTACCCTTTTTCAAAGAGGCTGAATGCATTCTCCGCCAGCGTTGATATTCCTTTTTCTTTTAACAGGGATGGTATATTGGTATTGGACTGTTTAATTTGTGTGGCCAGGTCACTGTCTATATTGATCACTTCGTAGACCGCCTTTCTCCCTTTGTAACCGGTATTGTAACAATGCTCGCATCCTACAGGTACATAGTGGGTATGTATTGCTTTATCCGGTTTGAATTTGGGAGGATATAAGGATTCATCAAATTCCTGTTGTGTTTTGCAGTGGTCGCAAAGTAATCGCAGCAGGCGCTGGGCAACAGCTGTGTTAAGTGTATTGGCAACAAGGAAGGGAGGAATGCCCATATCGGAGAGCCTGGATATGATACCCCATGCAGAATTGGTGTGGATAGTAGAAAGCACCAGGTGTCCCGTCAAAGCAGCGCGGATAGCCATGTTCGCCGTATCCGGATCACGTATTTCCCCCACCATGATGATATCGGGGTCTTGCCTGAGGAAATTGCGGAGTGCTGCCCCGAAAGTTAATCCGATGTTTTCCTTTAACTGCACCTGGTTAATACCTGCAAGCGTGTATTCGATAGGATCTTCGATAGTGAGGATATTTCTTGTGTCCTTGTTCAGCAGTTTAAGTGTAGCGTAGAGCGTAGTGGTTTTGCCGGAGCCAGTGGGGCCGCTGATCAACAAAAGCCCGTTAGGTTTTTTGATGCCTTCCAGATAGCTTCGCAGCTCTTCCTGTGCAAAGCCGAGTGTGTCAAGATCTATATTGGTGGCATCATTGCTCAGGAGACGAAGCACAATTTTTTCTCCATGAAGTGTAGGCAGAACGGATACACGAATATCTGTTTTGACCTGCTGATATTCAAAGAAAATACGTCCATCCTGTGGCAAACGCTTTTCCGCAATATCGAGGTTAGACATGATTTTTATCTTGTTGATCAATGACGGGTACTGGTTTTTATCCAGTAAGTATCGTTGTACCAGCAAGCCATCTATCCTGATCCTTACTCTGCAGGTCTCTTCATAGATCTCGATGTGTATATCACTGCTATGTAGATTTTTGGATTCAGCAATTAAATGTTGCAGGAAATTATCGGCATTTCCATTGTAAAATCTGTTCTGTAGTCTGCTGTCTTTCTGTTGTCTGGGATAATGTTTTTCCAGCAATGTGCGTAGTTCCGTTTCTTCCGCGGGAATCAGGTGAATGTCTTCATTCAACAGGAAGTTCAGCTCATGATGTAGTCCTTCGTGATCAGCAGTCCGGGCATAATAAAATGTTGGTTGTGCCCGATCAGTGATGGCAGGAATGATCCTGTAATGCCAGGCTTGTTCTGCGCTGATCACATGAAGGCGCGCTACATCTATGGACAGTTTAACGGACATAAGCGGTGTAGTTTAATACCCATTGTTCATCAAAAAAATTGAAGGAAGGGCGTAACATCGCCTGAATAGTAAGTAACAACAGTAAGACAGATTGTATCCCTGCCAGCGGAACAGATTGCAGCGCAAACTTATTCCGGAAGACCACGAATATCGCAGCCAGTAACAGACAGAGGGCAAGGCTCACCACATGAAAAGTAAAGAGGTTCAGCGGTGAAAAAGTAAAAATAAGTGCCAGGTAAAGCAGCAGATCTCCCAGGCCGATGAAACGGTCGATAATCAGATCAGTAGTCTTGTATCTGAAGGAAAAATAACATTGCAGTATCAGAAATTGTATGCCAACAAGTGCCAGATTGATTCCTGCCATACGCAATAACGATGCAGGAGCAACTTCAAATCGCCAGATGCTGCAGCAGATGTTGGCTATGATAATAGCCGGAAAAAATACCCAGCTGACTGCCCTGTCTTTGAAATCCTGAAAGGCAATGATGGCATAAATTAAAATTGGCAGTAGTGTGATACAGTAGTACATTATTTATTAATCCTTTACGGCCTCTATCAGCCGTTTATTGGCATCTATTTCCCATACATTGAAAGTGCCATCTCCATCAAAATCAACAACAGCAGTTGCTCTGGCTTTAAAGTCATTACTGCCTGCCTGTATGATCTCAATTTTATAATTGGCCTGACCTCCTTCTGTTACCAGCTTTTGTTGCTCAAATGAAAGTTCGATCAGATCCTTTGTATAGCGGGATTTTTCATAGAAAAAATTCTTTTCCAACATATGAATATGTTCCAGCTGTAACTTAGCTTCTGTGCTTTTAGCTTTGGTAATGAGCGGTAGCAGGTTGGGAATGGCCAGGAGCACCAGTATCCCTACAATGATAAGTACGACCAATACTTCTGTAAGTGTAAATGCCTTTACTTTAGGTTGTGAATACTTTCTCTTTGTCAAGGTATAGGATTTTAGCAAGTAAATTTACGGTAATTATCTGTTTAAAGGTTTGTTTATCAGCATTTTTTTGTTTGAAATCAGCTGTCCTTGATAACTAACGGAGCCTGCAACGTATAGTATAGCATTATTTCCCTGATAGGGAGTAATCTCAATCCGTATGTTAAAATCATCGGTATCATAATCAAAAGATCCGATCTCAGGTGCTCTGGCAATGGCTTCTATCTTGCTGTTAAGCAGCAGGCGTCCTTTCTCCTTTTTCAATCCCAGTGAAGGCTGGATGGTGTAGGCAAAAAAACGCATGACTATTCCGAAGGCAATCAGAATAATCAGGAGGGCGACGATACTTTCGACGATGGTAGCCGCCTTTACACGTTTTTTTATTAATTCAGCCATTGAAGGACTTTTCTTGCAGATTGTTGTTGATCTAAAACAGCCGGCAGCAGGTAATGCGACGAAAGAGCATTCCTGTCAATACTTGTATTGTGCAGCCTGTTATCGTATATGCTTCCCTGATGTTTTAAAATTGTATAGGCAGTCAGTAATGTACCGGTTATACTGCCATTGATTTCCAGATAACCATCACTATACACGGTGCCTGTGACCTTTGTCTGATCACCCAGGTATGTATATATCCTGAACAGGTCGTTGGAGTTGGCGGTATAGGTAAAGATACTTCCGTTTAGGTGCGATGCCTTTCCCAGCTGAAGTCGCGCAGTGAAATTATTGGCCTCGGTCCTGGATGGTTTCAATAGTACCAATGCACTCGGATATTCAAAAAAACAATCCTGTCCGGTAATCAGACTATCCGTGGCAATGGCTTGTAATCTGCCCCTGAAGCCGGATTCGATCTTAATATAAGGAGCCATGAGGATGACGTTTTCCAGTGAACAGTTCCCGGGGACGGTCAGTATGGAGTCTGCGCAGATGATAATTTGGCCGGCGTAAGTACCTTCATTTGGCAGCTTACCCTGGGTATACAGATGTCGCACGGAGTCTGAAAATGATTGCCGGATGGAGAGAGGCAGCTGATCGGGCTGTCCCTTTTTTATTGTTTTTTTCGGATCAGGAAGGGCTTCCAGGTTAACAAAACTTTTGATTTCCTTGGTGCTGGTGAATAATTGTCCGTTATACAATTGTTTTCCTTTAAAGCCATCCTTGTCAAGATAAGTTGGATTTATGCCGCTTTTAGGGAGGTAAACATTTCCGTTTAATACGGTATTCCCGCTTATCAGTAATGGTTTATTATGTTCTTCAAGATAAATACAGGCATTAAAGACACTGTCAGGAATGCCGCCTGTCATCAGGTTTCGGACCAGTGTGTCTTTTCCTACTATTGCTCTTATCGTGGCAATAGAAAAAATACCCCAGTTCCTGGATTGGATATTTGTTTCACCTGCTTCTTCTTTAAATAGCTGGGTCTGAGTGGTGAAGGCAGCGTTTTTGTTGCCTAAAACCAGTGCTACAGATGAGTTCAGCAGGTCATTGCATTTATCTCTGTTGTTCGTTTGCTGCAGGTACTCAGCATAATAAGAGAACTGTAATAGCAGCAATGCCGCCATGGTGGCAATAATGAAGCTGATAAAAATAGCAAGCAGCAAACTACCGGCATGTATTTTTTTCATTATTGTATCTTTTTCACGGAAGAATCCTTAGGTGCTTTTTCAGGGACTAGCTGTCCGTTCTTATAAATAATTGTCTTTTCGACACCCTTTGAAGAATAGGTCGTACTGGGCCCATGAAGTTGTCCATTGGAATACATGCTTTTACTGGTAAGGTGCCCGGTTGAATCATATTCAAAAGATTCACCGTTTTTTTCGCCACTTTTCCAGGTGGTGATCTGTATGAATTCTCCATTGGGATTCCAGGAGTGCCAGATACCGGTTTTAAGCCCTTTTTTGAAAGAGCCTTTGGCCTTGAGGTTTTTATTGGGATAGAACTCCGTGTAGTCGCCATCCAGCACCTGACCACTATAGCCTCCGTGGGTATATATTATCTGTTGGGTTTTGTACCAGTAATAATATTTATCCCTCTTCGGTACTATCTTTTTGCTTCTATTATATGTGTAAAAGGTATAAACGGTATCATTGCGCCGGATGGTAATATGGTTAGTCTTTATATCCGGCACCTGCTGGGCCTGGCTCTGGTTAAGCAGTGCACTGATACATATTATAACAGGAACGAGTATCTTTTTCATGATAAATAGATTAGAAAAGATGGTACCGGAATATTACTTCGCCGCTTGCTGCCTGATAATATTTTGTATGTCCAGCTCCGGAATGTTCGCTATATCTTTGGATTTGAACTCAAACCTTTCACTTCCTGTAGCAAAGCCGCATTCTGCAATATTTACATGAAAAGAAGAAGCCGTCTTGATTTTTTCAGCAGGGAATGCAAGCAGTAATGTGTTGGCATCACTTAAGCCATAGGTTTGCTGAAATGCATAATCGGAGAGCTGAACCGTATCATTGCTGGCGGTCGTAATATTTACGTATTCATTCATTCTGAATGCAAGCGTCTGCAGCATTTTGCTATAAAGGCTGTAATCCCCAAGTTGCCGTATGGCTTCTTTACCTTCTTTGGAAAATGACAACAGGAAGTAGTACTGTGAAGCATACTTTTTTTGTAAGGTGTCGACCGTCTGATGTGCAGGGTCCTGGTTTTTAGACAGTTCCTGAAGCACCAACAGGCTTTGAGGCATATACTTCAAACCAATATCGATCCCGTTCCGGGTACTTTGTTGTGTCAGATGATGGGATGATTTATTAAGATACGCTTCCATGCCAGCCTTGTCAAGAGGGGCGGGTCTGGAGCAACTGAAGAGAACTGCCAGTACACCTAATTGCGCGGTGCGGATAAAGGTTTTGACCATGTAAAAGAAGTGTAGAGGGTTATTTCAGCGGAATTTTATAATTTGAATTAAGATGATTCAGGATATCATCTGTAATATCCAGTGAAGGATCTGCATATCCAATATTTCCGTTGGTAGCAATTAATATCATTTTGTAATGATGTTCTTTTCCATAAGAAAGGAGATAGGCATTAACATCCGCGATTACTTTCTGCGTCAGGCGGTTTTCCTCCTGTTGAGCATTTTGTTGAACAGCCACTTGATAATCATTTAACTGTTTTTGTTTGCCTCTGATGATTTCCTGCGCCATTTTCTTTTGTGTGGCGGAGCCGGAATTCAATTCCTGTTCATATTTGAGAATAGTTTGCTGAAGGTCTCTGCTGAGGGTGTCAATGTTTGATTTCCATTGCTGGGTCTTTGTTTCAAGGGATTTTCGGGCATCAGTCATGGCATGGTAATTCCCCAGTAGTTTTCCTGAATCTACATAGGCTAACTTATTGCTTTTAAAAAACGATTGATAGATAACCACTGAAAGCAAGACAAAAATAACGACGAGAGCGGCCGGGAATAGTTTTTTTGACATAGGTATTTTTTATTGTAATGGGCTAAATTGCAGCAATACTTTTTACTTTGTTTCTTTAAATGTCCTCCTTTCAAACAAAGCGGTTTCGTATTGGTCGCTGGTTTGCGAAAGGTCCAAGGAGCGGCTAAGATAGCAAAAAATGATAATTATCCGGAAATTTATGCCAACTATTACATCGTTTGAAGAACTAGATAAAGAGATACAAAAGGCCGGGGGAAAGCCCTTGGTACTGGAGGCGCTATGGGATGGGGATACACAAGGATGGTACCTGATACTGAGTTTATATATAGAAACAGGTGTACTTTTCTGGAAGAAACAGGAAGTTGTACAGCTGGGTACTGTGAGTTTCGGAGGAGATATCAGGTTGTTTAATGGAGCCGTGCCGGCATGGCCCGAAGCAGAATTGACAAAAGAGTGGGGACAAAAAGCAATCAAAAAATATGGCCTTACATTTTACTTTCCTTCCGATAAAGAACCGGATGATAATTGTCCGGGTTGGACGGATCGGCATTTAGCGATCAATTGTGCTGACTGCAATAAACTGATTATCCCAACAGACAGTCCCTATTTACCCAAAGAAATTTGTTATCACTGCCATCTAACCAGGGAGAGCAATGAAAAAATAAAGAATGCTGTGCCCTATGATAATGGCGTCACCATGTATTTATTCAGGAACGAAGAATATAAACAGATAGGGTATTGTTCTTACTTTGAATCCTTCACGATTGCGCCCTTTATTCAACATCATGTTAAGCACCAGCTGATAGAACAGGCAATTAATGTAGTTACACTTGATCAACCGGATATTATTGCGCTAAAAGAGCAACTGGAGCATACGCTTGAAAATAAACTGGCAACCTATCAAAGAGGGGAAATCGAGGAAAGAATGAAACTCTTTGTCAGCTTTTACACGTGTACATATAAAGGGAAACAATATGAGCTGATGAACAAATATAACGAGGCACATCGCCTGATAATAGAGTTGATTTCAAGTTGGGAAACAGCTGAAGAGGCGATTTCAGAGAACTACAGTTATAAAATCATATTTAAGAAAGGTATCACCTATCGGGACGATGCTATACTGCGGTTTGTAAATTATGTTAGTAAGGGCACTGCAGCCATCTCAGCGATCAACAAACAATATACAGGTGTGCTTACTGAAGCAATAGTAATGGATACCATAAAAAAACTGGAACAGATCGGTTGCCTGGAAATATCCGGAGATGAAGTGAGTATCACCAGGACCGGCAAAAACATTGTATAAAAAGAAAACCAGGGCCGACTCTTTTTGAGACGGCCCTGGTTAACCGTTTCACATGAAGTGATCTTTCTTCTGATTACTTTGGGTAATAGGTACTGGAAAACGAAAAGTATATACTCAAATCATAAAAAAAGCATAAGATAGTATTCCACCGAAGATACCTCCAGCACCATCAATTAACCTGCGTGTTTTATCAGGATTCGCGGTAACGACCCAAACTTTGAGGCAAGTCAGAAATATAAGTAGTAAAAAATGTGGTTGAGTACCTACCATTTTGGTAAAAATATATTGGGCTAACCAATAGCCAACAAGAACCCAACAACAATTCCCCAGAAAAAAACTCCACTTCTCAATTCCTTGTTTAACCCGATGACTGAAAGGGACTATAAGTAATCCAATCAAAGAGAATTTGGACACATTGTAGCCAATTACTCCGCCAATAAAGAATACAAGTACAGATAGTAAATAGGCAAGAAAAGACATAAGTAGTGATTATTAATTATTAGTTATGGGCAATTTGCCCTGCCACGAGAAGCAATTGCTATTCATGGATTAATTTAGGTCTAACGTCATTGTCATAAATATAACAAATATGATCACATATAAAAAATGCTAAATTTCAGTCCCTATACTCATCGCAAATGTGGCCAGGTCACATGTTACGCCATAACGTAAAAGCCCTTGCCAGAAAGCCAGGGTAGCCGGATTGTTAGTTTTCCTGATGGCCCAGACCACAGCATAAATAATAGCACTAACCAACAGGACGAAGGGGACGATAGTGATAATCCCCATAGGGAGCTATGCTCTTATAAATGTAACGCATATACGTAATGTAGATGCACCGATTACCAACCCTGCCAGTGCGCAGGTGATAAGTTTTGGGAGAGAGGGATTTTCTGCATACAACATAAATTGGTTGATAAGGATAATATTCAAAATCAGATATATGAAAATAAGTTTTCCATAGGAATAAATCGTTATTAGGTACCTGAAACCCAGTAGTGGCTTATTTTCTTGTGACAAACCCGGAGGGTCTTTTGAAGTAATTGCTTATATTTGGGATGCACATTTTCTACTACTTCCTGGCTTCCCGTAAAACGCCAGAATCCGTAAAAAGCCCCGACAACGAGCTGGACGTAATTTTTATAAGATTAAAATTAAAAACTTAAAATTATGCCTAAGTATGTTATCGAACGCGAAATCCCAGGTGCAGGTAAATTGTCAGCAGAGCAATTGAAGGTAATCTCACAAACTTCCTGTAGCGTCCTAAGCAATATGGGACCACAAATTCAATGGGTACATAGTTATGTGACAGCCGATAAGATTTACTGTGTTTATATCGCACCTAATGAAGAAATGATCCGTGAACATGCAAAACAAGGGGGATTCCCAGCTAATGTTATCAGTGAAGTAGCTACCGTTATTGATCCTACAACTGCGGAGTAAAAATTAGAAATACTTTAAAGCGCTGCAACGTTTGTGTTTGGTTATCCTTACCGTACAATTTTTGAATGTTTTCAGAGAAATTCTCTGGCAAATTGTACATTTAGGTATTCAGACATTTAAACAACTTGTATGCCGCTTCTTCCCCAAAAAAATCCACTGCCAGCTTTGCTGCTGTTTGTTTTTGCGATCCTTTTCGGTTCAACACCCGCCAGTGCACAGACCGATTCTATTGTCATCAGGGACATTGTCTGGGATAGTAATTCCCCCGCAGGAATGACCGAATTATTTATTCCTTCAGATAATGCGCTTTTGGCCGGGTTTATATACCGGGCAAATGGGCCATCCAAACACCCTACACTACTGCTTTTACATGGCTACCCCGGAAATGAGCGCAATCTCGATCTGGCACAGGTAGTCAGGGCGCACGGCTGGAATGTCATTTATTTTGATTACCGTGGTTCATGGGGTAGCCAGGGTAAATTTGCTTTTAAACAATGTGTTGAAGATGTGGTCAATGTGGTGAGCTTTTGTAAAAAATACGCAGATTCTTTAAAGATCGACACATCGAACATCGTGTTGTTTGGGCATAGCATGGGTGGTTGGGTATGTCTGAAGGCATTGGAACAGTTGCCCGGAATAAAAAAAGGATTTGCCTTATCGACCTGGGATATTCATAATGATTTCAAAAAAGTGATGACTGAAAAAGAAATGATCGCGCTGGCCAGCGGTCCGGATTTTGGCGGAAGATATTTCGTTTTAAATTCTTCCATTCATGATCTTTTTATGCCGGTGCTAAAAGAACCGGATTATTTTGATTTGACTAAAGATGCAGGAGCGTTGGCAAACAAACAGATCGTGATGCTTGATGAGCATACCCGGAATAGTGCACTGGCTAATACGTTAAAATCCGCTAACAAATCATATTTCAAATATGAAGTTTGGCAAACGGATCATCCGTTTACCAACAAAAGGGTGGCGCTTATAAATAGTGTGTTGTCTTTTCTGGAAAAATAAAACGCACAAACAGCGATACCACCAGACCAGGTTTGTTCGTAGCGTTGTTCCAGAGATAAACTGATGGACGCATTGAGCCTTTTCAGATTGGCGAATGAATGATGCTGGTCCGGTTTTCTGGTTAGTTCATTTAGTGCGGTAATTTTCCTTATGTCGTTATTACTTTATCCACTTTATCAATGTAACAACACTTAGCCATCCCATAATGAGAACCACGCACCAACCTGCCACCTGCATCCATACCGGATACCGGTAGGTACCCATCAGTTTCTTTTTTGCAGCTGCTATCAATATGACGGCCAACGCTACCGGTAAGATAAGACCATTTAATGCGCCGGCTGTAATTAAGAGCTGTACCGGGTTTCCAACGAAAATAAAGAAGATGGTAGAGAAGATAATAAAGAAAGATATTATCCAACGTTCATATACTCGTATCAGTGGATGAAATGTTTTAAGAAAAGATACGGAGGTATAAGCGGCGCCTACAACAGAAGTAATAGCTGCGCTCCACATCACTACTCCGAAAAACCGATAGCCTGCCATACCGGCCACTATGCGGAATACCGAAGCCGGTGGATTGCTGCTGTCCAGTGTAATGCCTTTGGCCACTACACCCAAGGTGGCAAGGAATAGCACAGTACGCATAATACCGGTGATAATGATACCGCTGACGGCGCTCTTGTTGACCAGCTTTAGTTGTCCGGCTCCAACGATGCCTGCATCCAGCAGCCGGTGTGCGCCGGCAAAGCTGATGTATCCACCAACGGTTCCGCCTACCAGCGTAATGATCGCTTTGGTATCGATAACGGAAGGCCAGACGGTCTGCCGGATGGCTTCTCCGAGTGGGGGTTGGGAGCTGACAGCGATGTAGATGGTCAGCAATACCATCAACAGCCCCAGCCAGCGGGTAAACTGATCAAGCATATACCCCATCTCTTTTATCCAGAAAACGAATAATGCAATACCACAGCTGAGTAACGCACCATAAATTGTATCCATTCCTGTGATCACCTGTATACCAAGTCCGCATCCCGCTATATTTCCGATGTTGAAAGCCAGTCCGCCAAGTACTACCAATGCGGTCAGCAGGTAGCCCAGTCCAGGCAACAGATCATTGGCGAGGTCCTGCGCACGGCGTTCAGTGATAGCCAGTACCCGCCATATATTGAGTTGTGCGCCGATATCCAGTAAGATGGATATCAGCACTACAAAGCCGAATGCAGCGCCCAGCTGCCACGTGAAAACAGTCGTTTGCGTCAGAAAGCCCGGCCCGATAGCAGAGGTAGCCATCAGGAAAGCGGCGCCCATGATGGCGGAAGATTTTTGTTTACTCACGGATGTTGGATAGTTAAATGATGATGAAGTAAGGCTGTATGTATGGCGCGGGCATATTCCAGCGCATGCGCACCATCTCCGTGTATGCAGATAGTTTCTGCTTTCAGCGGAACAATTTTCCCGGACTGTGCAGTCACCTCCTGCCGGGTGACCATCTGTAATACCTGTTTAACTGCCAGCGTTTCATTTTCAATCATAGCGCCCGGTTGTGAGCGGGCTGTCAGCGAACCGTCATCCTGGTAAGTTCTGTCGGCAAATACTTCGCTGGCGGTCTTCAGGCCGGCTGCTGCCGCTGCACTGATTAATAAACTATTACTCAGTCCGAAAAGGCATAAACGGTTATCGACATCCTTTACTGCTTTTGCAATGATTTGTGCCATCGCTGGTATACGGGCGGCCATATTATACAGTGCGCCATGTGGCTTTACATGATGCAGGGGCACACCATGGGCGCGGCAGATCATCTGCAGGGCATGTATCTGAGTACACACCAGGTCATAAAGCGCGGCATCTGTGAGTTGTTGTTCCCTGCGTCCGAAGTTCTCCCGGTCTGCAAATCCGGGATGCGCTCCTATGGCTACTTTATGTTCCGTTGCCAGCAGCACGGTTTTTTTCATGGTGTCTGCATTGCCGGCGTGATAACCACAGGCAATGTTGGCACTGGAGATAAAGGGCATGATAGCTGCGTCATTGTCCAGTCCTTCGCCCATGTCACAATTAAGATCAATATAATTCATATGGTAATAACCATTTTTCCAAATGTAACTGACTTGCATGCCACAGGTAGCGTATCGCTTTTTCCTGTTGCCATAACGCTTCTTCTGCAGCTTCCCTGCTGATGATACTGAACTGCAATGATTGCCCCGGCTGATATTGAGCCAGCGCCGGCATATCGGCGGTAATGATATGTGCTGCTACCGGATAACCGCCGGTGGTCTGATGATCAGCCATCAGTATGATCAGCTGACCGTCGGGGAGGAGCTGTATGGCTCCTTTGCATATGCCGGCAGACAACTGTTCCTCTTTTTTATGGGTATGCAGTGGTGCGCCACTCAGCCGGAATCCCATACGGTCACTATGTTGGCCTATCCGGAAACTGCCGGTTATGAGTTGTTGTTGTGAGGGAGCGTCCAGCATATCCCAGCAGGCGCCAGGTAAGATGCGGATAGTGTCTTGTTTATTATACAGGTGATCAGTGGCTGCTGTCCATGGGAATATTTCCGGATGCCTGTCACTGATAAGCTGTGTTGATTTATGGAGGGGTAGTTTATCTCCTTTCCGGAGGGCCCTGCCTTTAAAGCCACCCTGCGCCACTTTAAGATGCGTGCTGCAGCTGCCTAACCATGGTGTCAGGGAAAACCCATGGCGGACAGCCAGGTAACAACGTGCTCCGGCCCGTAGTTTTTCAAAAGCAAGCGTAGCACCTGCACGAACATATAGTGGTTTGTGTAGCGGTACGGCCAGGCCGTCGATAGTAGCGCCGAAATCGGCTCCTGATAAGGCAATCAGGGCGGGTACTTCAAAGAGGTATTTGCCTGCGGGGAAATGTAATTCCAACAGCGCTTCACCAGCCGGGTTGCCGGTGAGAGCGTTGGCTACGGCCATGGCTATACGATCCATTGCTCCGCCAGGATTGATCCCAAGGTGTTGGAAACCATATCTGCCTTTGTCCTGTATAGTATCCATTATACCCTGTTGTAATACTACTATGCTCATTGCTCCTGTTGTATCTGTCTGAAAACTTCCAGTGTAACTGGTATAAACTGTACGCGGTCTCCGGGCCGGCAATAACAAGGGTCGGCATTGGCGGGATCAAACATCCGCAGCGGTGTTTGCCCGATTATATTCCAGCCTCCCGGGGAAGCGAGCGGATAGATGCCCGTCTGTACGCCTGCAATTCCAACGCTGCCGGCGGGCACCTGTAACCGTGGTTGTTGTCTGCGTGGGGTTTCCAGCGCTGCGCAGACTTCCCCCATATAAGGAAATCCCGGCAGGAAACCTGTCAGATATACCGTGTATATTGTTTGTGAATGCCAGGTGATGATATCCGCTATGGCTACATTCCGGGAAGCGGCCATCTCTGTTATATCCAAACCCAATGAAGGATCATAACATACCGGAATTCGCAGCTCCCTGGGGGCAGGGAAGGTGATGGCTTCCTGCGTTTTTGTTGTCTCCCGGATATAGGCCGTTATCCACTGCAATCCCGGTATACGCTCGCTGCACCTGAGCTGCGCCGCATCATATACTATGGTTAAAGAGGCATATGCAGGTATCAGATCAAGGATGTAGGGAGATGACCGGGAGCGGAGGCTATGAAAGGTTTTCATTACTTCCTGATGTATCGCCGTATTTATTCTCTGCTCCCATTTTAGGATAACAGCACTGTCTCCAAGTGGATGTATGACATAGTCAGGATTCATAGTAACAAGATAATGCTTTTACGGTGGGAAAAACAGCAGCGGCGATATTATTTTTGATCCTCTTCGTGAAGGGAGACACGCCTTGTATTCATGATGAAAGCATTTACTAAATAATAGGTTTCGTTATCATTGATCTCAAAAATAAATTTCCATCCCCTTATGTTTGACCTGGTAATGTAGTCTGCGGCAGATTTGATTGCTGATAAAAATCATAAAATAAAATAGAAGACAAATTTGTCCGTTATTTTAAAGCCATTATCTTTGTGTCATAAATCTGCAAGATGCTTTCCAAAGCCTGTAAATATGGAATTAAAGCAACACTCTTCCTTGCGCAGCAATCGAAGGAAGGCAGAATGTCAAATGTACGGGAGATCGCAGAGGCCATCGGTTCACCGGAAGCATTTACAGCAAAAGTGCTGCAACAACTTGTGCGTTGTGCGATCATCAGTTCCGTCAAAGGCGCCAAAGGCGGTTTCTTTATTGAGGAGCACAGGCTTAGCACGCTTAACCTGTTGCAGATCGTTGTAGCGATTGACGGGCGAGGCCTCATTGAAAACTGTATGCTAGGCCTGAGCGAATGCTCCGAAAGCCGCCCTTGTCCTGTACACCGCCAGTTCAGATGGATCAAGCAAGACATCGTGCACATGCTCTGCAAGTCGATGGTGAATGAGCTGACCATGGACGTAGCATTGAATTTGGCTGTATTAAAAAACTGATTTTTTTTGATTATAAACAGGATAAAAATGTCTTTTATTTAAGCCGGAGATTGAAATTATAGATAGTCGGTCCGTCGTATTCATAACCTATAAAAACCTACTGATATGCTTACAAAGAGTAGCGCCAGGATATTCTTCCTCGGCGGCACGATCGTCACGTTCCTTATATTCATTGGCTTATCGTGGCATACACTCAGCAAAGATATTCCTCATAGAACGCATCAGGAAAAACTGACTCCTTCTGTGATTGCAGGTAAGCGGTTGTTTGAAGCCAATAACTGCATGGGCTGCCATACTATTATGGGAGAGGGTGGCTACTATGCGCCTGAACTAACCAAAGTGGTTGAACGCAGAGGAGAAGCCTATATTAAAGTGGTGCTGGGCTCAAAGATGCCATGGGCGCCGAGGGGCCGCAAAATGGTGGCCTATGGTTTCAACGAAATGCAGGCGCAGGAGTTGTACGACTTTCTCAAATGGGTGGGAGAAATGGATCTCAACGGTTTTCCGCCCAAACCGAACTATAAATCTACTATCAACACCAAATAACCCTTTCTATGAAATATAAAAGTCAACAAGTCGCCTATTGGTTCTTTGCGCTCGCGATGCTGTTGCTGGCACTGCAGATCGTCTATGGTTTTGTGATGGGTTTTGCCCGGGTGGGTTATGATGTGTTGCATACGGTGGCTCCTTTCAACACTGCCCGCGCCGTGCATACTAATTTGCTCGTCGTATGGTTGCTGACTGGTTTTATGGGGGCGGCATACTACATCATCCCGGAAGAGGCGGAACAGGAACTGGTGAGCGTGAAACTGGCTTATGTTCAGCTGATATCGCTGGCATTGGTAGGTGTTACCGCCATCGTCGGCTACCATTTTAACTACTGGGAAGGCCGGAAGTTTCTGGAGATTCCGCGGCCGCTGGATTATCTCGTGGTGATCAATGTGTTGCTGTTCCTCGGCCTGATCCTCGTTACCTTGTTTAAAAGTGCGAAACGTACCACTACCTCGCTGGTGTTGACGATGGGGCTGGTGTTTGCTGCGCTGTTGTACCTGCCGGGAATGATCTGGTTCGACAACCAGGCGGTTGATTCTTTCTTCCGTTGGTGGGTGGTGCATCTCTGGGTGGAAGGCGTTTGGGAACTGATCCTGGGCGGAATCCTGTCTTTCCTGCTGATAAAGCTCACCGGTGTGGACCGCGAGGTGATTGAGAAGTGGTTGTATGTGATCGTGGGCCTGACATTCATTTCCGGTATTCTTGGCACAGGCCACCACTACTATTTCATTGGTACAGGCAAAACCTGGCTCATCATCGGTGGCATCTTCTCCGCACTGGAGCCGCTGGCCTTCCTTGGCATGGTGCTGTTTGCGGTGGCCATGTACCGGAAAGGTGAAAAGAAACATCCTAACAAAATTGCGCTCAACTGGACATTGGGGACGGCCATCATTTCATTCATAGGTGCCGGTGTACTTGGCTTTGCGCATACATTGCCGCAGGTGAATCTATACACACACGGTACGCTGGTAACGGCCATGCACGGCCATCTGGCCTTCTGGGGCGCTTATGCGATGATCGTGCTGGCATTCATCAGCTATGCGATGCCTAACCTGACAGGGCGCAAATTATATGACACATCCCGTGGTAACTATGCCTTCTGGCTCTCCAACATCGGCATGCTGGGCATGACCGTAGCCTTTGGTGTGGCCGGCGTGACACAGGTATACCTCGAACGCAAGATGGGCCTGGAGTTCGGTGATGTGCAAAATGAAATCAAAGTACATTTCGTAGTCCTCATTTTTTGTGCAATGATGTTCGCCACCGGCATCACACTGTACATCCTCGAGTTCCTGCGATATGGCAGACCAGTATATGATGCCCCGGAGGCAAAACCATAACATGTTATCGTTCCCTTACCGAAAAGAATTAAAACATTAACACATGATGAACAGGATCAAACCATTGCTTGGAACATTACTCGGCCTGTGGCTGCTGAGCGGCTGCACAGGCTCTGAAAAAGATGCAGGCCAAAAATCCACAACACCGCCCGCAGATATCAAAGTTGTTGGCCAAAGCGTAGCCGAAACGACTGCGCCACCACTGGTGCCAAAACCTGTTGGCTCGCGGGAAGCAACCAAACTTATCGTCAACATGGAGATCATGGAAAAAGAAGGAGAGATGGCCGACGGTGTGAAATACCTTTACTGGACCTTCAACGGTACCGTACCAGGTAGCTTTATCCGTACCCGTATAGGCGATGAAGTGGAATTTCACCTGAAGAACCATCCCAACAACAAACTGCCACACAATATTGACCTGCACGCTGTAACAGGCCCGGGTGGCGGAGCTGCCTCCTCTTTCGTAGCGCCAGGTCACGAAGTTGTATTCTCCTTTAAAGTGGTCAACCCAGGCCTTTTCGTTTATCATTGCGCCACCGCACCAGTAGCCATGCACATCGCAAACGGCATGTACGGCCTTATCCTCGTAGAACCTGAAGGAGGACTGCCACCAGTAGACAAGGAATACTACATCATGCAGGGTGACTTCTACACCAAAGGCAAAAACGGCGAACCAGGCCTGCAGCCCTTTGATATGCAGAAGGCGGTAGATGAGCATCCCGACTACGTGGTGTTCAACGGTAAAGTTGGTTCGCTGACCGGTGATAACGCTATCAAAGCGAATGTCGGTGAAACAGTACGCCTTTTCGTAGGCAACGGTGGGCCCAATATGGTGTCTTCATTCCACGTCATCGGAGAGATTTTCGACAAGGTACACGTGGAAGGTGGAGACCTGATCAACAAAAACGTACAGACCACACTGATTCCTGCGGGAGGAGCTACCATCGTAGACTTCAAGGTAGAGGTGCCAGGTACTTTTGTGATCGTGGACCACTCTATTTCACGCACTTTCAATAAAGGCTCATTAGGTATGCTGACCGTTACAGGTCCTGAGAATAAAAAGTTGTACTCTGGTAAACAAACAGATGGTATCTATCAGCCCGAAGGCGGTACCATTCAGTCTATGCCTGGAGAGAAGGCCCCGGCTGCACCTAAAGCTGCCAACCTCGCAGAGCGGATTGCCATGGGTAAAATGGTGTATTCCAAGACCTGTCTTGCCTGTCACCAGGAAAACGGTATGGGCATCCCCAATGCGTTTCCACCGCTCGCCGGATCCGATTTCCTGAACGCAGATGCAGGCCGTGTGATTGATATCGTGCTGCATGGTAAAACCGGTGAAGTCGTGGTGAACGGCGCCAAATACAATGGTGTGATGCCGGCTCAAACGCTGACAGATGAAGAGATCGCGAATGTGTTGTCATACGTCTACTCCAACTGGGGTAACAAAAAACAGGAAATCAAACCAGAAACGGTTGCGGCTAAACGTAAACATTAAATACTAACCATTAACCAATACTATGAACAACTTAGGGTTCTCCGCCATCTGCATGTGTGCTTCACTGGTCGTCTCCTGTTCCAACCTGACATTGCGACCGGACACGTTACCCATAGAAGCACCGGCAACCTCCGGTACAGGCGGAGAGCCCTTATCTATCCTGGTTGCTCCAACAGATACTACAAGTATGGCAGAAGTGAAAGGTGGCAGTTATGTCCCTTTCTACGGCAAGGCTGATTCTTCGGTAATGGTTAAAGGGTTTCAAATGGATAAGCACCCTGTCACCAACCGGCAGTTCCTGGCCTTTGTGAAGCTCAATCCACAATGGCGGCGCTCCGCAGTCAAACGGATTTATGCAGATGGTAATTATCTCGCCGGCTGGCAGAACGATAGTACACTGGGGCACAGCATGTTGGAAGATGCGCCTGTTACCAATGTATCCTGGTTTGCAGCAAAGGCCTACTGTAACGCCATCGGCAAAACGTTGCCTACTATAAATCAGTGGGAATATGCGGCCATGGCCGATGAAACAACACGTGACGCCCGTACTAAGGCGTCTTACAACCAGCATATCCTCAGCTGGTACGAAAAGCCCAATACCTCCGGCCTGCCTGTAGGCCATACCACGCCTAATTACTGGGGCATCATGGATCTGCACGGGCTGGTCTGGGAATGGACAGAGGATTTTAGTGAAGTAATGCTCTCCGGCGAATCACGGAGAGATGTGTCTACCGATAACTCAATGTTTTGCGGAAGCGGTTCCGTTGGGGCCAGCGACCTGATGAACTACGCAGCGTTTATGCGCTTCGCATTTAGGGGAAGCCTCAAAGCGAATTACTGCGTACAAAACCAGGGCTTCCGTTGTGTATCGAAATAAATTCATAAAACTATGAAAACGATGCTCTATTGTCTGGCATGCCTGCTCCTGACAGCAGCCTGTCATACAGACAAACAACAACAGCCAACAGCACAAAACGAACAAACTACCGTCGATAAAAACGCGGCCTCCATATTTGACCTCGCTTCTACCTGGAAGACGGAAGAAGGCAATACTATCCATTTGCGTGATCTGAAAGGAAAGACGCTGGTAGTGGTAATGATCTATACGAGTTGCAAATCTGCCTGTCCCCGACTGGTGGCCGATATGCTGGGCATCAGCGAAAAAGTGCCGGACCGTGCTAAAAACAATGTACAGTATGTACTCGTGAGCATAGATCCGGAACACGATACACCTGAGAAACTGAAAGAGTTTGCCATCAGTAAGAGTATGGACGGGAAAGAATGGACCTTTTTGCAAGGGAATCCGGAAACGGTGAGGGAATTCGCTAATGTACTTGCCGTAAAGTACAAGGAGATTTCACCTATGGATTTTTCTCACTCCAACATTATCAGTGTATTTGATCCCGCCGGTCGCCTCGTTCATCAACAGGAAGGGCTCGGCGTTAACAACCAGGCAACTGTAGATGCCATCATTAAAACTGCCGGCAATGAATAAGAAAACCTTACTTATATCCCTGCTATCCATCCCATTTTTCGAAGCAGCTGCGCAACAGGTAGATGTCAGCGCAGATATGCGGTTCCGGTATGAACACCGCAACGGCTACGGCGGCCTTTTACCCGATACAGCAAAGGCAGCTGACTTTGTAGTACAGCGCAGCCGTATCATCATCGACTATACCTCTCCACAGCTCAAGCTCCGCATTTCTCCGCAAAGCGTGCGTACCTGGGGGGATGTGGCCACTAATGCTAAAACCGATGCTGCCTTTCAGATGCATGAAGCCTGGGCGGAGGTCTCCTTTCATCAGAAATGGGCGTTGCGCGCCGGTCGCCAGGAATTCAGCTACGACGATGCGCGCATCCTCGGTAACGTAGACTGGACCATGCAGGCCCGCAGTCACGATGCTGCCCTGCTGCAATTCAAGCCTTCGGCTATGCATACATTTCACGCTGCCGCCGCACTCAACGCCAACCGGGAAAGTAACAGCAAAGAGCCTTATACTGTTCCACAGTACCGCTACCTGCAATTCGGCTGGTATCACGGCCAACGGAACCATCTCGCCTGGAGCTTCCTGTTCCTGAACCAGGGCATGCCTTATTTGCGGGAGCAGCACGAAAAAATCGCCTGGAACCAAACATTCGGTCCGCGACTCACTTTCCAGCAAAATGTTTTCAGTGCAGATGCGGCATTCTATGCACAAACTGGCGGGCTCGCTGGAGAGACACTCAACGCATGGTATTGCTCCGGCAATATGAGTTACAAGTTTGCAAAAGGCTGGCAAGCCGGTGCCGGTTTCGAATATTTATCAGGTAAAGCAGGCGACGATGCCAGCGCCAGTTACAAGAGTTTTACACCATGGTTTGGCACAAATCATAAGTTCAACGGCTACATGGATTACTTCTATGTAGGCAATCATCTTAATTCTGTTGGGTTGACGGACATATACGGTAATCTATCCTATGAAAAACCCGCTTTTAAAGCGCGGTTGACACCGCATTTTTTTTCATCGGCTGCGCCTTTGTTCACAGAAGGGCAGAAATTAAAAAGCTATCTCGGCACTGAGCTTGATCTCACCGTCGGATTTTCTATTATCGATTTCGTCTGGCTGAATGGCGGATGTTCGCAGATGTTCGCTACCGCTGCCATGGAGCATTTGAAAGGTGTTTCGAATGTCAACTCCGGCAACTGGATGTTCCTGGAATTGCAAATCAACCCGAAATTATTTACCATCAAAACTGTCAGGAAAAGTGAATAACATGAACATGGATGTTGCGGAAGCATGCGGTACGACTGCTCCTTTTTATCAGCCGACAGGGCAGGAAGAAGCCGTTTTTCGTCACGCATTTCGCAACAGGATACCGGTGCTGCTGAAGGGGCCGACAGGTACAGGGAAGTCGCGCTTCGTCGAATACATGGCCACGCAGTTGAGACAGCCGCTGATCACCGTCAGTTGCCACGAAGAAACATCTTCCACTGATCTGATCGGCCGTTTTATCATCAAGGGTGCAGAAACGATCTGGATCGACGGACCGCTGACAACTGCAGTGAAAACGGGTGCTATCCTGTACCTCGATGAGGTAGCTGAGGCACGGCCGGACGTAATCGTGGCCATCCACCCACTGACTGACCACCGGCGTGAACTCTTTATCGATAAGTTGGGCACAACGGTGCCTGCGGCAGAAAGTTTTATGTTGGTAGCGTCTTTCAATCCGGGGTACCAGCGCGGTTACAAAGAACTGAAACCATCTACGAGACAGCGTTTTGCGGGTATTTCCTTTCGCTATCCTGATGCGTCTTCGGAAGCCGCTATCCTGATACAGGAGAGTGGTGTGGAAGAAGGGGTGGCCACACGGTTGGTGAAGATCGCTGCCAGGATCCGCAACCTACGGGAACTGGGCCTTGCGGAAACTGTATCTACCCGGCTGCTGGTGGATGCCGCCAAGTTGATCCACAGCGGACTGCCCAGGCGACTGGCGGTACGCACCGCAATGATTGAACCACTTACTGATGATGATGAAACCATTGCCGCACTCTGCGACCTTGCTGACCTGATGATCTGATATGGCACTGGATGAACTGATATTCGCAAAAGTAGTACGCTATCTGAGAACCCGCAAAGCCACAGCGGCGCGTAATGCTCACGCTGTGCTTCTCGAAGAGGTCAGGCCACGGATGCTCATTCTCGCGAGGGCACTGACAGGACAGCCGGTGGAGTTATACCCGGCTGTCCGCGAAGGCGGTTGCAAAGGCAATGATTTTTTCCTGCCGGAAAAATCGGCCTGGTACGATAACCGCGAACTGAATTATACATTTTACCTGTTCCGCATTCTTTATCTGTCGGCCCAGCAAAAACTCAGACACAACTGGTACAAACAGGAAGTATTGTCTGATGACGACGCTTTGCGCCTGGCGCAGGAACATGCTCCGGACATACTTCGTTATCTTTTCGAAGAGTACCCTTTGAGCCGCGATTATCACAGCTTGTTGTCGACGAAAAACATGACAGGAGGGGAGATGCCGATATCCAACAACTGGCTGTATGGCCGGTGGATGGCCGACGAGCCGATGAAGGCTCCGCAGGAACCGCTTGCCTCCATCCCGGATGCACTTCCATCCAGGCTGCACGAACAGATGCCACGTACTATCGTACAGGCGACACCGGTAGAAGAGATCATTACATTGTCCGTTGATACTCATCAACAGGAAGACTATGTACTGACGCACAACTTCGAAAAAGTGGAAACGGCTGATGAATTCAGTGGCAGCTGGCGCGATTTCGACGGGGCCGACGAGCTGGAAGAACACGAAGAGGCCCTTAGGGAACTGAACATGAAATATACCGTGCGGGTGAACGATACAGCGCACAGCGTTTACGAGACCGGCTATACCGCCAACACGCAGGTTGCCGAAAGTAACGATGCGGAAGCGGAAGGACACTTTATCGCATACGATGAATGGGACTACCGCAAACGCATATACCGCAAGGATTTCAGCAAAGTCTTTCCGCGCCGGCAACAGGTTTCCTCTACGGCCTATTACGACCAGACCATCGCCGCCCACCGGGCGGTGCTTGAGCAACTACGCAGGATGCTTACGGGCATCCACAACAAATGGCTGCAACAACGGGGGCAAACGCATGGTCACACCATCGACATAGACCGCGTCACCGACCGCTTTGCCGACCTGGCGGCGGGCCACACGCCCGGAGAAGCGGTGTATATTGCCGACCGGAAAAGAGAAAAGGAGCTGTCCATCCTGCTGCTGCTCGACCTGAGTTTGTCGAGTGACAGCTACGCCAACGGCAACCGGGTGATAGACGTGGCCAAACAAACAGCTATCCTTTTCGGGGAGATTCTCGCGGAGTTTGGGATCGATTTCGCCATTGGCGGATTTTATTCCAGGACACGGCATTATACCCGTTATGTGACCATCAAAGACTTTGACGATCCCTGGGCCGCCACCCGGCATCTGGCCGGTGCACCTCAACCGGAAGGTTATACCCGCATCGGGCCGGCACTCCGCCACTCCGGGGCCTTATTGCAGGCACGATCAGCCAGTAACAAATGGATTATCCTGTTATCTGATGGCAAGCCGAATGATTACGACCGGTATGAAGGTCCCTATGGTATCGCCGATGTGAAACAGGCCTTGCGTGAGCTTACGCAGCAACATATCCACACATATGCACTGGCTATCGAAGCAACCGCACGTTATTACCTGCCGCAAATGTTCGGGCAGGACCACTATCAGGTATTGTCATCCCCCGCAGCATTGTTCACCACTTTAATCAAATTGTATGAACGTATCAGATATGCCGGTTAAGGCAGAGGAAACGCAGTCGCACAGGAATTTCTACTATCCGCCCGGCGGCCTCTTAATGTGGATCGTGATCCTGCTGGAGTTGCTAACCTTCGGTATCGCTATCGTGATCATGTTGTACTATGCAGGAGAGGAGCGGGCATTGTTCCACACCTCCGCAGCAAAACTCAACAGGACCATCGGTTCAGTGAATACTGTGGTCCTGCTGACAAGTGGTTACTGCATGGCGCGTTGTGTAGGATTGTTTCGAACAGGTACCATCAAACAGAGTGATAGGCAATTGTTGTACGCACTGATGGCGGGGATGGTATTTCTGACGCTCAAATCGGTGGAATACGGACAGAAAGCGGCAGAAGGACTCACGCTGGGTGAGAATACTTTCTTTGATTTTTACTGGATGCTGACCGGCTTCCACGTGATCCATGTGATCATCGGTATGGTAATCCTGATATACTGGAAAACTACCCGTTCCCGGCGCACGGACGAAGAAGCAATGCAACACCTGGAGGCCGGGGCAGCTTTCTGGCATTTATGTGATCTCATCTGGTTGTTGTTGTTCCCTGTTCTGTACCTCATTTTCTAAATCCTGCTTATGTTCCGTATACTAAATACTACCTGGATCCTGCTTATGCTGGCCGTGGCGATTATGACCGCGGTCGTACTCTACAAACAACCACTGGCCCTGATCATGTGCTTGTCTGCTATCAAGTTCATGTTGGTGGCATTTAATTTTATGGACATGGCCAGGGCGCATACTGCCTGGAAAACCCTGTTGCTCTTGTTCATAGCGATACTTTCGTTGGTGGTGATCGTGATGGCAAGTTGATGTGTGTGCCTTATCGGCACAGTACCAGAAAGATGACTAAAATCATATTAAAAAAACGGACAAAATTGTCCTTTATTTGATCTTGCATGTTTATTTTTGTGTTGTAAAAAATTGCGATGTTATGAAACGCTCGCCTGCTTTGGTTCCTCTTTCCAAAGATCATCATCATGGACTGTTGCAATGCTGGAAGATCCGGTACGGGCTCAGTCATCATATTCCTTTAGAGCGCATCAGTGCGTATGTACTGTTTTCTTTCGATAATGAACTGGAAGATCACTTTCAGCTGGAAGAGCATTTTGTATTCACGTTGTTGCCCGATGATCATCCAATGAGGGTACGGGCTGTCCGTCAGCATGCGACGCTGCGGAGTATAGTAGAAAGGCTGCAGCATGCACGGCTGGATGGAAATCTTCTCCACGGGTTTGCGGATGAACTGGATGATCACATCCGTTTTGAAGAACGTGAAATGTTTCCTTACATCGAAAAGATCAGTACAGAAGAAGCCTTGTCAGAGCTGGAGAAAAGGATTGACGCAGGCTGGCGGCAACCCGTTGCCCAGTGGGAAGACGAGTTTTGGTTAAACAAAGGTGGCTTATGATGCACATTTCCAACTCCACCCGCATCTCTGCCCTGATAGCAGCAAACGCACAAGTGATTGACCAGATCGCGGCGATCAGTCCGCATTTCCGGAAATTAAAAAATCCACTGCTGCGCAAAGTGCTCGCGCCCCGCGTGACGATCGCGGAAGCTGCCAAAATCGGCAATTGCAGTGTAGAGGATATTTATGCGGTGTTGCGGCCGCTTGGTTTTATCATAGACGCAGTGCCGCAATCCGTTGTACCGACTGTACAGCCGCAGCATGTCGTAGCAGAGCGGGCATTCAACCATTCACTTGATGTCCGTGAAATGATAGCTGCCGGCCACGATCCATTCCAGCGCATCATGCAGGAAGTCAGATTGCTGGAGCCCGGGCAAACGCTGTTGCTGATCAATTCCTTCGAACCAACGCCGTTGTTCCGTATCCTGCAGAAGCAGGGTTTTGAAATGGCGGTACGAAAAGTGGATACGGAAACAGTTTATTCTTATATCACCAAAATATCCGCCGGGCAGGAATCGGCACAAGAAGGCAACGCAGCTGAAGATCTGTTCCAGGTGATGGCCGACAAGTTCTGCGGCCGTTTTCAGAAGATCGACGTACGGGCGTTACCGATGCCTCAGCCCATGGTAGTTATCCTCCAGGCGCTGGAGACATTGCCGGAAAACATGGCCTTATTCGTAGAACATAAAAAAGTCCCTTTATTCCTGTTACCTGAGCTGAAAGAAAGGCAATATGCTGCGGTCCATCGGTTGGGGGATCAGGGCGTACAGCTCATCATTTACAAAACCTGATGCCAGATGATGCCGCCCGCACAACAGATACCTGCCAAACACACTGTGATTCCCTATTACCTGATAGCGGTGATCGCGTTTCTGATCGTCATCGGTCTTTGTATACCTGCGGCGGAGGTATTGACCGGACATCATTTTCATCCAAAGATTCTGGCGATCACTCACCTGGCCGTCCTGGGATGGGCCACCATGTTGATTTTCGGGGCTAGCAACCAACTGGCGCCCGTATTATCGGAACATGCTCTTTACAGCGAACATATTCCCTGCGCCGTACTTGTGTTACTGACAGCTGGTACCAGTCTGCTCGTGATCAACTTCTGGCGTTTCAGTTTCGGTGCCGCGATCTTTACCGGCGGTAGCCTGGTATTACTGGCTTTCGGGTTACAAGCATGGAACCAGTTTCATACATTCCGTGCGGGGAAGGAGAGTATCGCCACCCGTTTTATACTGACAGCGCAACTGTGGCTGCTGCTTACGGCGGCGCTGGGACTGCTGTTGCTCATCAACCTGCGCTATTCTTTCCTTCCTGCCAGTCACCTGGAATACCTGAAGGTCCATGCTGCTGTGGGTATGGCCGGATGGTTTCTGCAACTCGTCACCGGCGTCAGTTCAAAGCTGATACCAATGTTTCTGCTTAGTCAAACAACACCGAACAAACTGCTATCCTATACCTATTATTTTTTCAACGGCGGATTGGCGCTGTTCCTCATTACCGGAATAGTTGCCGGTCCCGCCGTTATTGCGCCTATAGCCCTGCTGCTGATCCTGGCCGGCGTTATCTTCTACAGCCGGTATGTGTACATCTGCCGCCGGTCTGCGATGCGTAAACGTTTGGACCACGGCATGCGGCAGACGTTCTTAGCCATTTCGCTGTTGATATTACCGTTGGTCTTACTGGGTATATCAGTGCTGGCCGGCCGGCGCCTGCCTGATGGATGGGGCACGGCTTTCGGCTACTCTTTCATGGCGGGGTTCATCAGTATCATCATTATGGGACAAACCTTCAAAACGTTGCCGTTCATCATCTGGATGCATATCAACAGTCCGGACGAACCGCCTGAGCTCATGCCCGCAAACCTATACCGGGAAGGCCTTGTACGTCTGCAGATGTGGTTGTATGCGCCAGGTTATCTTTTGTTGATTACCGGCATCCTGCTGGGTCAGGTGCGATTGCTCTATGCCGGCATCGGCCTGATGATGCTGGCGGCTGCAGTGTATGCCGGGCATGTATTGTACATCATCAGTAAACTAAAGTGTAAATGGAAATTGACATCCGCGATCCCGCATTTGTAGAAAAAACAATGCTCGTTAATGCGTTGGACAAAGTGATCGACCCTGAACTGAATATTAGTATCATCGACCTTGGTCTCGTATATGACTTGCGGGTAGATGTCCGGGCGAAAAGGATCGATGTGGATATGACTTTGTCGTCTCCTGCATGCCCGATGGCCGCCATGCTCACCGGTCACGTAAAGATAGCGGCCAATGGGGCATTGCCTGGTTTCGATACCACTGTCCACCTGGTATGGGAGCCGAAATGGAATGCTGACCACATCAGCGAAGCGGGAAGGAGTATCCTCGGCTGGTAAAAAACAACGGAACAAAAACAACTTGAATCAATATGGATATAGCCCATCAGGAGATCAGTACATTGCTCAATGAGAGTTATCCATTGCTGCCAGCGTCGGTGAAAGATATCATCAGCCAGACGGCCGTCCTGATGCAGGTAAAAAAAGGAGCGTTAATTACCCGTCAGGGGCAGCTGTTGAGAAATGCCATCCTGGTAGGAGCGGGATTTATGAAGGTATACCGGGAAGGGCCGGATGGAGAGATATTTATGTATTATCTCGAAGCGGGGCAAGCTTGCGCAATGTCGTTCGTTTGTGCGCAAGGGAGAGAAACAAGCGGGGTGATGATCAAGGCGCTCGAAGACAGCCTTGTCATCTTACTGCCGTTGCCGGTGATGGACCGGCTGATGCGGGAAAGCCACGACTGGAACCAGTTTGTGGTGAATGTCTATCGCGCGCGGTTCGATAATCTGCTGCAAGCCTTTGATGACGTTGTCTTCAAAAAACTCGATGAACGGCTACTGCGTTATCTCTACGATCAGTCTGCGAAAACAGGCAGCCGCACCCTTCAGATTACTCATCAGCAAATCGCCGACGACATGCATTCCACCCGGGAGGCCGTGTCGCGACTACTGAAAACCATGGAACAGCAAGGACTCCTGGCCATCAACCGCAACAGCGAACTGTTGAAGACCGGTATTGTCCGGTCGTAGTAACCGGACAATACCGCTTCGTTCTGTTAGACATTCACCACTTCCTCCGTTTTATTGGAAAATATCGTCACGTCATTGTACACCACATCCCAGGTTACCGGCATAATCTTCTTCAGCATGTCACTAACCCCGCAGAATTTCTCCTGTGACTGCGTCACAGCATCCAACGCTTCCTCCCTGCACGCTTCTGGCCCTTTGAAGATATAGACAAGGTGAATGGCCGTGTACTGCATCGGGTGCCCCTGGGACAATTGGCCGCATACCTCCACGTCAAAACTGTCAACTTCTTTTTTCGCTTTCCGTAACAGTGCTACAACGTCCATGCCTGTACAGCCGGAGAGGGCTGTCAGTACCAGCGGTTTGGGAATGGGGCCGTTGTCTTCACCACCAACTTTTTCAGGGCCGTCCATAATAATCGTATGGCCGTTGACGAGAGCGTTGAATTGCATTTTACCCATCCATTGAGAGACGATTTCGTGATGCATGATGTACTTGATTTTTAGATTGAACAATGTTTCACAAAGTTCTCTTTCATGTAGCTGGAATTTTGTAACATTGATCACACAGCGATGGAATTATTCTACCCATTTTGGATAACTGTTTTTAGATATGCAAGAAGAGTGTGATTTATTCACTATATTTAAAAGTAGTTACATCTCAAACCTCAAAACAAAAAGTAATGCCGAAATCTAATTGGAAAAATACATCCCTCTTTCGTGAATTGGAAAAGCGTAAGGGCGACATCGCTAAGAAATTGGTTGTTTTTCTGGAGCAGGATTTAGTCATGGATACCATTGAGAGTATTCTTGATAAGGGTGGTACTACTCCTAAGGATTTTACATTACATGATTCTGACCACTCATTCAGAGTGGCTAATAGAATGTGGGAATTAATACCTGATTTAACCAGGAAGCATCTTTCAGAATACGAGATTGCATTTTTATTGCTGTCGGCGTATTTGCACGATATTGGTATGAGCCCTGATTTTGAACTTGTCCTTAAGCATAAAGAGTTTTTGACAACAATGAATAAGGAAGGTTTGTCTGAGCATGAGATTGATGAGTTACAGAAATGGATTGACAATGAGCCTAAGACTTTATCCATTAATATAGCTGTTGATAAAATTGATGACCCAAAACTCTCTGATTATATTTTATCTTACTATGTTAGACATAAACATAATGATTGGAGTGGTAAATGGATTCAAGATCATCTTGGAAGTTTAAAATTGTACAATTACTTGCCTTGGAGTGATGATCTGATAAAGGTCTGCAAAAGCCATCACTATGGAATTGAGCATCTTTCAAGTGAGTTATTTGACCCTAAACCTATCGGAGGTGGCATTGTTCATTTACGGTATATGGCTATTTGCTTAAGGGTAGCAGATATTCTGGAAAATGATCCTGAACGTACGCCGGACGTAATACTAAAGCATAGGATGATTAATGTAGATAGTTTGAAATATTGGTTGAAGGACAGAAGGTTTAGCTTGACAAGACAGGATAACATGTTTTCAATTTATGCAAGGCCTGAAAAGGCATATTTGCATAAAGCAATAGAAGATACAGCAAATGCAATTGAGCAGGAATTAAAATTGTGTGATGAATTGGTTAAAGTAAAGCCTTTAAATCACTCTTCTTTTGCAAAGTTTTCTCACTATTTATGGAATATTGATGCGTACGTACATCGTGATATTTCTCCTAAAGAAGATACATATGTATACATTCAGGGGGCTTTCAAACCCAATACAGCAAAGATACTGGAACTACTTGGTGGTAATCAGTTATATGGAGATCCAATTTGGGCCCTTAGAGAATTAATTCAGAATTCTTATGATAGTGTAAGAGAAAGGATTGCCTATCAGATTATTAACGAAGATAAAGACCCCAATGAGTTCTTGAAGAAGTTCGGAGATCTATATGCTATAGATATATCATTGGATGAGAAAGAAGACGGCGTATGGCTTGTTTGTAAAGATCAAGGTGTAGGCATGACAAAAGCAATTATCGAGAAATTTTTTTTAGAGAGCGGTTCTTCCAGACGATATGAGATAAAAGAGTTAGAAAGGAAATGCAGCCGTAAGGGGTTTAAATTAAATCGTACGGGGCAATTCGGAATTGGAGTTCTTAGCTATTTTATGTTAGCCGATAAAATAATTGTAAAAACTAAGCGGGAGTTAAATACTGGTTACAAGGATGAAGATTCTGCGGCCTGGCGGTTTGAGATCAATGGTGCCCATGATTTCGGAGAGCTGATAAAATACAATAAGGCTAATATTGGTACTGTAATTGAGCTTAAGTTGAAGAGGTTTATTGAATCTGACATTGAAAAGTGGGACAATAAAATTCGTAATTTTATTAATGCGAATATCTCCAGATCTCCTTGTGAAGTTTCTTACAAGTCGTATTTGAATAAAGAACCGAAAATTATTAAACAGGGATGGCATTATTCGAAGGCTGATATAGTGGAGAAAGTTGTGGCTAATGCCAGGAGAGACATGCTTAAAGAACGAGACTACGAGAATGAGATAATTTCATCCAAGGAAAGAGAAGCCTATGAAAAAAATTATTTATTTAGGGAGGAATGTGTGATGGAAATGAGCGATATGATTGGCTTACTGGTAGAAGAAGGCGAAATAGAGGAATTGGGGAAGTATAGGATTCATATCCCCTACTTCAAACTCTCTTTGGGGAATTCCTTTGTGTATTTTAAAGAGAAGTTTGAGGATCAAAAGAATTTTATACAAAAATTTCATCATGGTTATCATTGGAACCCTCATTTCGGTGGGATTTCCTTTAGTTTGAAAGGAATCGCAATAAAGGTAACAGATACTAAAATTTTGGAAAATCGTTCCTGGGTTTCGCAACTTTCGTTTGCGTATATAGAAGTTGATATTGAATCAATTAATGATACCGCTATCTCTGTATCTCGGCACGGAATAAATGCAACAGATATTCTTCCCAGTCTATATAAAACTCTTAAGTCTAAATGTTTTAGCTTGATTTCAGATCATAAGGAACTGTTCAATAATAATTATGGACTTGTGAATTATTTTTATACAAGAGATCAGCCTAAAGATTTATTCTGGTTCTACCAGCAAGGGGCATTTAATCAAGATACGCTGATGTTTGATCGTTTAAAGATGCCTTTATGTGACCCTCCTGTTTCTTTTAGTTTGATGAAGAATCTTAAGTATAATGATCAAACACTTTACTGCATTGGAAATCTTGACTCTTTAAATAGATATTTGAAACTCAATTTGTTTGATAAGCTGAAATGTAATTTTAGAATTGGTTTTGTTGAAGATAAACCGCGGTTATTAAAAAAATGTGTTCCGGTATTGATGAATTACTCTTTTATTGGTTATCGAGGATACGCACGTTTCGATGAAATAGAATTGCCTGAGCACTTAAATGATGTTTTACTTTTTACTAGCGATAGGTTTGATAGGCGGTATGGAGAATATTTGATAAACAATAAACATAACTTATTTAAATATTTTGATTATATGGATTTTTTGGAAATTCGGGAAAGTGGTGTTGATATAGAGATGAGTCGATTGTCGAATGCGGTGTCATGTTTTTCCTTTTTACTGAATAGCGTAATTGGTTATTATAAAGGATCTTGGATAGGTTTGTGTGAAAAAAAAGAAGATATAATTAAGCATGTATTTTCAATGTTAGGTGTTGATGAGGTGATTATTCTTACTGCTTATAAAGAAGTAGCTAAGATTTCGCCAGGCCATTATAATGAAACATCTCTGACATCTTCTGGATTACCATTGGTTTCGCTTAACTTAACTCCTTCTTTTTATATCACTGGGGAAGCGTTATTTGCCATGGAAGAGTAGTGTGTATCGCTTTGCGATTGAATAGTAAATACAAGTTGGGGGACTTTATTTATTATAGACAATTCTTTTTCGAATCCAGATCATCTTTTAAGATTATCAAAGCATTTTCAAGCATATGCCTGATATCTTTGATCAGAAAGGCTTTGATAACGCCACGTGCAATAAAATTTCTAGGAACTACTTTGTAAGTCCATTCGATTTTTGTCTGCCCATTACCTATATCTGTAAATTTCCAATCTCCGTCTACTCTTTTGGCCAAAAACCTTAGCTGCGAGGTAAAGTTTTCAACTTTGTACGAAAACGAGCTATAAGGAGTAACCGTCAGCAAACTTTCTTTGGCCGTAGATCCATCCTCAAAAGAAATTGTCCGTGATAGACCGGGTTTTGTCCATTTTTCAGGTTCATCGGTTTTTACAATGGCTGGAAATTTTTTGTACCGCTTAAAGATATGTGGCAAACTAACCGGCACGATGTAAATAAATGTGCTTTCGGCAGAGGCGTTAACGGTTGCCTCAATTTTTATCTGTGCCACTTTGCTATTGCTTTGCGCGAATGCTATGGAAGTGAATCCTGTCATAATGATAATAAAAAAGGTTGTCCGGAATGTTGTCATTATGTTTCGTCTTGTGATGTAGCAAAGCTCACAAATTGGGAGTTAACAAGATTTGCCATTTGACAAAAAACAAAAATCAGAAATTTCGTCTAATCCGGCTTAAGGAGGATTGGGTTATACCTAAATAGGAAGCCAGAAATGAAAGAGGGATACGATTGGCAAGGACTGGAAAGCGGTCCAGGAAATTACGATATCTGGAACTTGCGTCTTCCGCCAACATAGGACTGATACGGTTGACCTTTTCGATCAATGATTTTGTGGTGATTTGGTTTATTATGGCGTCCCAGCCAGCTATTGTCAGTGATAATTCCTTTAATCCCTCTGTACTAAAGACTATTAGCCTACAGGGCATTATTGCCTGGATATATTCGGAAGAAAAGATCTGGCTGGAGAAGCTGTTTAAATCAACGGCAAAATTATGCTCATCTATAAAGTAGCGGGTGATTTCCATGCCTTTGTTGTTGTAATAACATACGTGGAGTATCCCTTCCGAAACAAATGCAACCTGCCGGGCGATTTTGCCTGCTTCCGAAAAATAATCACCTTTATTGAGATGAATGATTTTGACTTTGCTTTTCACTAACGTAATCTGTTGGCCGTTTAATTGACCGAACTGAAGTAAATAATTTATAAGGTCTTCCATAATACCTGGCTTAGTGGGTAAGGGATGGTATTGCCCGCGCGATTTAGCTACAGTTGCCAAACCCCGGCTGTCTACCTTAATGAAATTAACGTATTATTGTGGTTGATATACTGAAGTGCTCAAGGATGCCACAAAAATTCGCACAAGATAACCTTCGTGCATTTTTCATTTCAATAGGAAAAGAACTTGTAATTGCACCTTATGACGGTGGTATTGATTTCATTTTGAAAAACAGCGAAACAAGAGATAGTTACAAGGGAAAATATAGAAATAAGACGCCCTTTAAAAATTAATTTAGTTTCAATATCCCTACAAGGAACATAATAATTTTATATAGAACCCATTTATGAGAAATTTTATTCTTTTGACAATTCTTATTTTATCGTGTGGAAATCAAAATAAACAATCACGAGTTGACACATTAACCTTAAACCAACATAATAGGGAAATGAAATTTGATTGGGATATTTTGGATGCGTATAAGCTGGCAATCGGCAAAACCTTTTTATATGGGAATTATGGCAGTTTTGTTGCTAATATGGGCATTCCCTCCAGGGTGGCAACTAGCAAGGCGGCCTTTACTATTCAATCAAAAGCTGACCTGGACAAAGTTATTTCAATGGCTAAAGAGCCTGAGGTTGTGATACTTCATTATCCGGGTATTGACATGTGGTATGCCTATGATAACAACATTATTCCATCTGTCATTGACTTCCGTAAAACAGACAAGAGAATCACTTACGGAACAACGACTTTTGATACAAATTACACCATAAGCCAATTTAAAAAGCAGTTTCCCAACTCTGCAAAACCATTATTTGCATTACCACAATCATTTTTTGAAACTACGACGAAAGAAAAGGGGACTAATTTTGAACATTTCATACTGATACGAAAAACAAAAGATGATCCTAATGCCACACCGATGATTGAGTTGACCTTTGATAAAGGAAAACTGATCTATATATTTTTTGCAAACTTCTGAGATTGCCAACAGTGCGCTATTGCCTCATCCTGGAATAGCTATACAATAAATTAGGATTGTAGGGTAAACAGATCATCCCTGGCGACCCGATGAAGAGGCGGAAACGTATTAGTTCAAATGTTACTATGAATTTTTTGGAACATTTGATGGCTATTGAAAAGTTTCAGTTATAAACGAAAATAGCCGTACTTCGTTGTCAAATGATTTTATATTAACTAATTATGGTAGATCTATCTCATGCTGAGAAACACATTCATTATGTCACGAATTTTCAAGACCTTGTTTCTACGCCATTTAATGGAGAAATCAATGCGATTTGCTGGACTCGTAATCTGATAGGTGATTTTTCCGAGATTGTTAAACAGGTAGCGCTAACCGGAAATATAACGGTAATCGAACAGGAAGAACTTCGTGAACTTCAGCTGAGTGAGCAAGGGCAACTTGCCCGTGAAATTCTTTTAAATGACCTGAAGGCATTGGAAACTCATGGCGCATCGCCAATCCTTAATGTGATCAATCACTATGATCGGGATGATACCTACCCGTTTTTTCCAACTGATGTTTATTCTTTTCATGTAGATCGCTCTCCCGTACCAACCGATACATTTTTATGCACCTACTATGGCGAGTCCAGTGAAATATTACCAAATTCACAAGGCATAAAGAAAGTACTTATCCCGGAAATACGTGCTGAACTCAAAAAACTATATCATGGCGCGGATGAAGGTTTTGAATCATTTTTAAGTGAACATTTCTTTGATCTGCACTATCAGGCTAAACCTAATGCATGTCCAATAAGCTTAGGTATTGGTAACCTATGGAGGTTGGCGGTTGACCATCCTGAAAGTAAGGTTCCTCCTTGTCTTCATCGTGCACCAAAGGAAAAGCCTGGACAGAACAGGTTGTTGCTGATCTGCTGAGTACAATCCTTAATAGCCGATTTCCGAACCTTTCTGTGGTAGATTTAATACGCTTTAGGAACTTAGTGCCTCGAATTTTTAAATATTTGTTTTAAAGAATGGGACCGGAGCAAGGAACTGTGTCCCGGTCACGGCAAGGGGAAAAATTTGACAATAATTAAACACCAATGGCAGTGAGGAGCTAACACAGAAATACCTAATTCATAAAAGATGAAATACCTTTTAATAATATTTCCCCTATTACTTAACTTCTCTTGTAATGCCCAAACTGACTTGATTACAAAAGGGTTTCTTTTCATACCATACAAAAGCAATATTGAAAAACAATTGGACTATATAAAGCACACAAGTACTTTTCAAGAGATTAATTCCAGAACCACTAAATCCAAAACTATTTATAAAACAAAAGCTATCACCATTGATAGTTTTTGTAACTCATGTGACTCGATCATCGTTGGCCTGCTAGTTTCTTCCGACTCATCAGTGATTGAACAAAAAAGCTACAAAGTGTTACGAACATTTGTAGAGTATCATTGCCCATCAGCCGAAATAATGAATGCGCATTATGGTAAATTAATGACAGCGTTAAAGAAGAACTATAAATTTTCCAGGAACATAACACTGGGAGATGAAACAACAGCAATTGAAGAAAGATTTGATGGCCTTGAGTTTAGAACAAGTGAAAGTGTAATTATACCTTACATAGGTATATATAAAAGCAATATGAAAAATCAAAGCGTCTTGCTACTGGAATATGGTCAACCTT